>JAJEGW010000096.1 GCA_022819605.1 Silicimonas sp. | reverse complement strand
CACGGCTGGGCGACGGGGAACCAGGCGATGTCGATGCTGCGCTCGGTCTACCGCCGGCCCTGCGCGGACCACGAGAGCCTGCGCAACCCGGTCGATCTCTGGCTGGCGGCGGGCGGGCGCTTCAACCCCAAGCGGCGGCGGCGGATCCCGGGCCCGGCGGAGGTGCTGCCGCGCTGGCGCGCAGGCATCGAGGCGGTCGTGGTCAATCCCGCGCTCCGCGACATCTTCCTGATCGGCCTCTACACCGGCATGCGCCGGGGCGAGGTCGTGTCGCTGCGCTGGGAGCGGGTCGACCTTGAGCGGCGCATCCTGCGGGTCGAGGAAACGAAGTCGGGTGAGCCGCTCGAGCTTCCGGTCACGCGGCAGCTCGGCGCCATCTTCGAGCGGCTCCGGTCGGATTGCGGCCAGACCGCGCCGTCCGGCTGGGTGTTCCCGTCGCCGAAGAAGGCGCGGGCGGGCCATGTCGCGGACATTGCGCGGTTCTATCAAGGCATCGGCGAAGCGGCGGGGACCCGCTTCTGGTTCCACGGGCTGCGCAACGCCTTCATCACGGTGGCCGAGCGCGAGCTGATGCTGCCACGCTCGCTGACCAAGCGGCTGGTGAACCACGCCCGTCCGTCGGACGTGACGGAGGGCTACGCCGCCGACTGGACGGTGGACCAGCTGCGCGAACCGGCTCAGCGAATCGCCGACCGCACCGACGAGCTGAGCTCAACATAATGTTAGGTCAGCCTCCCACGACAGATTAAGCTCGATATGTCGAAAAGTTCTACCGGCATCATGACGACAAGGGGCGGCACAGGATCGGAGACCTCACCGCATCCGGCCGGCGCAACGGGGAGTCCGGCATGCCATGGCGCGGCATCGACACCGAACACCGCCACCGGGCGCCTTCAAGGTCTTTTCCAGGCAAGGAGACCTTGCCGGTTCCGACGCATGCAGCTTGGACGGCATGGGCCGCATTCACTGGCCAAAATCTGGAGGAAAGCCCGGGTTCAAGAGATGCCTTTAGAGATGCCAGGCAAGCAGGTGCAGGATGTCGTGACGGATATCAGGCCGATTTCCGCACAGTCGAAGGAGTCAACGAAGTATCCCGCGCGGAAGCCGCTTGCCCTGCTGAACCGGATCATTCGCGCCAGCTCGAACATCGGCGACATCATCCTTGACCCGTTCTGCGGATGCGCGACAGCCCTTGTCGCGGCGGACCGGCTGGACAGGCATTGGGTTGGCATAGACCTCAGCCCCCTGACCGCAAAGCTGGTTCTGAAGAGGTTGGGAGAAGATCGAGGTCCGCTGTCCGACGACGTGATCCGCCGGACGGACATTCCGACACTATCAGACTTCTGGCCGCATCCAGGCCCGACTGGCCACAAGCACACGCTCTTCGGGAAACAGGGGGATACGCAACGGATGCCTGATGGCGTTCCCGTTCCGCAACCTCACCATTGATCACAAAGTGCCGCAGGCCAAGGGCGGGCAGGACAACCATGACAATCTGCAACTGCTCTGCGGCGCGTGCAATTCAGCAAAGGGGACCGGCATGCAGGAAGAGTTGATGGCCAAATTCAAGCGAGAAGGTATCCGGACATGATCCCGCTTCATGGGGTCGAATCCGGAGGCATCCCGCCAGCGACGCTGCACACACTGGCAGATGACGGCATCAAGCACATCCGCGAGCGGCGGCAATGCAGGTCGAGACGAGTTCGGGATAGGCCCCGAGAGCGACTCATGCCACAATATCACGGTTAGTGTCGGCTTACACACCGACACTAAAAAGACTATGGGGAAGGAATCGAAAAAGACCAGGAAGACGGCGGCAGGTCGGATCAAACGGGCGGCTGCGGCCGTCGAGTCGGTAAGGGACACCGCTGCCACAGCTGTTCGTTCCAATGCCGTACGTGCCGCTGGGGGGCTCGCTGCTTCTGGAACAGTTGCCCGTGAAAAGGGCAGCGCCCTTGTCCATCGGGGGGTGAGCGGGGTCTTTGTGGGGTGTGAGGCTGTGGTTGGATATGTCTCAAACCAGGACTGGATTTCCGTCACTGACCCCGCGAGATTCCTTTACGCTGGCACCCGAGGCACCAGCAGGGGCTTCGAGGAAGCCCGGCTCGTTTGGGAATCGATTCCGGAACAGTTGCGTGCTCTCGGACCGGAGGAAGTGGCAAAGCGTCTTGATGGTTTCGATTGGAGCCATGTCGTCGCGCAGCAAG
This sequence comes from Silicimonas sp., assembly GCA_022819605.1. Lineage (GTDB taxonomy): Bacteria > Pseudomonadota > Alphaproteobacteria > Rhodobacterales > Rhodobacteraceae > JAJEFO01. The sequence goes on along the minus strand of JAJEGW010000096.1, from coordinate 1,027 downwards.
GGAGGCGGCGACGAAGCGGCGAACGGGACATTCGAGGTTGCCAGCCTGAACCGGAGTCGAGGTGCGGAGCAGATGACCGTGGCCGAGATCGAGGCGGCGTCCAAGGTTCTCACGGAGACGGCGTTTGTCGCTGCGCTGGAGGAAGTGGCACTAAAGATGCTCGGCGCCGCCTTGGTCGGTGGTGCGGTATCTTGCGTGATCTCGGTTCTGGAATCCGGCCTCGAGTATCAACGGGGCGATATCACCCGGGAGGAAATGCATCGGCGCATAGGCAATGACGTGGCCAAGTCCGCGGCGGTTTCCTCGGCAGTATCCGGTGTCATTGCTGCCGTAGCCTTGGCTTTCCCCGCCTTCATCCCCCTCGCAGCGCCCTTGATGATGCCGCTTGCTGCCCTGGCCATATGCATTGTTGGTGGAAAGGTCGTCCGCCTGGGGAAGGGATGGTACGAACTGCATCACGAGGTTTGGTCCAGGGGCATGAGAGGTCGTGTGCCGATGCTCCGCTTTCGCTGGCGACTCATCGATTAGGCCGGACTTAGGCACTTGCGAAAGCGCGGGCCCCGTGCAATGGCAATGCGGGTCGGCCGCATCACCGGCACCAAGGCTGGCGCATTGGCAAAGCAACTGCGGGCGACACTTTTAATCCGTCGGCAGATCGGGCAGAGATGCGACCATGAGTTTCAGCGCGAAGCAGAAGATCCGGGCTTTCCGGGTTGCGCTCGATGCGGGCGATCTGGACGACGCGGCGGTGCAGATGCACAAGCTGCCGGACGCGGCGAAGCCTGCCGCCCGCGCTGAACTTGCGAAGCTGCGCGGCGAAGCGGAGACGATGAATCGTTTCGATGCCCGCAAGGCCGGGGACAGGACCGGGTCGCCTGGCGTCCGCCTTCGGTCACGGCAAGGCTGATCGTCCGAAATGCCGCGACACGCCTCGCGGAAGGGCGCGTCACTCCAGTTGCGTCCCGATCTTCGGGAAGCGCGACGCTGCCAGGCCCGCCAACCGCCTGGCCTCTGGCTCGGCCAGCAC
>JAJEGW010000211.1 GCA_022819605.1 Silicimonas sp. | reverse complement strand
GAATGCCGATGGCAAGCGACTGGGACGCCGCGAAATCCGCGATGGGCGTTCCTCAGGCTGTCGGGGGAACTTCGGAGCGGCCGGTGTTGAACATAACGCCGGAAATGGCCTGGACAAGCAGGTCCTGACCGGGCATTCCCTTTTTCGCCAGATAGCTTGTCGGGCCCCAACCCGAGCCGCTGGCGTAGATGATTCGGGGATTCGCCTTCCTGAAATCTTCGTAACCCAAACCAAGCCGATCCATGACGCCGGACCGGAAATTTTCCGTAACCACGTCGAATTCCTTGGACATATCCAAAAGCAGTGCAATGCCATCAGGGTTCTTCAGATCGACTGTGACGGAGCGCTTGTTGCAGTTGAACGCATGGAATGCCGCGCTGTCGTCTCCAACGAACTGGCCGATCATCGGCATCCGACGCATCCACTCTCCATCACCGGGCCGCTCGATCTTGACTACATCGGCGCCCATGTCGGCCAATGTCTGAGTGCAAAGCGGGCCGAGCATCATTTGCGTGAAGTCGAGGATGCGCACGCCCTCAAGCGCCAACTTTGCCTCGGGCAAACTGGGTCTCCCTCCATCGAATCGTTGGTTCTTTGCTGGTAATACGATTTACCAAATCCCTGTCATATACAATACCAGCGGACGGATTTTCTAGGAACCCCCGGTTCGAGGCAAGCCCATGATGAATTCCGTCGGGCCTGCACCTCGCAAATGGCGGGTAGTTGACGCACAATTGCAATCGGACCGCAATCGCGATCATCTCGTCTTGGTGAGTTCTAGCTGCTGCGGTCTATATCCAATGCTAGAAAGAGCGTCCGACGCGTCGCGCGGACGCTCGACAGGCCACCACCCGAGGGTGGCGGCTCAGCGGCATTGGTTGCGCGGTTGCGCAACTCGGCATCCAGTTGCTGGCACCGGTTCAAGCTGTCCTTGTGCTCGCGGATCATCGGCAAAGGCCCATGCCGCCGACTTGAACTTCGACGGCGTGCAGTCGGGTGCTTGCCATATGCGAAGTTCCCAACTATAGACCTGCCGTCGAAACGGCGGTAACGGTCGTGGGCAAAGGACTTGAGCAGGGTCGGTCGAACACCGGCCCTTCTTGTTTGGCACCCGCGCCTGATCGTCACGCACCAACTCAAGACCGGCGGAACCAACCGCCTGGCCGGAAAACACGAATAGAGGAACAAAAGGCCACATGGCTCAAAACGCAACCATGGAGGAATTCGAGGCCCTCCTTGACGAAAGCCTCGAAATCGACACGCCCGACGAGGGATCTGTCGTCAAGGGCAAGGTCATTGCCATCGAAGCCGGACAAGCGATCATCGATGTCGGCTACAAGATGGAAGGCCGGGTCGAACTCAAGGAATTTGCAGGACCGGGTGAGGACCCTGAGATCGACGTCGGTTACGAGGTCGAGGTCTTCCTTGACCGCGTGGAGAACGCACGCGGCGAGGCAGTGATCTCTCGCGACAAGGCTCGCCGCGAGGCAGCCTGGGACAAGCTAGAAAACGCTTATGCCGACAAGGGCGAAGTCGAGGGCGCTATATTCGGCCGGGTCAAAGGCGGGTTTACCGTTGACCTTGACGGCGCCGTAGCGTTCCTGCCCGGCAGCCAGGTCGATGTGCGTCCGGTACGCGATCCCTCGGAAATCATGGGGATGAAGCAACCCTTCAAGATCCTGAAAATGGATCGGCGTCGCGGCAACATCGTCGTCTCGCGCCGCGCGATCCTGGAAAAGGAGCGCGAGGGCCAGCGCAGGGCGGTCATCGAGAGAATCAAGGAAGGCGACGCGGTTGACGGCGTGGTCAAGAACATCACCGAATACGGAGCGTTCATTGATCTCGGCGGCGTTGACGGCCTGCTCCATGTCACGGACATGGCGTGGAGGAGGGTCAGCCACCCGTCCGACATCGTCAAGATAAACGACACCGTGAAAGTGCAGATCGTCAAGATCAATCAGGAAACCCAGCGAATCTCGCTCGGAATGAAGCAGCTTCAGGAAGATCCGTGGGATGCGGTGGAGCGCAACTACCCGCTTGACTCGATACATCATGGCCGCGTGACCAACATCACGGACTACGGCGCGTTCGTCGAGCTGGAGCCTGGTGTCGAGGGTTTGGTCCACGTCTCGGAAATGAGCTGGACCAAGAAGAACGTTCATCCGGGCAAGATCGTTTCGACGTCGCAGGAAGTCGACGTCATGGTGCTCGAGATCGACAGCGCCAAGCGGCGCGTGTCCCTGGGTCTCAAGCAGACCCAGCGGAATCCCTGGGAGGTGTTTTCCGAAACCCATCCGGTCGGCTCGCATGTCGAGGGAGAGGTCAAGAACATCACGGAATTCGGTCTCTTTGTCGGCCTCGACAACGACATCGACGGGATGGTGCACCTCTCCGACATTTCCTGGAATCGGCGTGGCGAGGAGGCCATCCAGGAATTCCGCAAGGGCGATGAGGTCAAGGCGGCCGTCACGGAGGTGGATGTCGAGAAGGAACGCATCTCGCTTTCGATCAAGGCGCTCGACGACACCTTCTCGCAAGCGGTCGGCGGCGTGAAGCGCGGTTCGATCGTCACCGTCGTCGTGACGGCGATCGAAGATGGCGGAATCGAGGTGGAATACGGGGGCGCAAAGTCCTTCATTCGCCGTTCGGACCTCTCGCGCGACCGCGCCGAGCAGCGCCCGGACCGGTTCTCCATCGGCGACAAGCTGGACGTGCGGGTCACCAATATCGACGCCAGGTCGCGCAAGCTCAATCTCTCGATCAAGGCCCGGGAGATCGCCGAGGAGAAAAAGGCTGTCGAGCAGTACGGATCTTCCGATTCCGGTGCTTCGCTCGGCGACATCCTCGGCGCCGCCCTGAACAAGGACGACGACTGACTGATGCAAGGCGGGGCGCGGTTCGCATCGCGCTCCCGAAGAGCCTCGCCCGGAACCGGCATTGCGGTTTCGGGGGTGCTCGCCGCGCCAGGCTCAGTGCCGCAACCTGCGGTTCGAACGTGTCATGGTTCGCGCCGGCCTCGGGTCTCGCGAGCGATGCCGCGCGATGGCGCATCGTTCATGTGGTGCCGGGCCTGCTGGAGATTCGCGTCCGCAGGCGCGTCTTGCCAACGGAAGCGGCCTGCCGCATATCCCGACAATGACTGACCTGTCGCATATCCGCAATTTCTCGATCGTCGCCCATATCGACCACGGGAAGTCGACGCTTGCCGACCGGCTCATTCAGATGACGGGCACGATGGCGGAGCGGGACATGAAGGAGCAGGTCCTCGACGCCATGGACATCGAGCGCGAACGCGGCATCACGATCAAGGCCAACACGGTTCGCATCGAATATCCTGCAACGGACGGTCAGATATACGTCCTGAACCTGATAGACACGCCAGGGCACGTGGATTTCGGATATGAGGTCAGCCGCTCCATGCGGGCGGTCGAGGGGTCGCTTCTTGTCGTCGACGCCTCGCAGGGGGTCGAGGCGCAGACGTTGGCCAATGCCTATCAGGCCATAGACGCCGATCATGAGATCGTGCCCGTGCTGAACAAGATTGACCTGCCGGCTTCCGACACCGGCCGCGTCAGCACGCAGATCGAGGAGGTGATAGGAATCGACGCCACCGACGCGATCCAGATTTCCGCGAAGACCGGCGAGGGTGTGCCCGAACTGCTGGAAGAAATCGTTCGTCGCCTTCCCGCGCCTCGCGGCGACCCGGATGCCCCCCTTAAGGCCATGCTGGTGGATTCGCGCTACGATCCCTATCTCGGCGTGGTCGTCATGATTCGGGTCGTCGACGGGAAGATCCGCAAGGGCGACCAGATCGTCATGATGCAGACCGGCGCCAGGTACCGCATCGACCGGCTTGCCGTCCTCAAGCCCGAAATGGCGGACGCTGTGGAACTCGGGCCCGGCGAAATCGGCGTTCTCACGGCGTCCATCAAGCAGGTGCGGGATACCCGCGTCGGCGACACGATCACGCATGAGCGCAATCCCACGCCGGAGCCGCTTTCCGGCTTCAAGCCCTCGCAGCCCGTCGTCTTTTGCGGCCTGTTCCCGGTCGACAACGGCGAATTCGAAGGCCTCCGCGATGCAATCGGGAAGCTCGCCCTCAACGACGCGAGCTTTACCTCCGAGATGGAGACGTCTGCCGCCCTGGGATTCGGTTTCCGCTGCGGCTTCCTCGGCCTTCTGCACCTGGAGGTCGTTCGTGACCGCATCGAGCGCGAGTACGACATTGAACTCATCACGACCGCGCCGTCGGTGATCTACAATGTCCACATGCGCGACGGATCCATGCTGGAGCTGCACAATCCGGCGGACATGCCCGACCCTGCGAACATCGACCATGTCGAGGAGCCGCGCATCAGGGCCACGATTCTCGTGCCCGACGACTATCTTGGCGACGTATTGAAGCTTTGCCATGACCGCCGTGGCGTTCAGGAAGAGCTCAGCTACGCGGGTTCCCGCGCCGTGGTGACCTATGACCTGCCGCTGAACGAAGTCGTCTTCGATTTCCATGACCGCTTGAAGTCGGTCACGAAAGGGTATGCGAGCTTCGACTACCAGCTTGCCGGCTATCAGATGGACTACCTTGTCAAGATGCAGGTCCTCGTCAACGAGGAGCCCGTCGACGCGCTCTCGATGATGGTTCATCGCGACCGGGCCGAGGCCCGGGGCCGCGCAATGTGCGAGAAGCTGAAGGAACTCATCCCCCGCCACATGTTCAAGATTCCGATCCAGGCCGCGATCGGAGGCCGAATCATCGCCCGCGAGACCTTGTCGGCGCTGCGCAAGGACGTGACGGCCAAATGCTACGGCGGCGATGCAACGCGCAAGCGCAAGCTGCTGGACAAGCAGAAGGCAGGGAAAAAGAAGATGCGCCAGTTCGGGAAGGTGGACATCCCGCAGGAGGCGTTCATCGACGCGTTGAAGATGGGCGAGTGAACCGGGAGTGCCGTTGCCGGTCACTTCGTGGCCTTGGTCCCTGACGGCTGGCGACATGTTGTCGACATCGACTCTTCCCCCAGGCTGCTGGTCAGGTCGCCAACGCCCGGATCGGCGAATCGGTCTGAAGAGAATTGTGTCCAGAAGTTCCGGATGAGTCGGCGGAATCGCAGCCGAAACGCGGAATCCGCCCCGGCCTGACGAATTTTCTTGCCTTGGATGTGCCAGGGAGTTTTCCCCGTCCAGCGCGTTGCCGCGATTTGGTTTTTCGACTTGTCCACAAGCTTTTCCCCAATAAATCCAACGATTTATCCCCAAGAAATTTCACCAAAATTGGAAATTTCCCTTGCGGCGAATCGCTTGGCTTGCGACTGTCGCATTACCGTCAGGCGTCTCCGGACGACGACGGGTGCAAGGCCTTAAGAGCCGGAGCAAAACGGATCGGAACGTCAGTTCCAGGAAGGGAAGCGAAGGTTCAGGGACTGGGCAAAAGAAGAAGGATTTTCGGATTCATCTTCGACGGCATCGGAACCTTGGTCGTTGCGTGGTAGCGGATCGCGAGGTTCGCTGCTTACCGGGCCAGACACCCTTCGGGGAGAAAGGCACGGGGAAGGCGTCAGGGTGTGTCGGCAACGGCACGATGCAAGGACCGCGTCCAAGCACCTGACGCCTTCTTGATTCTCGTGCTCGATCGGCAGAAGCAACGAGCCCGGGCATGGTCGCCCGGGCCTCGCCTGCGTCAGGTGATGCATCCGCGTCCTATCGCACCTGTGGTCGCACGCATACACCCATATATTGTGCATGACAACCAAATCTTGCGAAATTTGCTGAATTCGTCTCAATGCCTTGGGTGTGGAAGTCAGAGACCAGTGCACATCCGGATGCGCCGGGGCAATGTCAGGCGTCCAGAAAGGCCGACACCGCAGCTTCGAACGCGCGGGGATTGTCGGCGTGAAGCCAGTGGCCGGCACCGGGAATCCTGGCGAACCGCGCATTCGGAAAGAGCGCCTTGATGCGGTTTCGATGCGCGGTCGTGATGTACGTGCTTTCGGCGCCGGCCAGAAACAGGGTCGGCCCTTCGAACGCGCCGCTGAGCTCGGGGAATCCAATGATGCGCGACATTTCGCGTTCCAGCACGTCGAGGTTCAGGCGCCAGCGTCTCGCCTTCACGTCGAGCGATTGCAGGAGAAAGGCGCGCACGCCGGAATCATCGATTCGTTCGGCCAGCTGCGCATCCGCGTCCCGGCGGCTTTCGACCTGGTCAAGCGCGACGGCGCGCATCGCGTCAATCATGGGCTGCTGAGTGTGCGTGTAAGTCACGGGCGCGATGTCGGCGACAACCATCTTGCGGAGCAATTCCGGTCGGGTCAGCGCGAGGGTCATGGCCGCCTTTCCGCCCATGGAGTGCCCAAGGATATCGGTTCTTTCGTCGATGATGTCGGCGAGGTCCGCAGCCATGCCGGGGTAGTCGTGGGCATCTGACCAGTCGCTCGCTCCGTGGTTACGCATGTCGACGGCCGTGACGTGCCGGGTCGCCGACAGGCGCTTGGCAACGACTCCCCAGTTCCTGGCCGAGCCGAAGAGCCCATGGGCGATCAAGAGCGGGGCGCTTCCGGTCGAATTGACATGCATGATCGTGTGCAGCATGCCCCCCTGTAGCGACCGGCACCGGGGGCCGCCAGTGCGCAATGGTCGCGGGCGCACGGTCCCTCATGTGACAGGCTGTTTTCATTTTCGCATCGGTATGAAACCCTCACCCGGTGACGGATGCTCCTGCACTATTGCCGCTTGGTCCGGATGGGATGCTCGTGCGGTTTGCCGACCAGTTGAGCGAGCCCGCAAACCGGGCTGCGCTGGCGTTTCGTGCCGATCTCGAATCCTCCGGGATGCCAGGCATCACGGAAACCGCCTCGTCGCTTGCCTCGGTGCTCGTGAGATTCCGGCCCGACGTCGTCGCGCGCAAGGCGCTGGAAGGCGAGCTTCGCTCAAGGCTGGCCGAACATGACTGGCAGGAGGCGTCCCTTCCGGCGGGGCGACGGCTCTGGCGCGTGCCGGTCGCCTTCGGCGGCGCTCACGGGCCTGACCTGGAAGAGGCGGCGGACGCGGCGGGTCTCGCGCCCGACGCGGCAATCGGGGACATTTGCGCAGCGCGCCTTCGCGTTCTCGCGCTCGGTTTTGCGCCCGGCCAACCCTATCTCGGCTTTCTGCCTGAGCACTGGGACATTCCTCGAAAGGGCACCGTGACGCACGAAGTGCCACGAGGGGCCGTCGTCGTTGCCGTGCGCCAGGTCATCCCTTTCGCCAGCGCCGCTCCCACTGGCTGGCGGCAGGTCGGGCGGACGGCATTTCGCTGTTATGACCCGGGGCGAGATCCGTCCATTCCTCTCAGGCCGGGAGACGAGATGGTGTTCCTGCCCGTCGAAGGACGGACGCTGGATCGCCTGCTGGAAGACGCGTCACCCCTTGGCGGCGCCGAAAGGTCAGAGATTTCATGACGGCCGGGCTTGTCGTGGAGCGGACAGGACCCGCCGTCTCGATCCAGGACCTGGGACGGCCTGGATTGCTGAAGTCAGGGCTCTCGCGTGGCGGAGCGGCGGACAGGTCCGCTTTCATCGAGGGGTTGGCCCTGCTTGATCTGCCCCTTGGCACGGCGGGCATCGAGATGGCGGAATTGGGCGGACGGTTCCGGTTCCAGGTGCCCGTGCGGTTTGCCCTGACGGGCGCGGCGATGAAGGCGACGCTTGACGGGGAGAGACTGGATGTCGGCACAAGCCGTTTCGCGGCAGCGGGCGCGGTGCTGGAAGTCGGGGCCGCCGAGAGGGGCGTCTACGCCTATCTGCATGTGGCAGGCGGAATTGCCACGCCGGTCGTGAACGGAGGGAGAGGGTATCATGGGATCGGGGGGCTTGGGCGGTTGCTGCGGGCGGGCGACTTGCTTCCCGTCGCGCCCGATCCCGTGCCGGATTCGCCGCCGACAAGGCTGGAACGCCAGGCCGGATCCGGGCCGGTCCGAGTCATGCCGGGCCCGCAAACCGGCCTGTTTGACCGCGACATGCTGAACTCGTTCGAGGCTGCGGTCTTCACGCGCAACCCACGTGCCAACAGGCAAGGTGTCCGGCTTGATCACGACGGCGCACCGTTCTCGACACGCGCGCAGCTAAACCAGGTCTCGGACTTCATTGCGGAAGGCGACGTTCAGATGACGGGAGACGGCACGCCGTACGCGCTTCTGGCGGAGTGCCAGACCATAGGCGGCTATCCCCGGATGGGGACCGTCCTTCCGGCGGACCTGCCGAAGGTGGCACAGGCCAGGGCGGGCGAGGAACTGAGGTTTCGATTCGTCACCGTCGATGAGGCTGAGGCAGCCTGGGAGAGTGACGAGGAATTCCTCGCGTCACTGAAACTGGCCCGGATCCCCCACATCCGGGATCCGCAGGACATCGCGGATCTGCTGGCCTATGACCTGATAGGGCGACCACCGGAAGACGTCGCAGGAGATTGAGCGGCTGCGAACATGCAGCATCGCTCGACCGGGCAGCAGCAATTCGGCTACTCGCGGGCGCGAAGGACGCGTGCCGGCCGGGCGGAAAGCGGCCCCCAGGCAAAAACCAGTCCGGCGGCGAGCGTGGCCGCGACCCCGCCCGCGACGATCAGGAGCGCCGAGACGGGCTCGAATCCGTACTCGGCCTCCATCACGAAGCGCATCACGCCCCAGCCTGCAAGACCGCCTGCAATGATCGCGACGATGCCGGCGGCAGCCCCCAGCACGGCAGAGCGCATGGCGAAGCTCCGCAGGATCGTCCTGCGCGGCGCGCCTAGCGTCTTCAGGACGGCCGCTTCATAGGTTCTCGCATGGGCGCCCGCGGCCACTGCGCCGATCAGCACGACGACGCCCGTCAGGAGGGTTGCAAGCGCCCCGTAGGTGATTGCCGCCGCGATGCCGGCGAGTATTTCGGTTATGCGTCCGATCGCGTCCCTGACGCGGATCGCGGTCACGTTGGGATAGCTGCTTGAGACATCACGAAGAATTTCGACTTCGGCATCGGCATCCGCATAGACTGTCGAGATGAAGCTGTGCGGCGCACCTGCCAGCGCATCCGGGTTCATCGAAAGGATGAAGCCGATTCCGGCAGACGAAAAGTCCACCTCGCGGAAGCTCGTCACCATGGCCGTGATGTCCCGGCCAAGGATGTTGACGGTGATTTCGTCGCCTAGGGCGAGACCGAGTTCGAGTGCCTCTTCCGTGGCAAAGCTCACTTGCGGGACGCCTTGAAATCCTTGGGGCCACCATTCGCCGTGAGTGATCACCGTTCCGTCCGGCGGCCGGTCCGAGTAGGTGACGCCGCGGTCGCCTTGCAGGACCCAGTGATCGCCACCGGTTTCCGAGGCCGGCCGCCCGTTGATCTCGGTAATGATCCCCCGCAGCATTGGCGCGCTCTCGATCTTCGAGACGGCAGGATTTTCGGACAGGCTTGTTCGAAACCCGTCCATCTGGTCAGGTTGGATGTCGACCATGAAGAACGCGGGCGCGCGCTCCGGCAGGTCTCGCGCGATCGCGTTCCTGAGATTGGCGTCGATCTGGCCGATCGCGGCAAGTACTGTGAGGCCCAGGCCCAGTGAAAGGACCACCGACGTTGTCTCGCTTCCCGGGCCGCCGACCGCGCCGAGCGCGAGTCGCGCCGCACTCTTTCCCCGCGCGGCGGGAGCGAGACGGCGTGCCAGCAATCGGATCCCCCGCGCGGAAAGGACCAGCAGCGCGAATGCGCCAATCAAGCCGCCTGCAGTCGCCAGCGTGAGAATCCAGAGACCGGAGAGCGCCGCTGCCAGGGACACGAGCCCGGCAACCAGGAGCAGCGTAAGCGCGATCCATGCAGCGCGCGGCAACCCGTGCCGACGCTCGCCGTTCTCCCGAAACAGCGTCGCCGCCCGGACATCCTCTACGCGCCCCAAGGGCCAAAGCGTGAAGATGAGCGCTGTCAGGGTTCCGTAAAGCGCGGCTTCGGCAAGCGGCCGGGGATGAAGCGCGAACACGGCGGGAAGCGGCAATCTGTCCTCGATCACGGATGCCAGCAGGACGGGTGCCAGGCTTCCGGCGGCAATGCCGATGACAATGCCCAGAACCGTCAAGGCGCCGATTTGCAGAAAGTAGGTCTGGAAAATCGTCCGGCTGTCCGCGCCCAGGGTCTTGAGCGTGGCAATGACAGCGGTTTTTCGTTCCAGGTATGCCGTGACCGCGGCAGAGATTCCGACGCCGCCGACGGCCAGCCCGGCCAGGCCGACAAGGACGAGGAAGGTGCTAAGCCTGTCGACAAATGCCTGAACGCCAGGTGCCCCGTTTCTCCGGTCCCGCCAGCGGATCCCGGTAAAGAGTTCATCCGCCTCGGCCCTGAGAAGATCCAGGTCGGCCTGGTCGGTCAGCCTGAGCTTGTATTCGGTCTCGAAGAGCGTGCCCGCCCGGATCAGCCCGCTGTTCTCGAGCGCCCTGGTTCGCACGATCGTGCGTGGTCCGAGCCCGAAGCCTCCGCCCGCGTCGTCAGGTTCATCCATGAGCGCGGCCATGAGGACGAATTCCTGGGTTCCCAGGCGGAACCGGTTTCCCGGTTCCATGCCGAGGCGCGCCATCAGCAGCGGCGCCATGACGGCGCCCGGCAGGTCGCGCTCGCCGTCCAGGGCGGTGCCGATCGGCATGTCAGGTTCCAGGAGGACACGACCCAGAAGGGGATAGGAATCGTCCACCGCTTTCACCTGGGTCAGGCCGCGTTCAGCCATGTCGCCCGAGCCGTACACCGCCATGGACCGGAAATCGACGAGTTCGGCAACTTCCTCCGCGACCCCGTCCATCCAGGCGCGCTCTTCCTCGCTGGCGAATCGGTAGGTCAGCTCGAGTTCTGCGTCGCCGCCCAGGATCGTGGCGCCCTCGCGTTCCAGCCCGGCACGGATTGCCTCCCGGACGCTTCCGACGGCGGTGATCGCGGCTACGCCGAGGACCAGGCAGGCGAGGAAGACGCGAAACCCGCGAATCCCGCCCCGCAGCTCTCGTCGGGCAATGCGGCTGGCGACGCGCAGGCTCAAACTGCCGCTGCCTGCCGGACTTCCGGCGCGAGCTGTCCGTCGAACAGGCGCACGACCCGATCGCATCGCGCCGCGATTTCCGGCGCATGCGTGACGAGCACGAGCGTCGCGGCGTGACGGGCATTCAGTCCGAAGAGCAGGTCCATGATTGCCTCGCCGTTGGCCACGTCGAGATTGCCTGTCGGCTCGTCCGCAAGGAGGATGTCGGGTCTCGGCGCGGCAGCGCGCGCGAGTGCCACGCGTTGCTGTTCGCCGCCGGACAGCTGCGATGGGTAGTGGTGAATGCGGTCTTCCAGTCCCATCGCGGCCAGTTCCTCGGCGGCCCGGTCGAACGCATCTTCCACGCCCGCCAGTTCCAGCGGGGTCGCGACATTTTCAAGCGCCGTCATCGTCGATATAAGGTGGAAAGACTGGAACACGACGCCCATATGCCTTCTGCGGAAGCGAGCGAGGGCGTCTTCGCCAAGGGCCGTGAGGTCGTTGCCCAACGCGGCGACATCCCCGCCGGTTGCGCGTTCAAGCCCGCCCAGCAGCATGAGGAGAGATGACTTGCCCGACCCCGAAGGACCGACAAGGCCCAGCGCCTCGCCTCTCATGACGTCGAGCGTGATTCCCTTCAGGATGTCGACCCGTCCGGCATTGCCGTCGAGCGAAAGGCGTGCATCTCGCAGGGAGAGGATCGTCTCGGCCATGGGCGCTCCGTTCTGGCGGTTACGAGAGGCATATGGGGTCATGCGCGCGGTGCGCAACGCCGGAATTGCAACATTTCTCTTCTTCGGGACCGCTTGGGCGGGGCCCGCGACGATTGCCGCATTCGGCGACAGCCTGACCCAAGGCTTTGGCCTGGCTCCGGAAGACGGCTTCGTGCCGCAGTTGCAGCGATGGCTGGACATGCAGGGCGCCAGCGCCGAGCTGATCAATGCGGGCGTGTCGGGAGACACCACGGCGGGAGGCCTTAGCCGCATTGCCTGGACGCTGTCGGACGATGTGGACGCGCTGATCGTCGCCCTTGGTGCAAACGACATGCTGCGCGGCATTGACCCCGGCGTCACCCGAGCAAATCTCGACGGCATCCTGTCCGAGGCCGGGCGGCAGGACGTTCCGGTGCTGCTGATCGGAATGGAAGCGCTTCCGAACTATGGCCCTGAATACGAACACGCCTTCAATGCGATCTATCCCGAACTGGCCGCCAGGCACGGCGTGCTGTACCACCCGGACTTCCTCGGGGCGCTGGCCGCGCTTGGTGACCGGGCTGCGGCCATCGAGGCATACATGCAGCCCGACGGCATGCATCCGAACCGGGACGGCGTGAAGCTCATCGTCTCCGACATCGGTCCGTCGGTTCTAGATCTCCTTGACAAGATCGACTGAGCGGCGTCCCCGCTCGCGCATTTCAGACGACGATTCCACGCCATGCACGGCTGCCGCCGCAATCGCGTGTCAAGTCGTTCAGGTAAGGCCCGGCTCGTCGAGCATGTGGCGACCGGTCCTGTCTTCGACCTCGATCACCCAAATATCGGGATCGAATTCGCGTTGCCGCGCGACCTTCAGGTCGACTTCCGCTTCGGGGCCTTCGGCAAGAACGACCCATTGCCGTTCGCCGCTGACAAGGTCGAACGAGCGTTGAAAGCAGGTCGCCAAACCGTCCAGCGTGTTGAGTTTCACGAGCACTGCGCCGGCCGTTGCGTCGCCTTTCCGCACGATGAACGCGGGAATCGCAACTTGCCTCAGGCGCATCAGGTATGCGGCTATCCAGATTTCCGAAGTCAGGCGCGTCATGGCGCGCCGTCCGGAAACTCGAGACCCATCTCGCGGAAGCGTTCTGCCTCGTCCAGCCAGTTGCGGCGCACCCTTACGGTCAGGAACAGGTGGACCTTGCAGTCCAGGAATTCCGCGATTTCCCGCCGCGCCAGCTGTCCGACTACCTTGACCATCTCGCCTTTCTTGCCGAGCACGATGCCCTTGTGGCCGTCGCGCGCGACATAGATCACCTGTTCGATCCGGACGGATCCATCCGGGTTCGTGTCCCACGAATCGGTCTCCACCGTCAGTTGATACGGCAATTCCTGGTGCAGGCGCAGCGTAAGCGCCTTGCGCGTGATTTCCGCAGCGATCATTCGAAGCGGCATGTCCGCGATCTGGTCCTCGGGATATAGCCATGGACCTTCTGGCAACTCTTCGGCCAGCCAGTGGCGCAGATCGTCTACGCCATCGCCATTCTTTGCGGAAATCATGAAGGAACGCGCGAAGGGGAAGCTGCCGTTCAATTCCTCCGCAAGGGACAGGAGCGCGATCCGCTTGACTCGATCGATCTTGTTGATGGCAAGCGCAACGGTTGCGCGACCAGAGCCGGTCCGGAGAGAGTCCAGGATTGCTGTCATGCCGGTGGTCAGGCCGCGATGCGCCTCCACCAGAAGCACGACGATGTCTGCATCCGCCGCCCCGCCCCATGCTGCCGTGACCATGGCGCGGTCAAGGCGCCGCCGAGGCTGAAACAGGCCGGGCGTGTCAACAAGGACGATCTGCGCGTTTCCTTCGATCGCGATGCCGCGAATGCGTGTTCGCGTCGTCTGGACCTTGTGGGTGACGATCGCGACATCTGCCCCGACCATCCGGTTCAGCAGGGTCGACTTGCCGGCATTCGGCTCGCCGATCAGGGCCACGAAGCCTGCGCGTTTGGACATGCATGGGCGTCCTTCGAAACTGCCTGCCCGCATTTAGGTGAATTCCCGCGCCTTCGCCAGTGCACTTCCCGTTGCCGCGTGCCTCTTGTCGACCCGGACTCTCGCCGGGACCGGGAGTTCAAGGAACGGCTGCCCAAGGTGCACCGGGCGACGAGGAGGGCTGTCGGGGCGCCCAGCGCCTGAGCGCATCGCGACAATGTGCACGCCCGAGCCGACGGGACATCCCCCCTGCGGCGGTGTGGCCGGACAGGTCGCGCCGAAGAGACGGTGCCTCAGAACCTGCGCGCGATGGAGAAATTGAAGATGGCCGTGGTGTCCCTGTCCGGCGGGACCGTGGTCAGCCGGAAGTCGGTGTCACCCATGCGCGCCGAGAGCGTGGCGGACGCCAGAGGCAGGTATCCGCCGATGTTTGGAATGCCGTAATCGTCCTTCAGGTCGATTGCCAGGGTCCGGTAGTATCCGAGGCCGGTGCTGAGCCCGCCCCGGATTTCCGCAGGGCCCAAGGTGAATAGGGGTATGTGAATTCCGACGATGACGAACGGCGACACCTCATCATAGCTGTTGTAGAAGACGCCGCCCTCGAGGTGCCATTCCGTGCCGGGCCGACGCTCCCACCGCATCCCGTAGCTCAGGCCTGGATTGAAGTTGTTGAGCGCATCGTTGCCGATATGCGCCGAGCCGATGACGACCCCTAAATAGCGTTCCTGCGCTTTAGCCGGTCCGGCCAGCAGGAGGAGGATGATGATCAGCACGCGCATTGGGATCCTGTACAAGGGAGAATAAGGGATTGCCAGTGGTTCGTTGTCGGGCAGGCCGATGTGCGCAGTTCCGCTCTTTTTTGCCCTTCGGTGGCCGGCTGTCCGGCGCCTGCCGGGGCGGCATTCGACAGGTCCGTGTCCGCGAGTCATGCACCGGCTGCCGCACGATCGAGCAACCAACGCAACATTCAGGCTTGAACAATCCGGGAACATCGCGTAGGCTCCGTCACGTGGATGGCAACGACGCGTCTGTCGGGACGCGTGAAGGCCACGACGCAATCCATGCCGCACCGGATGCAAGGAGGACGCCATGAACGACATGAGCGGATGCCCGGAGGGCTTTGCAGGGCCCGGGTTCCCGTCGAACCCGGCACCGGCCGCCGTTGCCGGGTCTGCGGCGCGAGAAGAGAATCATCGCCCGGCTCCCAAGGGCGGACGCCGCTTCGACGGCCTCGGGACGGGCGTGCTGTCCGTGACGGTGGATCCGGAGTCGATTTCAGGC
>JAJEGW010000127.1 GCA_022819605.1 Silicimonas sp. | reverse complement strand
TCGAACGTCCTATTCGACGAAAAACGCACATGAGGTTTCGGCCATGATCCGACGATTGACAATTCTTGCCGCGCTGGCCGCTGTTGCCTTCGCGACCACACATTTCCTCTCCGCGCGCAACGTGCTGCCCGTCCCCTTCGGTCAGGCCCTGGCACAAGACGCGAAGGATATCGACACGTCGATGATCAAGGAGATGACGCTCGGCAACCCGGACGCGGCAGTGACCGTGATCGAGTACGCCTCCTTTACATGTCCGCATTGCGCGACGTTCCACGCAGGGCCGTACAAGCAACTCAAGACCGAATACATCGATCCTGGCCTGATCAACTTCATCTACCGTGAAGTCTATTTTGACCGCTTTGGCCTATGGGCCGGAATCACGGCACGGTGCGGAGAAGGCGCCGAGAGCAGGTACTTCGGCATCGTGGAGATGCTCTACGAACAGCAGCGGGACTGGGCTGGCAGCGCCGGCGGCGCCCAAGAGATCGTCGAAAAGCTCCGCAGGATCGGCAAAACGGCCGGGCTGACGGATGCGGATCTCAACGGGTGCTTCACCGATGGCGACCGGGCACAGGCGCTTTATGCCCTGTATCTGCAGAACGCGGAGGCAGACGGCGTGAGGTCCACACCCAGTTTCGTCATTGACGGCAAGCTCCATGGGAACATGTCCTATGCCGAATTGAAGGCGCTGATCGACGAAGCGCTCGACGGTTGATGACGCTTCTGCATATTGCCATGGCAGCACTGGCTGGCCGTGATTCGAGAAGGCACGACGATTGGAGGCGGCATCAATGCGGTCGCCCCATTCGACAGAAGGCCCGAACCTTGAGACATTGTTCGTGATCGGCCCCGAAAGTCGATTCAGAAACGGATGCTTCTTTCGACAGTTTGTCTGGCGCGACTTCCTGATCATCGCATCCAGTACGCGAATCGACGGCAATGACCGGTAGGATCCAATCAACTCCTCGATCGTCGAAGTCGCTGGTTACCGCAGAAGTTTTGAAATTCTTCACCATCGTCATCAACTTCGACCTGTTCAAATCAACGAAATCCGGCCGGCTGGAACTTTGGACCGTCTTCAGGCGACACCTGTCATCGAGCAACGTCATGTCTTGTGACGCACCCTGCCCGCTTCCCAATGCCGAATTTCGACCCTAACCAAGAATGCCGTCTTCGACAGCTTCAGGACCAATTAGACGGCGGACCGGACCAGTAGGAGCAATCGTGGCTTCAGAGAGTTCGTGAGCCTGGGCGGGTGCCTAGGAACATGGAACTCTGCCGCCGTGTTCTGGTGCCGTTTCCGACGGCCTGCGCGAACCGGCAAGTTGGGATAGGCCGTTCGCATCTTGCTCGGCCATGCGGTCGGCGAACCTCGTGAAAGTTGCAACCGCATGCCTAGGCCCTGCGGAAGCATGTTTCGTGTCAGTCGTCTTCGAACCAGACACGGCCTCTCCAACCCGGAGTTCCTGCCAGCCCGTCAAATTCGGAGTCCTTCGACATCAGCGGACACGCCATCTGGATTGCGGTTGCGGCGATCATGCGGTCAAACGGGTCCGGATGATCCCATTCCATTGATCCAGCCAGGATCGCCATCCGCCCAGTATAAGGCGCGATACGGAAACCTTGGGCAAGACACAGGCTGTCAAGAGTGCCAACGTAGGGTGCCATCTCGGACCACTTTCCCTTGCGCACCTTCAGCGCGATCTCCTGAAGAGCGCAGGGCGGTACGTGGATCGTCGAGCCTCCTTAGAGCTTACGCCGCACCTCTGACGTCAACTGCGAAGGCGCAATCAGGGACCAAGCCAGCACATGCGTGTCAATCAGGGCATCGCTCAAGCACCCCACTCCGCAAGCTCATCCCTAGTCATGGGTTCAGAGAAGTCGGGGATACTGTCCGGGCTCACGACTCCCTCCAGAAGGCCAAGGCGCACACCTGTTGCCGTCATGGGCACAAGCCGCGCGGCCGGAACCCCATTACGCGCGATTATGACTTCCTCGCCGGATTCGGCAGCGGCGGGCAGCTGCGACAGCTTCGCCTTCGCTTCGGAAACGTTCATTTGCACCACAGCACCACAACACCTCCACACCAAACATGGACTATGCTTGGACCAATGTGCGTCAAGACGCAAATTTGGCCCCGAACTGTGCCGCAGTGACATAGTAGGCCTGACTCTCGTGGCGCAAGAGAGCATCAATGTGCCATGCCGGCGGCGGCGCACCCCGAGACGCAAATTGCTGTGGGACGACAACAAAGAACCCGCAATGCGGGGCGAGCAACGCGTTGCGACGCTGCAATCGTTCTTCGGCATTCAGGAACGCGTCGTGCCCGATGCCGAGCGCCTGCTCGGCCGCTTCGGCGGTGAAAACCGTACGGCCCAAGGACGGCTGGTCGCCTGCAAACTTGACAAGGCGGATCGCCGATCATGAATCATATCTGAATTTCCGCATTTTGTGCGGATATTTCAACATGTACTGCAAACCACTCCAAGAAGAGGCACAAAGTCACCAATTCGCACACCGGCCGCCGAGTCGGATTTTCAGTTGGAAACGAATTCGGATTCGCTAGATGGTACCGCCTGCAAACCGGCAAGCGCTGCGTCCAGTGCAGCGTCGTCATCCATCGCCAACCGCACTGGCAAAGTCAGAACGCCATGGCGCAATGCTGATGGCAGGCGCACTGCATCCTTCTCGGTCGTCACAAGTTGCGCCGACATCGAACGCGCATCTCGTTCCAGGCGCGCAATCAATGCATCTCCCAGCGGTTGGTGGTCATCCAGAGCCTCTGCCCGCACAACCTCCACCCCGAGGTTCCTAAGCGTTACAAAGAACTTCTCCGGGCGCCCGATGCCTGCAAAGGCCAGAACCCGCAGACCCTTCCAATCCATGCCGGTTGGCAGAACCTTAAGTCTGCCTTTCGCGTGGGGCACTGAAATTGCGTCACCCCACATCCACCGAAATCTCTCCTGCGCATCCTGATCGCCAATTGAGAGCACCAGACCGGCCCTCGCACAACCTGCCGCCACTGGTTCGCGCAACGGACCTGCCGGCATGACGCGCCCATTGCCGAACCCCGTTGCCGCGTCGACCACGACAATGTTGAGGTCCCTGGCAACACTTGGATTCTGCAGTCCGTCATCCATGACGATCACGCGTGCCCCTGCGGCTTCGGCCGCCCGCACGGCCGCGGCACGATCGCGCGCCACCCACGTGGGCGCAAATGCAGAAATCAGGAGGGGTTCGTCGCCAACATCCTCTGCGCAGTGCCGTCGTTCATCGACGCGCAACGGACCTTTTTCCGTTCCCCCGTAACCTCGCGCAACCACATGCGTGGCCGCTCCCAGTCGTTCGACCAAAGAGATGACGGTCGGCGTCTTGCCAGTGCCACCAACGTTGATGTTGCCGACACAGATTACGGGGACACCAGCCCGGTAACCTGTCCCGCGTGCGATTCGGCGTCTCGTGGAAAGTGCCCAGATTGCCGCCAAGGGTGCCAGCATCCGGGATTGCCATCCCGGCCTGTCGGGTGGGTTGGCCCAGAACGATGGCGGGCGCATCACGCCTTCTCCAATGCCGGACGGGCCGACCGGACAAACCCGTTCATTTGCCCTGCCATCAGGTTCGCGCCGTCCGCTGCAAACCTTCGGGCGGTTGGCGGGCACGTTTTGATATGGCCATGCGCCAAAGGTGACCGGACGTCGTCGTCCGACATTCCGAGCAGATGCCGCGTGGCGCTGCGCGGACGCGACACGGCCCGGCTGCAAGACAGGACCAGCTTGGGGACTTCATACGTGACTGAAAAAATGGCACCGCTATTGACCTGTGGGACTGAAGCTTGATCAGCAGGAAGGGCTTGCAACTTGCCGATCTGCCGGACTTCGGCATCGCGTCGTCTTGGCCATGCCGAAGAGCGCGAAATCAAGGGACGATGCATGACGGTGCGTCCGGGACCGGAGCATCCAGACGACGAGGTGCAACTGCGTTTGCAATCCCGGCGACCAGTGAAGCCAATGCGGACGGGCATTCAGTCACGTGCATAAAGCCCGTCAGTTGCTCAACTCCTCTGTGGAAGACGCTTCGGTGTCTTCGTCTCGAAGCCGGTGCAAGTGTGCAATGAAATACCGCATGTGCGCATTGTCCACGGTGCGCTGCGCCTCGGCTTTCCATGCGTTGTAGGCCGTTTGATAGTCCGGGAATATCCCCACGACATGGATGTCGTCG
>JAJEGW010000116.1 GCA_022819605.1 Silicimonas sp. | reverse complement strand
TCGCGCGCGCGAGCATCGATGCGTCCGAGGCCGGGGCGTCGATCATCCATCTCCATGCACGCGACCCCGAGACGGGCAAGCCCGATCCACGTCCGGAGACGTTTCGGCAGTTCCTGCCGGTCATCAAGCAGTCGAGCGACGCCGTCATCAACATCTCGACCGGCGGCGGGCTTGGCATGTCGATGGACGAACGCCTTGCTGCCGCCACCTCCGCAAGCCCGGAAATGGCGTCCCTCAACATGGGGTCAATGAACTTCGGCATCTTCCCGATGCTGGAGAGGTACAAGGAGTGGAAGTTCGACTGGGAGCCGGAATTCCTGGCCATGACGCGGGATTTCATCTTCCCGAACACGTTTGCCACAATCGAATACGCGCTGAAGGAACTCGGGGAGAAGCACGGGACGAGGTTCGAGTTCGAGTGCTACGACCTTGGCCATCTCTACAACGTCAAGTGGTTTGTCGATCAGGGAATGATCAAGCCGCCGTTCTTCATCCAGTTCGTGCTCGGGATTCTCGGGGGCGCCGGCGCGGAGCTGGAAAACCTGCAGCACCTGAACCGGATGGCAGACAAGCTCTTCGGGCCAGAGAGCTACGAATGGTCGGTGCTTGGGGCTGGACGGCAGCAGATGAACATGGCCACGCAAGCCGCCCTGCTTGGTGGCAATCTTCGTGTGGGGCTCGAAGACAGCCTTTACATCGGCAGAGGTGAACTCGCGGTATCGAATGCACAGCAGGTCGAGAAGATTCGCACGATTGTCGAAGCGCTGGGCCTGGAAGTTGCTTCGCCTGACGAGGCGCGAGAAAGGCTCGGGCTCAAGGGCGGCGACAAGGTCGCGTTCTGACGCCGGACAGCTCCGAGGACCAAGACTCCGGCATCTTGCCTTGTGGTCATCGGACCAAACGGCTAGGTCTGCGATTTGCGATTGGATGTACGTGCGCCAGTCCAACAGGGAGAGAGAGAAAATGAACCCAAAGACTATTGTGCGCCGCGCGGCGCTTGGCCTTGTTACGGCCGTATCTGCGACCCTTGCCATGGTCGCCATGGCCACCAGCCAGGGCATCGACCTGAAAGGCAAGACAGTGGAATGGATCATCCCGTTCTCGGAAACCGGCGGGTCGGCCAAATGGGCCAACTTCTATGCGCCGCTCTTGAGCGAGGCGCTCCCCGGCAGTCCCACGGTTGTGGTCAAGTTCATGCCGGGCGCGGGCTCGACGAAAGGCGCAAATTGGTTCCAGAACCAGTCCTACAAGGACGGTACGCTTATCTTCGGTTCCTCAGGTTCCACGCAGTTCCCGTATCTCCTGGGCGACCCCCGGGTGCGCTACGAGTACAATGACTGGAACGTGGTGCTGGCATCCGGCACGGGAGGCGTCGCCTACCTGCCTCCGGACCTGGCCGGCATGATGAACGGGCTTGATGCCAGTGGTCTCAAGGGCACAGACTTCATCTACGGCAGCCAGGGTGCGACACGGCTTGATCTCGTGCCGCTTCTGGCGTGGGAGATGCTTGGCCTTGATGTGGAGCCAGTCTTTGGAATCAAGGGGCGCGGCGACGGTCGACTCATGTTCGAGCGCGGCGAGGCCAACATCGACTATCAGACTTCGTCCTCCTATCTGAAGGGCGTGACTCCCTTGGTCGAGGCCGGCACTGCCGTGCCGATGATGAGCTGGGGCGCTCTCGACGCTAGCGGCAACATCGTGCGCGATCCGACCTTCCCGGACATGCCGACTTTCAAGGAGGTTTGCGACGCGACACCTGGTTGCGAGACCAGCGGCGAACAGTGGGACGCGTGGAAGGCGTTTTTCGTGGCAGGCTTCCCGGCCCAGAAGATGGTCTTCCTGCCGGCAGGGGCGCCCGATGACGCGATCGCCACCTATTCGGAAGCGTTTGAAGCCGTGAAGGCCCGCGCGGACTTTGCCGAGATCTCGATGGGCCGCCTTGGCGTCTATCCGCAGATGACTGGCACTGAGGCAGCAGGCGCGCTCGCGAGCGCAACCCAGGTGCCGGAATCAGCCAAGGCATTTGTCGTGAAGTGGTTGCTGGACCGCTATGGCGTCTCGCTGTAGGGGCTCCGGCCTTGCACCCCGGCCGGCATTGCCGGCCGGGTCGTATTCCTGAATTCATGAGGCCATAGTACCGAAAGCAGGGCACATGGACATTCTGTCAGTCGCGCTTCCTGCCCTCGGCAGCGCCGCAGGCCTGATCCTGCAGCCGGTCGTCTTGGCGTACCTCGTGCTCGGCGTCGTGATGGGGCTGTGTGTCGGCGTCTTTCCAGGTCTTGGCGGAATTGCGGGGCTTTCGCTTCTCCTGCCTTTCATGTTCGGAATGGACCCGGTCCTGGGTCTCGCGCTGATGATCGGCATGGTCGCCGTGGTGCCGACTTCCGACACGTTCGCGTCCGTCCTGATGGGAATTCCCGGATCGTCGGCCTCTCAGGCGACCGTTCTTGACGGGTTTCCGATGGCGAAGAAGGGGGAGGCCGCCCGGGCTCTTTCGGCGGCCTTTGCGTCATCGCTGTTCGGCGGCCTGATCGGTGCGGCGTTCCTGACACTCTTCATTCTCGTTGCGCGACCGATCGTGCTCGAGTTTCGGACGCCGGAACTCCTGATGATAACGGTCTTCGGCCTTTCCATGGTGGGCATACTCGCCGGGCGGGTGGCCTTGAAGGGCATCGTGGCCGCCGGCCTGGGCATGATGGTGGGCACGATCGGCGAAGGGGATTCGTCCGGCGAACTCCGAATGGCGAGTTATGAACTGCCCTACCTTGTCGACGGATTGAAGCTCGTGATCGTGGGCCTGGGGATCTTCGCGATTCCGGAGATCATCGCGCTGCTGCGACAGGATCGCGCCATTTCGGAGCGCTCGGTCCTCGGCGGCGGCTGGATGCGCGGCGTCCGCGACTGGCTTGCAAATGCCTGGCTCAGCGTTCGCTGCTCGATCATTGGCGTCGTTGTCGGGGTCATCCCCGGACTTGGGGGCTCGGTCGTTGACTGGATCGCTTACGGACACACCGTCCAGACCACGAAGGACAAGTCGAGGTTCGGGAGCGGCGAGATCCGAGGCGTGATCGGTCCCGAAAGCTCAAACAATGCGAAGGAAGGCGGCGGCCTTGTTCCCACGCTTCTCTTCGGGATTCCGGGTTCAGGGTCGATGGCGATCTTCATTGGCGCGATCGCGCTCCTGGGATCCGGAAACATCGAGGTCGGGCCCTCGATGCTCAAGAACAATCTCGACATCACCTACGCGATCGTC
>JAJEGW010000063.1 GCA_022819605.1 Silicimonas sp. | reverse complement strand
GAGACGAAGAGCCCATTGCGCGGGCCCTGGAACGGATGCTGGCCATGCGCAGCTACATGCGGGCCAAGACTCTGGATGGTGTGAATGACGAGGGCATTGCGGCCCGTGTCGGACTGACGGGTCGCGTGATCGAGGACATGTACCGGATCATGGCACTGGCTGACTACGAGGATCGTTTCGTGATCCCGACCACGCATCGCGAGGAAGTTGAGGATGCCTATGACCTCCGGGGCGACTGTGGCTTCACCGACGGCAACGGATGCTCGACGGGAATCTCCACCGGATCGTTGTTTGGCGGCACGCGAAAGCCCCTGAAGATGCCTACGGAGGTGACGTGATGGACCGCACGCTCAAGGCCTTGTCCCTGGTTCTCAGCTACCCGACGCAGGACCTGAAGGCCGCCACGCAGGAAATCGAGGACATTCTCGACTTGGATCGCCGTCTGAGCGGCACCACGCGCAAGTCCTTGCGTCAACTGGTGCAGGAACTCCGGTCACGCGACATCTACGAATTGGAAGAGCAGTACGTGGGTCTTTTTGATCGTTCGCGCACGCTATCCTTGAACCTCTTCGAACATGTCCATGGCGAGAGCAGGGATCGAGGCGGCGCAATGGTGTCGCTTCTCGAGACCTACCGGGCAGGGGGTTTCGATCTTGCGACGACGGAATTGCCTGATCACTTGCCGGTAGTCATGGAGTTCCTTGCGATGCGTCCTCGTCTGGAGGCGCAGGAAGTCCTGGCCGACGCAGGGCATATTCTTGAGGCTCTGGGCATCAGGCACTCTCGGCGAAAGAGCCCGTATGGCGGGGTGTTTGCCGCCCTTCTAGAGCTCTCGGGAACGAAGGCCGATCGCGCTGCAGTCACGGAACTGCTCGGGCAGCCCGAAATCGATCCAGACAACCTGGAAGCGCTGGACGAGATCTGGGAGGAGAGCGAGGTCCGCTTCGGGCCCGACCCAGGGTCTGGGTGCCCGCAGGCGCGGGACATCCTTGCTCAAATCGAGGAACCGGTACGCCAGGCGTCCGGTGCAACAACTCAGTGACGGAGGCCCAAATGCACGACTTTCTGTTTGGAATCTTCCCCTACATCGCGCTTGGCGTAGCGGTCATGGGCACGATTGCGCGCTATGAGCGCGATCAGTTCACCTGGAAGACATCTTCGTCACAGTTGCTGCGGCGAAGGCAGCTGGTGATCGGCTCCATTCTGTTCCATGTCGGCGTTCTGGTGATCTTTTTCGGACATCTGGTTGGCCTGCTGACACCAATTCAGGTATTCGAATTCATCGGCATCAGTCATGGCGCCAAGCAAATGCTTGCATTGGTCGTGGGCGGGATTGCCGGCGTGATGGCGTTGATCGGTGGCGGAATGCTGTTTCACCGCCGATGGACAGACCCGCGCATTCGCCAGACCTCAAGTTTCTGGGACATCATGATACTTGCATTGCTTCTGGTCCAATTGGTTCTGGGGCTCGGCACGATCTTTGTTTCGATCGACCATCTTGATGGGCACGAGATGGTGACATTCATGTTCTGGGCACAGGGCATCTTCACCTTCGACGCGGCTGCCGCAAGCTACATTGCGGATGCGGCACTGGTATTCAAGCTGCACTTGTTGCTTGGGCTGGTGATCATCTTGGTGTTTACGTTCACTAGACTTGTACACGTCCTGTCAGGCTTCGCGGTGCCGTTCCGCTACCTGCTGACACGCCCCGGCTACCAGGTCGTGCGTTCGCGCCGCAGCACCCCGTTGCCGAAGCGCTCCGGTCCTGCATCTCCAAAACAAGCCACGGCGAAGTCCAAGTCCGCACCGCCTTCCGGCGCTGCCGCCGGCCCGGCCGAGTGACGGCGATGACCGCATCCCTGTTGCCGCCCCTCGTCGTGAATGGCGAGACGGTCCCACAGGCAGCCATTGCCGCGGAGGCACAGAACCACCCCGCTCCCGAGGGCAAGCCCGGATTCGCTTGGCGCAAGGCGGCCAACGCCTTGGCGGTGCGCACGCTCCTTTTGCAGGAAGCAGGCCGGCGGGGGCTCGAACCGGAACCGGCCGAAGTTGGAACGGACAGATTCGAAACAGATGAAGAAGCCTTGATCCGACAGCTTCTTGAGACTGTTCTTGAACTTGACCCTCCGACTGAACAGGCCGTCCGCGCGGAATGGGAGCGCGATCCGTCTCGCTTTCGCACACCGCCCCTTTGGGAAGTCTCACACATTCTTGTGGCTTGTGATTCGCACGATGAGACCAGTCTGGCGAAGGCGCAGGCCAAGGCGTTCGAACTTGCGAAGCGAGTTCGTGACAAGCCGCAGGACTTTTCCCGAATTGCAGCGGCCGACAGTGACTGCAACTCACGGGCGACAGGAGGAAAGCTTGGCCAAGTTGGGCCGGGAGAGACCTCGTCCGAGTTCGAGGCAGCCTTGCGCAAGCTCTCCGAAGGCGACGTCGCAGTCGAACCAGTTCTCACACGGCATGGTTGGCACATCATCCGCTTGGATGCCGTCGACGAGGGTGCGGTGCTTCCGTTCGAGGCCGTTCGCGAAAAGATTTCCGATGCCATGGAAAAGGCGGCTTGGGTCTGCAAGGCCCGATCCTACGTTCAGCAACTGGTCAAGTCAGCCGAGATTTCTGGCGCGGATCCATCCGCGTTCCAACCTCAAGCAAAGAGGTCAGGCGACCCAATCTGACGCGCGCGCTGCAGCACGATCAATTCGCCAATGCCGCAAAGGAAGAGATTGCAGGCATGCGTCCCTACGACTGAACTTGCGCACATGTGTCACTGAGCGACGGTAGCGATGTCGCATGTCGCGCCCGCGCTCGGGCGGACGGGTTCAGTCAAGCTGGTTCAGTGGGTCATGACCTCGGTTTCACCGGACCGGGCCGCCGCCGCACGTTGGGCCAGCGCGGCATATTCGGCCTCTTCGTCCCATTCGATGGGCTCCGGTTCCCGAACGAGCGCGTGCTTCAGGACCTCGGAAACCGTCGAGACGGGGATGATGTTCAATCCGTCCTTCACGTTGTCGGGAATTTCCGGCAGGTCTTTCTCGTTCTCTTCGGGTATCAAGACCATCGAGATCCCGCCGCGGCGGGCCGCCAGCAGCTTTTCCTTCAGGCCGCCAATTGCAAGGACATTGCCACGCAGCGTGATCTCGCCGGTCATTGCAATGTCCTTCCGGACAGGAATCTGCGTGAGCACCGAAACGATCGAAGTGACCATTGCCACGCCCGCAGACGGACCATCCTTCGGCGTTGCACCTTCCGGCACATGAACGTGGATGTCCATTGTATCAAACCTGGTTGGTCGCACGCCGATGGACGGTGCGATTGACCTTGCAAAGCTCGAAGCAGCGTCGATGGATTCTTTCATCACGTCGCCAAGCTTTCCGGTTGTCTTCATTCTTCCCTTGCCGGGAAGCTTCAGCGCCTCGATCGAAAGGAGATCGCCCCCGGTCTGGGTCCAGGCGAGACCCGTGACGGCTCCCACCTGATCGGACTTTTCGGCCAGACCGTAGCGGAATTTCTTGACGCCAAGAAAGTCTTCCAGCTTCTCCGGTGTCACCACGACCTTCTTGTCCTCCTTTCGCACAATCCGAGTCACGGCCTTGCGTGCAAGCTTAGCGATCTCGCGCTCAAGGTTCCTGACACCGGCTTCGCGCGTATAGGTGCGGATGATCTCGGTCAGGGCCTCGTCCGACAGCTGGAATTCGGACGCCTTGAGGCCGTGTCCCTTGATCTGCTTTTCGAGCAGGTGCTGCTTCGCGATTTCGCGCTTTTCGTCTTCCGTGTAGCCGGCGAGCGGAATGGTCTCCATCCGGTCCAGAAGGGGGCTAGGCATGTTGTAGGTGTTCGCTGTCGTCAGGAACATGACATTCGAGAGGTCGTACTCGATCTCCATGTAGTGATCGGTGAACGTAGAGTTCTGTTCGGGATCCAGCACTTCCAGCATCGCGGACGCGGGATCTCCCCGAAAGTCGTGACCCATCTTGTCGATCTCGTCGAGCAGGATGAGCGGATTGACGGTCTTGGCTTTTTTCATGCCCTGGATGATCTTTCCGGGCATCGAACCGATATAGGTTCGCCTGTGCCCGCGGATTTCCGCCTCGTCGCGCACGCCGCCCAGGCTGATGCGAATGAACTCGCGTCCGGTTGCCTTTGCCACTGACTTGCCGAGCGACGTCTTTCCGACGCCCGGTGGTCCGACGAGACAAAGAATTGGCCCTTTCAGCTTCTTGGAGCGCTGCTGGACCGCGAGGTATTCGACAATGCGCTCCTTCACCTTTTCCAATCCGTAATGGTCGCTGTCGAGAATCTCCTGCGCACGACCCAGATCCTTCTTGACGCGGGATTTCACGCCCCATGGAATCGTCAGCATCCAGTCCAGGTAGTTGCGCACCACGGTTGCCTCGGCGCTCATCGGCGACATGGACTTGAGCTTCTTCAGTTCGCCTTCGGCCTTTTCGCGGGCTTCCTTGGAGAGCTTCGTGCTGGCGATTTTCTCCTCGATCTCGGTGACTTCGTTCGTCCCGTCCTCGCCGTCGCCAAGCTCCTTCTGAATGGCCTTCATCTGCTCATTCAGGTAATATTCCTTTTGCGTCCGCTCCATCTGGGACCTGACGCGCGTCTTTATTTTCTTTTCGACCTGAAGTACTTCCAGTTCGCCTTGGATTAGGCCGTAGACCGCCTCGAGCCGTTCCGCGACGGAGAGCATTTCCAGGAGCTCCTGCCTTTTTTCGACGTCGACGCCGAGATGACCTGAGACGAGGTCGGCGAGCTTCGATGCGTCCTTGCTCTCCGAGACCTGATACAGCGCTTCTTCGGAAACGTTTTTCCTGACCTTCACGTAGCGTTCAAATTCCTTTGCCACCGAGCCTACAAGGGCCTGGATGGCAGCCTTGTCGCCGAGCTCCTCTTCCAGTTCCTCCGCGCGCGCCTCGAAGTAGTTCTCGTTGTCCACGTATTCCGTGATGCGTACGCGGTTTCGCCCCTCAACCAGCACCTTGACGGTCCCGTCGGGCAACTTGAGGAGTTGCAGGACATTGGCCAGCACACCGACCTTGTAGATGCCGTCAATTTCCGGATCGTCGATTGAAGGATCAATTTGGCTTGAGAGGAGGATCTGCTTGTCTTCCCGCATGACTTCGTCAAGCGCACGCACCGATTTTTCACGCCCAACGAACAGCGGGACGATCATGTGGGGAAACACGACGATGTCCCTTAGGGGAAGCACCGGGAAGGGCGTTGGCAGTGGCTTGGTCATGAAGTTGTCCCGTTCTGCGAGTAGGTCCGATCGCTGTGACACCGATTCGGCACTTCTCCTGATTGTGGCTTCTTTACTTGGTTATGGGTCAGGCGACCTTCAACCTCTGCTCGTGGATCAAGTCTGCATTTCGCGACCGTCAAAGGCAAGCGCGTAGGCACGCGCACGCCAAGTTGAGAGGTGCACTTATTTGGCGTCTGCTGCAGTTGCTGCAGTCAAAAATGAATGGGCCGGCGCTAGGACCGGCCCATGACATCATTTTCCAACCGTCGTTATTCGCGGCTGCCCATGAACTGCAGCAGGAACATGAAGAGATTGATGAAGTCCAGATAGAGGCTCAGCGCCCCCATGATTGCAGACTTCTCCAGCCAATCCTGATCCATGGCATGGGCGTGGGCCAGGTAGTCCGTCTTGATCCTTTGGGTGTCGTAAGCGGTGAGACCCGCGAAGATCAGGACGCCGATCACCGAGACGGCAAATGCCAGCGCGCTCGAAGCCACGAAGAGGTTGATCACCATTGCGATGATCAGGCCGATCAGGCCCATCATGAGGAACGACCCAAAACCGGAAAGGTCGCGCTTTGTCGTGTAGCCCCAAAGGCTCAGAGCCGCGAAACCGGCCGAGGTCGCAACAAAAGTCTGGGCGATCGATATCCCGGTGAAGACGGCAAATATCCAGGAGATCGAGAGGCCCATGGCCGCCGCAAACACGTAGAAGAAGGTTTGTGCGGCAGCTGCCGAAATCCGGTTGATCATGCCGCCGAAGAGGAAGACCATTCCCAACGGGAGAAACATCGCGACCCAGCCCAGAATGTTCGGGCTTCCGGTAATCGGATCGCGGAAAATCGCCGAGAGTGCATCGCTCGTGCCGACGCCCCATGCCACGGCTGCCGTGACCAGCATGCCTACGGACATGATGCCGTAGACCTTGTTCATGTGCGCGCGCAGACCTTCGTGAATCTCGACCGATTGCGCTTCCGTCGCGGTCGTATGGATGGTGTCGTACCTGTCCATCAATTTTGCTCCTTCCTGTCTCAACGTGCCGGAGTACGGCTTTCGAAAGGCAATATGGCAAAATCGGCGTGAATTTCAACCTTACAGATGGCAAAAGACCCGTCTCTCCTGTTCCGGTTTCATATGCATGCGCCAATCTGGCCGGATGTTTGGTCTGCCGTGGTCCCGCAACTTAGTCATGCGGCACCGACGTTCCGGGAGCCTTCGCGACCAGAAAGGGCATTTTGGCCAGTCGATTGACAACCGACAGGCCGCCATTGCACCTTGAGATTGCGTCAGCGTATCTTACGCAGGGTTAGTTGATCAGGGCATTATTGCTCGTCGTCATCTCGGAACTGAGAGCAGGGTGCGATTTGGACAGTTGAATTCATTCACTAATGGAAAATCTATGCCCGTCATCCGCAATGGAAATGGCTTACTAACGGACGAGACAATTGCTGGCTTGGGCCGCACGCCATTGATCAGGGCCCTCAAAATCTGCGTTAGCCTGGGCCGACGAAGCGTGCTCGAATCTGTCGACATTGAGGTTCATGCAGGCGAGATTGTCACCTTGGTCGGGCTCAACGGCGCCGGCAAGTCGACCTTGGTCAGAATCCTGCTGGGCATTATTCAACCGGACGAAGGCACGGTGGAACGTCGACCAGGCTTGAAGATCGGGTATTCACCGCAGCGGATTCGGCGCGACCCAATATTTCCAGTGACAGTTCGGAGATTTCTCACTCTCGGAACTCCGTTTGCACCTGAACGGCTTGAAGCAGTGTTGCAGGAGGTTGGCGCCAGTGCCATCCTGAGCCATCCGATGGCCGAAGTTTCGGGCGGGGAGTTGCACCGCGTCCTGCTGGCAAGGGCGCTGCTTCGAAATCCCGAACTGCTTGTGCTCGACGAGCCACTTGCAGGCGTTGACATTGCCAGCCAGAGCGAGCTTTATGGACTGCTGACAAGAATTCGGGATCGTTACGGTTGCGGGATTCTGCTGGTGTCCCATGACCTTCACCTTGTCATGAAGGAAACAGACAAGGTGGTTTGCCTAAATAAGCACGTTTGTTGTTCCGGCACGCCCCGAGAGATTGCCCGTGATCCCGCGTTTTCCACACTGTTTGGTAAGCACATTTCTGAGTGGCTCGCAGCCTATTCGCATTCCCATGACCACAGACACGATGCACTCGAAGACCCTGCACCTCCAAATGACAAGGAAGAGTCCTAAGTGTTTGCAGATTTTTTCTTTCGCGCCCTCATAGGCGGCATCGCCATAACCTTGGCGGCAGGACCAATCGGCTGCTTCGTGGTCTGGCTTCAAGTGGCTTATTTTGGCACTGCACTTGCCCACACGGTGCTCCTCGGTGTCGCATTGGGTTATCTGCTCAGCATCGATCCTGCACTCGCAGTGCTGATCACCTGCTTCCTGTTTGCGGGCTGCTTGATTTTGCTTGAACGCCGGGCTCCAGTTTCGCTCGACACAGTGCTTGGAGTGCTTGCCCACATTGCCCTGGCCGGCGGATTGGTCGCCCTTGCGTTCATGGAACAGATGCGCGTTGACCTTTTAGGCTACCTCTTTGGCGATATTCTCTCGATTGGGCATGCCGACCTTTGGCTGATTACAGGGACCGTAGCGGTAACCCTTACGGCAGTCTCATGGCAATGGCACAACCTGCTTGCTATTACCATTGACAGGGACCTGGCGGCCGCTGAAGGAGTTCCCGTCGAGCGTGTCCGTTTGTTGCTCATCTTCCTGCTTGCAGCAGTCATCGCAATTGGCATGAAAATGGTAGGTATGCTCCTCGTGGTGGCATTGGTGATCATTCCCGCCGCTGCCGCGCGTCGGTTTGCATCAACCCCTGAGTTCATGGCGATTATGGCTGCGGTCATAGGCGCTATCTCGGTTGGTGCCGGTTTGATGGTTTCATTGGCGTGGGACATTCCAGCCGGTCCGGCGATTGTGTTGGTCTCCGGCATCTTTTTCCTCGCCGGGCTCGCGAATCCAGTTCGAAAGGTCTTCCGATCATGACTGAAGTCCAGACAACCAACACCCGACGGGGCTTGGCCGAAATGTGCCCAGTACGGGGCAATCCACGAGCGCTGCCCGCGATCAGCAACATCTTGAAAGGAGATGAGTCATCATGACCAACTTAAACTTTTCCCAAACGCAACTGGGGACGGCAAAAATGGCCGCATCTGCGGCATTCTTGCTTGTTGCCGGCATTCAGGCGCAGGCCGTTGCAGCGGCCCCCGAGGTGGTTGTCAGCATCAAGCCGGTGCACTCATTGGTTGTGGGCGTAGTGGGTGACGCCAAGCCCGCCCCAAAGCTGCTAGTCCCTGGAACCGCTTCGCCGCACCTCTATCAAATGCGTCCGACCGAAGCGCAGATGCTGAAGAACGCAGATCTCGTGATATGGATCGGTGAAGCCATGGAGACCTTTCTGGAGCGCCCGATCCAGACACTTGGGGAAGATGCTGTTGCCTTGGAGTTGCATGAAGCGGCGGGCATGCGCTTGTTGCCGAACCGTGAGGGCGGAATTTGGGACCACGATGAAGAGGCTGAAGTTCACATGGATGAGGACGATGATCACGGCCACGAGCATGACGAGTTCGATATGCATATTTGGCTAGATCCCGACAACGCCAAGCGGATTGTAGCCGTAGTAGCGGATGCGCTGACTCGAATTGATCCCGCCAACAGCGAAGTCTGGCGCAGCAATGCCGACGAAACGGCAATGCGTATTGACCGCACAGCGGCACAGCTGCGGAATCGGCTTGCATCCGTGCAAGGACGCCCCTTTGTCGTGTTCCACGACGGTTACGGGTATTTCGAACATGCATTCGGTCTCGAGGGCTTCGGGGCCGTGGCTGTCGATCCTTCGCGGCCTATCGGTGCCAAGAGACTCGCTGAATTGCGCGAGGCACTGGAACATCACGAAGTGGCCTGTGTCTTCACTGAAGCACAGTTTGAGCCGAAACTGGTTCAGACCTTGATTGATGGCACGAATGTGAATACTGCGGTTCTGGATCCAATCGGTGCTGCCATTGAGGCTGGTCCGGATGCTTGGTTCAAGCTCATGGAAGACCTCGGCACGGCCTTTGTGCAATGTTTGGGCGACGGATGATTCATCGGGGACGGCTTCCGCGCGTACCTACAGTTAGAGAGTGGCGGGCTCTTTGGCACGATGATTTAAATTGAAGTGCAGGACACTGTCATGAACGCAATCTTGGATCTGTTGGACTTTCTCTGGTCTTCTTTCCTGTTGCTTGGGCCGATGCTGCTTCTCGGCTTGTTCCTTGCGGGCTTGATCCATGTGTTCATTTCCCGGGAAGCCG
>JAJEGW010000187.1 GCA_022819605.1 Silicimonas sp. | reverse complement strand
GTGGCTCCCGTTCCAGTCTCGGCAGCGCTAGTCTGAGGCATAGCCACGTTGATTCCCTTTGAAGAGGACGGCCTCGATCATTTCCAGGAGATTCAGGAACAGGACAGCCAGAAGGATGATGGAGAAGATTGCCGCATACATGCTGGGATAGTCGGCAATGGACCGGCTGTAGGTGATGATGTCGACGACTCCTGTAGGCGTGATCTTGAGTTCGGCCAGTATGGCGCCGATGAAGCCGGCAGAAATTCCGAGACGCAGTCCGGCGAATATCACGGGCGATGCGGCCGGAATGATGATCTTCAGGATGACGTCAAGGTCCGTCGCGAGATAGGAACGCCCCATTTCCTTGATTGAATCCGGCGTGTTGCGAACGGCTCCCGCAGTGTTGAGCACGATGACGGGCATCGCCATGATGCACACGACCAGGACCTTGGAGGTCAGGCCGATGCCGTAGGCGAGGACCAGCAGGGGAATGAGCGCTGCAAGCGGCGCGGCCTGCATGACGATGAAGATCGGCGAGAACAGCCAGTCGAAAAATCGGCTCAGTCCCACCCAGATGCCTAGGGCAATGCCAAGAAATGCTGAAATGGCGATGCCTACGGCCAAGGGCCGCAGGGTCTCGGCATAGGCATCGAGCATCGTGCCGTCGCCCATCATGCGCATGAGCGCTCCCATGGACTCCAGGAAAGTCGGAAAGGCGAAGCTGACGGGGATGTGCCCTGCGATTTCCCAGGCCCCGAAGAGGATCACTGCCGAAAGGATCTTGAGGGTGAGCGAGCGGTTCATCATGGCGTCGGAATCCGATCTGGAAGTTGGATGTCGCCGCGCCACTCAGGAAGCGCGGCGACATTGCTTGGCCTACTGCATCGCAGCGTCTAGCGGCTTGAGATACCAGAAGTCCTCGATGTTCAGAGTGCTTGGATCGCCTTCAAGCTGACCGGCGGCGGTGTACCATTCCAGGTCCGCCATGGCTGCGGTGCGGCCGCCGCCGTCGGGGCTGTAGAGACCTGCCTCGACCGCATCGGCGTAGAAGCCGTCCAGTTCGGCGAGGATTTCCTCCGGCAGCTGGCCGATCGGCCCGTCGGGGTTGGTTTCGCGGCGAACCATGGTGGGATCTTCGTGCATGTCGCGGTAGACGCTGAGAAGCGCATTGACGAAGATCTGCACGTCGCCCTCGTTCTCCTGGATCCAGTCGAGATTGCCGAACAGGGCTTCGTCGCTGGCCTCGACGTCGAACATTTCGAGCACGTTGAAATTGGCGCCAGCCTCGCTGCGCATCAGCTTGTTCTTGTTCGACAGGTCGATGATGGTTGCATCGGCGCGCCCTCCAAGGAGCGCTGCGACGCGGTTTGCCGAGCCCGGCACGTAGGACCGGTCACCGAACATCATCCCCAGACGGCTTTCGATGACGTTGGCAATCGCGTCCGTGCCACCTCCGCGCGAGTGCAACAGGATCGGCTCTCCGTCCAGGTCCTCAAGCTTGCTGTACTTCTTTGTCGTGACCGGGAAGAATTTCAGCTTTGAGAGCTGAAACACGATCCGCAGCGGGGCCTTCGATCGTTGCATGGCCGCGTAGGGCGTGCCGAAGCCAATGTGCATCTGGCCGCTGAGCACCGCCTGGATGGCCAGTTCCTCGTCGGCAAACGCAGTCCATTCGTAATCGAGGCCGTTTGCCTTGGCGCGGTCCAGCGCCACGAAGAACGCAGCCAGTTCGTCCGACGGAGTCTCTGCCAGCGCAATTCGGATCGTGTCGGCACTTGCAATCGACAATCCGAGTGCGAACGGCAAGGCCGCCACCGTGACCATGACTTTCTTCAATATGCGTCTCATCGTGTTTCCTCCCTTAGATTGATGAGCAAGTCTGCTAGATGTGCCGGATTCAGGCACTTGTTTCTTCGTGCCGCCAAGTGGTTCGCTGTCATTCCTCCCCGAACAGGCGTGTTGCAACGGAACTGAGATGCGTACGCATTGCTGCATGGGCGGCGACCGGATCCCGCGCCTCGACCGCGGCAGCAACCGCTTCATGCTCGACGAAACTGGGATGGTGCCGCGCGGGTTGCGGCGACTGCCGAATGACCGTGCCCCATGCCACGGCGCGCCGGACCTGGTTCAGCTGATTGAACAGGGATAGCAGCAGCACGTTGTCCGTCGCCTCAGCAATGATCCTGTGAAACGCATCGTCCCGTGCCTCGTAAGCCTCCCAGTTCGTGGCCTCCAGGCAGCGGCTGCAGGCCAGCTTCAAACGGATCACTGCAGCGTTCGAGGCGTTCAGTGCCGCTTCGCGAGCGATCGCCGGCTCCAGCGAAAGGCGCGCCCGCATCAGCTGGACGGGTGTCACCCGCCTGGTCAGCTCCGCCAGGCTGCCCGTGTCCGCGCTGTCGCCGTGGGCCGCGACGAACGTGCCCTTTCCGACATGACGCCAGATCGCGCCTTCGCGTTCCAGTGCGTCCAGCGCCCCGCGAAGCGTGTTCCGGCTCATATCCAGCATGACCGTCAGCTCTCGCTCGGGCGGCAGCCTGTCGCCGGGCCGGAAGCTGCCCGTGGCAATGAACGTCCTGAGCGCGGTGACCGCGTCGTCTCGATCAATGAAGTCCGGTTTCGTCTGCATGGGCGCGCCAAATTGGTTGATCAATTTGCAAATATTGGTTCAAGTTTGCCTGATTCTCGTTGCTGGCGCAATGATTTTCAGCGAAATTTAGTTCCTTGGGGTGCCAGATTGGTTGAGATTGATTTGGCACTTTCGCTGCGATAAAGCGTGTGCGACGTAAAGAAGCCTGTGAGGATCCTGAACTCCAATGCCGCAGTTTGCAATCGAAGTTCCGCCTGCCGTGGCCTTGCCGATAGCCACGAATTCCGCTCTCTTTCCCGTACGCCGGGTCTACTGCATAGGCCGCAACTACGCCGCCCACGCGATCGAGATGGGGCACGACCCTGATCGCGAGCCGCCATTCTTCTTTCAGAAGAACCCCAACAATCTCACGTCTTCCGGGATCTTCCCGTATCCGCCGCAGAGCGAGGATGTTCATCATGAGGTCGAAGTTGCGGTGATGCTGAAATCGGGCGGCACCGACATAGCGGTTGGCGATGCGCTGGATCACGTGTTCGGCTATGCGTTGTCGCTGGACATGACCCGGCGTGACCTGCAGGGCGTCCAGAAGAAAATGGGCCGGCCGTGGGAGATCGGCAAGGCGTTCGAGCATTCGGCGCCGACAGGTCCGATTCACCGCGTGTCCGAGGTCGGCCATCTCGACAAGGGTCGCATTGCGCTGACGGTGAACGATGAGGTCCGGCAGGAAGGCGACATGAACCAGATGATCTGGAAGGTGCCGGAGATCATCGCCTACCTGTCGGAGTATTTCGAACTGGCGGCAGGCGACGTCATCCTTTCCGGAACGCCAGCCGGCGTCGGCCCGGTGAAGAAGGGTGACACAATGATCGCGGAGGCCGAAGGCCTCGGCTGCATGACGGTGTCGGTTGCGTAGGGCATTCGGCCAGTTCAGGTCCGATACTCGGTCGCGACCGCCCGCATCCATTTGCCTCTCTTGCACGCGCTCACGTCGCGTAGCGGTAGGATGTCTCAACCGCATGCAGGAACGACGCGGCAGAGGAACTGGCAGACATCAGCAGGAACGCGTCATCTCCGGTTCGGACTGCCATCGCGCCCATATGCTCCATGACTGTCCTGCCGGTGCCGCCGACTTCGAAGGATGGCAGGTCAAGCGGGCAGATCCGCTCCAGCGCGGAGAGCGTGTCGGGGCCGGCGACCTCCAGGACAATCCATCCGTCCGTCTGATCGGTCGTGTAACCGGTTCCTCCCAGCCGCTCCTGCACGACCGCTTCTGCATCGGGCGTCGCGTGCGGGAAGATCAGCATCATCTGGTCGGGTGCCGTCCAAACGGCCCGGACCTCGGCGTTGAGTGACGAGCGTGTCGGTTCGGGGACGTCCAGGGACCATCCGTTCCTGAGCGCTTCCGCCAGTGCATCCTCGCCGCCCAGCGGCGTCGCGATCGAGACGATCGCCAGATCGTCACGTTCGACGATGCGATTGCCCGAAAGTTCCAGGCTTGCTCCGCCAAGGACTGGCGCTGCTTCCAGGTTGATCTCATCCACGTTGGCGCACTCCATCCGGGTCGACATGGTGGGGCGAGCAGACTTCGACGAGGACATCCTGATCGCGGACGGGCGAATAGGCCCGGATCGTCTCGCCGATTCGATCCGTGCCTCGCTTCAGGAAGCCGAGACCCACTGACGTCCCGAGTTCGGGCGAGTAGGCGACCGAAGTCATCCAGCCCTGGTCGTGGGCCATGTCCGCCGGATCGCCCGGATTCAGAAAATGTGCGCCTGCAGTCAGGATGACGGAACGATCAACGGGCCGGAACCCTGCAAGGCGCATCCCGTCGTCTTCGTTCATCGCTCCGCGTTCCGCCAGTTTCAGTCCGATCGCATCCTTTGACCTGGAAACCATGCCTCCGAGTCCAAGCATTCGCGCCGTGGTCTGGCCGGTGATTTCGTTGCCGGCCACGTGGCCCTTCTCGATGCGCAGGACGCCGAGCGCCTCGGTTCCGTACGGCACGGCATCGAATTCCTCGCCCGCCTTCATCAATGCCCGCATCATGCTGTCGCCGTAGCGCGCGGGCACGGCGATCTCGTAGGCAAGCTCGCCCGAGAAGGAAATCCGGAAGAGCCGGGCGGGCGTGCCGCCAAACACCGAGCACTCCGCGCAGGCCATGAACGGGAAGCCGTCGTTGGAGAGATCGAGATCATCGACCACTTTCGAGAGCAGCGCCCGGGAGTTCGGTCCGGCAACCGCGAACTGCGCCCAGCCGTCGGTTGTCGAAATCAGGTGCACGTCCAGGTCGGGCCAGAGGCACTGGCGAGCGAATTCCAGGTTGCGGAACACCAGCACCGCGTTGGCGGTCGTGGTGGTCATCACGAAGTGGCTTTCCGAAAGCCGGGCCGTGGTCCCGTCGTCG
>JAJEGW010000058.1 GCA_022819605.1 Silicimonas sp. | reverse complement strand
CTAAAGATCAGAAAGAGGAAACGATTATGAAGAAAGCACTTCTTGCTACCACGGCACTCGTGACGATGTCGGGCGCGGCCTATGCCCAGGGCGTGACGCTCTCGGGCTCTGCCGAAATGGGAATAGCCGACGGCGGCACTGGCGAAGCCACGTTTCATATGGACGCAGACGTCTCATTCAAGATGGAGTCCATGACCGACGCAGGACTGACGTTTGGCACGTCGCTCAACTTTGACGATAATGCCGGCGACAACGCATACGCGATAAACGTGAGCGGCCCGTTCGGAAACGTCACCTTGGGAGACACCGACGGAGCCTTCGACTGGGCGCTGACCGAAGTTGACGGCGCTGGCGCGATCGCCTCCGACCATACGGCTCACGCAGGCTGGAGCCCTGGAGGCAACAAGGGCCTCGACGGCCTCAACATCCTGCGCTACGACAACACGTTCGGGGATCTCGGAATTGCCCTCTCGTTTGAGCAAGACAGCGGCAATGGCGACGTCATCGGCGCTGGCGCCAAGGGCGGCTTCGGCGATTTCGGCATCGGCGTCGGCTTCCAGCAGCATGACAGCTCCAGCGTCTCCGGCGTGAGCGTCACGGCTGCCTTCGGCGAGATCAGCGGTGCGCTGAACTACTCCCAGGTGAGCAATGATGGGGCTGCCGATTCGACGCATGTCGGTGTTGGCGCGACTTACTCGTCAGGCGCCACGACGGTCAACGTCAACTTCGGTCGGAACGAAGAGGGCGGTGCGGACAAAACCGGCTTCGGTGTGGCGGCCGCATACGACCTGGGCGGCGGAGCCGCGCTCCAGTTCGGATACGGCAATTCCGAGATGGCTGACGGCAGCCAGGAAGACAGATGGTCTCTCGGCCTGGCGATGAGCTTCTAGTCAACCCTTCAACCTTCATGCGGGCCTCAGCCCGCAAACCAACAAACGCTTAGCAAGGAGCAAAGCACATGAACTCGAACTTGAAACTATTGCCGGCTGCCCTGCTTGTGGCAATGCTGGCATTGGCAGGCTGCGGAGGGGGCGGCGGCGACGACACGATGACGCCAACCGACCCGACGCCGCCAACTCCTGACCCTGCAGCGCTTGCGACTGCCGTTGACGCGGCTAGTGATGCAGTGGCCGCAAGCGAAATGGCCAGCATGCTGCTTGAAGGTGCCTTGGAGGCGAGCAAAGCCTTGGACGCGAAAAGCGTCAACGGCAGTTCCCAAATGGCATATGACAATGCCATGAAGGTCTTGAGCGCTGGCGCAGCCATCGAAGCGGAACGTGCAAAAGCCGCTGCTGCTGTTGCGACGGCGGAAGGCGTCGATACTACCGGCATGTCCGCCGCCGAAATGGCCAGGATAACCAATCTCATCAATGCGGCCAAAGGGTCTTTGGAAGAGATCACGGATATTCAGGACGCAATGGGTGATGGCTCCCTGGCGAGCGCAGTCATGGTCGTGAAGGCTACTGCGAGCGTTGGCGACTCCGATGCCATGATTGCCATGAGCAAGGCTGCAGACGTGGCAAGTGCGATCAAGACTGCAATGGGCACCACCGCTACCCCAATTGCTCCTGCTGGCACTGCCGCGAATGACGCAGTGATGACAACGTCGCATTCGGGAATGACCTTCATGCAGATTGCGGGGTCTAACAGGATGGCAGTGACGATGGCGGGAGACATCACTTCAGACGCCCTTGGCGAAACAAAACTGACCGGAGGGTCTGGAGGGACTTTTGCCGCCACTGCTCTGAACGCCCCACAAACGTCAGTTTTCTACGACGGCATTCCGGGCCAACTGGTCTGTCTTAGTGCCGCATGTAACGCTGACGACGATGGGAAAATTACGGGCGACGTAGTATTTCTTCCGACTGATCCAACTGCAGTCTATGTCAAGAAGACATATGGTGGCGTCTATGAGGCAATCACCAACGTTGCTTCCTATGGCTACTGGCTGGACGATTCAAATGCAATAATCCGGCACGTCAGCAGCAAGTCACCGACAGGAAGCGTTGCGTGGACTCACGATGATTCAGAAGCCGGAAGTCCTGTCAAGGCGTCCTACAGCGGCATGGCTGGCGGCTATTCCTATCGGACAGTCGGCGAAGGTGACGACAAGGTGGACCATTCCGGTGAATTCACCGCCAATGTCAGTCTGACTGCATCCTTTACCGACACTGCTAACGAGCAAGGCTTAGAAGGTTCGATCAGCGGATTTGCCGGAGGCACTCACGTCAACCCGAACTGGTATGTCAATCTTGGGGCAGGGACTATCACCGGTGCCTCCGTGACTGGCACTGTAGGCGTGGGCGTGAGTCCGAACGTCGCCACTAGCGGTGCTTGGACTGCCACTGGCTATAGCACAGGAACCGGCGCCTCAGGAGCCGATGACGAGAACGCCAATCCGAGCGGTTTCGTGGGCAGCTTCAATGCCGGCTTCACTGACGGCGCGGCAGCAGGTGTCTACAGCGCCACCAAGAACTGATCCGTTACCGGATTGTTGAAGTAAAGAAGGCCCGCCGTGTTTTGGACGGCGGGCCTTCTCGATTTAGCATTACTATCAGCAGGTTTGAAACTATTGCCGACTGCCCTGCTTGTGGCAATGCTGGCATTGGCTGGCTGCGGAGGGGGATGCGACGACACGTGAATGGGAATCGGCGTGGCGGCGTGCCATCACCGCCGCGGGGCGACGCGAATGCCGGCGGAGCCTTCACGGCGGATGCAGCGCTAAGTGCAAATTTCGACAGCAATATGCTCAGTGGTACAATCACCAACTTCAACGTCGGCGGCTTTGAACCTGACTGGTCGGTCGCGCTGGGTTCGTCGTCGATATCAATCGCGGGCGCGGTAGCAAATGCCGGCACCACGACATGGACCATCGGCGGGACCAAGGGGACTGCACGCAACGAAGCCGCCGGGGGCGGATGGACAGCGAAGTTCTACGACATTCCTGACGGTGCGCATCAGCCGACAGGCGTTGCCGGAGGTTTCAAGGCGCAAGGACAGCGACGGCTACATGGTCGGCGCGTTCGGCGCGGAACAATAGTTGTCTGACCTCCTGACTGACACAGACCCCGGCCTGTCATGGGCCGGGGTTTCCGTTTTCGGGGCGTGAAGTTCGAACACGGCCCCGACAAAGATCCATTTGACTTCGTCCGCCCTCGTCATGTCCGTCGGCATCGCCGCAACAGTACCGACGATTGGCGGTGGATGCCCGAATGGGCGTGATAAGCACGCATGGTCCAGATATCGGCTTTGGTAGCCGTATCCGCATCAGCGTCACGCGTCCGGCGAGACGGAAAACGGCCTTGCGTTCGGTGGCTCAATCCACGCTGACACCGCCGGTGGCGGCGCTGCAGACACGGGAGACAGCGCCCGCGTGGCTGGCGCGTTCGGCACGATCACCTTCGGCGGCATTGCCGGTGCCGCAAAGCAGGCAGCTGGCCAGGCAGGGTACGCAGGAATGACCGACCTGGACGCTTGAACGAGGTCACCCATATCGAGGATGTCAAAACTCCCGACCGCACGCCGGAACCGCGCCTGGGGCGCGCTTTCGTTGCGCGCATCATCTGACAGCCCTAGACCGGAAACTGACCAAGCGTTGAGTGGAGCCAAGGCCCAAGGCATCGAGGATGCCGGTTTCGGGATCGGCGTCGACAGGCACGGCAACGACCGGAACGTTGTTGCCGGCCTTGGCGCCGGACTCGATGATGCAGGTGTCAAGCCGGTTTTCGGCTCCAATGACGACAACGACCCCGCTGCTGAAAGCGATGCGTACGGTGCTTCCGCATCTCGCGTTTCCGGTTCAGCCACCTTCATCGCTTTCGCTTCGAACAATGACGACCATGATCACTGCGGCATTGGTGCCGCTCTCGACCCGGGGCGATGACACCAGGGAGACTGACTTGCCAGTAGCGGAATCCGTTCGACCAAAGCAAAAACCGGAGGCAGGAGACATGTGCATACTCGATGTGAAGGCTGACGGATTCAGTCACCATGACAGCCAACTCAAGATTGCGATGCCGCCCGAACCAGAGCGGTTGATCGCCGGACCGGTCGCGGATCCTGTCCCTTGGAACGCTCCCGACATCTGCACGGAAGCCGCGATGGAGAGGGGTTGGACCAAAGTGGCGGCCAAGCCCACGATGCAATTTGGACGGCCGAAAGCGCTCTGCATCATGGACGAAAAGAAGATCGACGCGCCTCCAGGGGTGGCGGGATGACGGACGAAGCTTCCATTCGGCCCCGGCGTCAAGCAGGATGCACTGTTCCCTTGCAGAACTGCCGGGAGTCACCGAGAGTTGATTCGACTGCCGTCGAGTTTGAGGACAGTCGAGCGAAGGGAATTCAAATTCAGTCGGAACGAAAAGCGTTCCGCAGGCACGAAAGGTTTGCAATCGATGGGAACAATTCACAAGAGCGTTGGCGTGAACCCCGCTTCGTTTCTGTTTGGAGCCCTGCTGACCGTCTTGCTGGTTGTCCCGGCGGGATCGGCTCATGGGCAGGACGGCGCTCCGGCGACGCAGCCGGCTGCAGTTTCGGCGGATGCGCTGATCGGGACGGCGGCCGCATTGCTCGGCGAAGGTCAGTGGGAGGAGGCATTCGCGATCCTTCGTCCCCTGACGGCCGGCGATGCGCGCGCAGGCAATCTGCTGTTCGAGGCCGGCATGGCCACCTTGGGTGCCGCCCATCGCCCCGGGATCGGAGAGGCCGAGCGCGATGCGCTTCTGGATGTCTCCATCGCCGCATTCCAGGCCATCCTCGCCGCCAGTCCCGATCGGACCCGGGTCCGGCTGGAACTGGCCCGCGCCTTCTTCCTGAAGCGTCAGGACGGCCTGGCCCGGCGGCACTTCGAACGAGTCCTGGCAGGAGACGTTCCGGCGCCCGTCGTGGCAAACGTCAACCGGTTTCTGGCCGAGATCCGCGCTCGGCGCCGGTGGTCCGCGCATGGCGGGATCGGGCTGGTTCCTGACACCAACATCGGTGCGGCTCCAGCCCAGACGGCGCAATTGATCGACACTCCCTTCGGGAGGCTTCCCTTTACCCCCGACGAAAAGCCGACTTCCGGGGTGGGGGTGGCCCTCTGGGGCGGTTGGGAATACCAGCAGCCGCTGGGCGAGCGCACGCGACTGCGCTTTGGCGGTGATGTTTCACGCCGCGACTATGAGGGCAGCCGGTTTGACAGGATGACACTGGGTGCCCATGTCGGCCCGCGTCGGCTGATCGCTCCCGGCACGGAAGCGAGCCTGCTTGCGCAGGCAAGCCGTCACTGGACCGGGTCGAGCCTGTCCCATGACGAACTGGGATTCCGTATCGAGGGACGGCACAGCCTCGGGCGCAGAACCCTGCTAAGCTTCAACGGATCTTGGCGTGAGCGCAGCTGGGAAGGCCAGCCTGAGAGGGACGGCCCTGTCACCAGCCTCGGCTTCGGTG
Source organism: Silicimonas sp. (assembly GCA_022819605.1). Lineage (GTDB taxonomy): Bacteria > Pseudomonadota > Alphaproteobacteria > Rhodobacterales > Rhodobacteraceae > JAJEFO01. The sequence goes on along the minus strand of JAJEGW010000058.1, from coordinate 6,034 downwards.
TCCGCCACCAAGTCACTCCGGTCACGGTCCTGAACGCTTCCGTGTTCGGGGAGCGTGACCGGCCGGAGCAGCCTACGCGCCGGAACAAGTCGTACGGGCTGAACTTGGGCATCAGCCGAGACCTGCCCCGGGGGTTCACGGTCGGACTGGACGGCTCGGTGAGCTGGATCCGGTATGACGAGATCGGGTTTTCGACCACGGACGGGGGATTGCGCGAGGATCGGACGACGGGCCTGAGCGTCAACCTGACCAAGCGCGACCTGACGATCGGAGGGTTCAGTCCTCGGCTGACGCTAGGTCATACAGTGCGCGATTCGAACGCCGTGTTTCAGGACTACGAACGCACCTATGGCGAGATCAGCTTCGTGAGGCAGTTCTGAACGGGGACGGTCCTGACCTGGTGGTCGAAATTGCTTCAGACGAGCCGATGCCTGAACGGTTGCCGCGCATGCGGCAAGGCCAAATCGGTGTCGATACCCGCATGCGCGGCTCGACGCAGGGAATCTGGGCGCGCGAGGATCGTCAGGCCTCCGGGTGCGCGAAGGATGGACCGCCCGGACGAACTGGACGGGCTGCGTCGAGTGCTTCCATGGTCTGGCGAAGACCGTTGGCGGCCTGCGACTAAAGGGATGAGGTGCATGCGGCGATGAAGCGTCCTTGTGAAACACGCCCGCGCGGCTTGGCGGCAACGGTCATTGCGGCCATCCTGATGCTGTCGGCGTGCGGTGGCGGGGGTGGACCCTCGACGGTTGGCGGCGAAGGCGCCACGCCACCAGTTCCGGCGCCGGCGCCTGTGCCGCCTTCCCCGCCGCCTCATCCACTTGCCAAGCCCCTGCCCGCCGAGATCCGCGTTCCTTACCGTTCCAGCGGCGGTCGTGTCGGGATCGGCCCGGCCTTTGCGAGCGAGAGACCGGCTCTCGATGACCTTGAGACCAAATCCCGTCGCGGGACGATTGAGGTCGGCTCCGGGCGCTGGCGAGACCCGCTGGGTCGGGACGGCAGCGCCAGCGCGGCGGAGGTGGTCCGTTTCCTCCGCTCCTTCCAGACGCACCAGGATCGCGAAGGAGGGGGCGACCTGGTCTTCGTCGATTTCGGGGCGCAGAAAACCCTTCGGATCGACAGCACCGCGCTTGCCTCGGAGCGCAGGGCGGTACTGGCGGCACTCCGCAACATACACACCAGCCTTCCCTGGGGGCGTCGCATCCTGCTCGGCCCCGACATTGCCGAGCGTCTCGCCACCGAAGACATTCCCGAAGACGAAATTCATGTCCATTTCACGGACGGCAAGGAGCTCTGGCCGACCGATGAAGAGGGCGACGCCTACGGCCCGAACGTTCTCGGGCTTGGCGGGTCGAATGTCTACCGGGACAGGTCTCGGATCCTGGGCGGGTACGCATTATTCGACCGAGAAGCGATTGGGCGCGGCAACGCGCGGATGGAGTTCGTCGTCACACACGAGATCCTGCACGCCTGGGGGATGGGTGCGCATGTCGACCCGCATGCGTATCCGAACGCCGTGCTCGTGCCCTTCGTGCCACGCAACCTGAACAAGGTGCCGCGTCTCTGGCTGACCGTGGAGGGAGAGGCGCAGCTGGCGGAGACCGTCCTCGTCCCCGGGACGCGGGTTTCCGACCTGACGGTCGCCGATTTCGGACCATGGGAAGACGAGGGGTTTCACCTCGTTGGCCAGGCCGGCCTTGGCGAATCGGATGCCGAAGCCATGCAGTTCGGGGCCGGGTATCGCAACGGCGTCGGCAGGCCGTGGGCCTGGGGACCCGTGCCCGTGACACGAATGCGGAACAACCCGGAGATATCAGGACGGCGCACGGCAACATGGGCCGGTTCGCTCCTGGGGTTCACGGGCGCGGGCCGCCCGGTGGCCGGAGGCGCGGAGATCGGCATCGAAGTGGCGAGCCTGCAGGGCCGGGCCGATTTCACTGAGCTCGAATCCTGGGATCCCGAGACTCACCCCGGCGCACCGGGCAGCGGTCGCCGCTGGGGGGATGGCGATCTCGGCTACACCATTGCGGTCAGAACCGAGGCGGGAACCGAAGTGTTCGTGTCGACCTTCGCTGCGGGGGACGATCCCGGCATGGTGACGGGCGCTTTCGTCGGCGCGCACCACGAGGGCGCATCCGGGGTGCTGGAGCATCCAGATCTCTCAGCGGCTTTCGGAGCCGCACGGTAGCAGGGCCACAGGCAATCAGCGAAGTTTCAACCTATGCCATGCACGCTGCCGGTGCCGAGGGAGGTCCGCGCCGGCTGATGGCGCCTGGCACGAAAGCAAGCCTGCTTGCCATGGCAAGCCGTCACCGGCAGGGGTCAAGCGTGTCCCATGATGAACTGGGGCTTCGATTCGAAAGGCGGCACAGGCGCCGGCGCCGGAATTGGCGGGGGACTTGCAAAGAGAGGTTTGCACCTTTCCATGTTCCGCTTTGGCGCACGACGTTTTGCATTGGCGAAGACGCTGAAAGCAGGGATTCGTTGCCTTTGGCAACAGGCGTCGGAGACTGGCGCAGCTGGATGGCGAGAGGCGTTTGCATTGGCAACCTCGCTGACCTGTCAACATCGCGACGTTGTGCATTGGCATGGCGACGTTTGGGCGGTCGAAAGATCGAGCAGGGCAAAAGCAGATCTGCGTCCCGCGTGATGTTCCACCGATGTCACTGGCAAGTGAATTTCCCACAAATCTGGCAAACGAAAATGCAACAGTTTTGTCGCGAGTTCTTTCCCCCGGGCAGGGTGCCCGAGTGCTGGATCCGGCATGGCTTCGGGCAACCAGTCCGCACCGAAATCGTCCTTTTCGTCGTCGCCGATCATGATCCGTCCTTCCTGCGGCGCCGGTCCGGACCGGACCGCAGAAGGATCTGGTGATCCCGCATCCTGTAGCTGTTCCCCCGGATGTTGACGATGTGGCAGTGATGGACCAGCCGGTCGATCAGGGCCGCGGCGAATATCCGTTCGAACCGGCCGACAAGTCCCGGTCCAGCTGCCCCGTCCTGACCCAGCGCCAGATCGTCGTGCGGTCGATCCCGAACCGCCGCGCCAGTTCAGACTGCGATACGCCCTGCTCGAGATAGTGCTTCAGCAACATCCTGGTCTCCCATCCGTACATCCGTGCCCCTTTCTATCCGTGGTGACGTCAGCACCACAGCGGCCCGAGGCCTCACGAAACAACAAGCCAAAACTGTTGCATTTTCGTTTGCCACAAATGTTGGATTTGCAGTTGCCACCAACACACGAAAGTCCGAAGTTCAGGGCATGCGCGCCCAACCCATGAAGTTTGGGTGCTTCCCGTGCGTAAACTTATTTTTGTAAACCCCTTCCTGATCACCTCCCGCATTTCGCTGCTGCGCGTCCATCATTGGCTGCGCCGGGCACGGTGATCGACCGCAGTGTCATCAATTCTCGCGATCCATGTTCGACCGCCGGTGTGGCAAGGGGGCTGCCGACAGGCGCCCGGTGTCTGCATGGCAGGTGGGTTCGGTTGCAGATCGCGCCAGCCTTGGCGCGATGGCGTGCGGCGCCGGGAAGCACTCCCATCAGATCTTGCTTCTTCATGGCGAAGAGGCAGTTGCCGCAATGACACGACATCGAAAGTCGCAGGTTCTTTGCGAGATCCGGTGCGTCCGGCTCCCTGGCATGCATCACCTTGCCCCGCATTTCATTTCGCGAGGCACTTGATTCCGCGTCGGCGATTGTCGATAGAGTGTCACGATGACTGCACTTATCTACCGCCCTGCGAAGTCTGCCATGTCGTCTGGCACCGCAAGGTCCCGCGACTGGGTGCTCGAGTTCGTGAACGAGGCCGGTCGCGAGATCGACCCGCTGATGGGCTGGACATCTTCGGCTGACACTCGGGCGCAGGTCCAGATGCGGTTCCCGACACGGGAAGCGGCGCTGGATTATGCCGAAAGGCATGGCATCGACGCGACAGTGCGCGAACCGAAGACGAGAAAGCCGAATGTCCGCCGTCGCGGATATGGCGAGAACTTTGCGACCGACCGGCGTGGTGCCTGGACTCATTGACGCCTGAAGACAGGCCACTGGCGAACGGATGTCTGCATCATGTGCCGGAAATGGTCTTGTCCCGGCATGACGGGTGGAACGCACCAAGCCGGATTGAGGGCTGCACGGCGTGCAATTGGTTGCAATTGGACTCCATCAGTCAATGTTGTGATGGTGGCGGGTCGTGCTATGACGACGCATGCGGTCCGGTAGCTCAACTGGATAGAGCAGCTGACTTCTAATCAGCAGGTTGAGGGTTCGAGTCCTTCCCGGATCGCCACAGAAGACAGATTCAAGACAGTATTGTGGCTGTCAGCTTAATACTGCTCACATTTGTCAAAGTAAGATTGCTCACTTTCCCAAGAAGAGCGGCCCCGGTTTGGGAGCGATCCTTCCTGGATGATCCTCGGCGCGCAGCGAACGGCGGAGCGTGACCCGTCATGCCGCATTGCCCGCCGTCGGTCGTTCCGCGTGGCACGTGATCGCGCCAGCCGCTGTCGGCGAGCGCCCGCGCCTTCGGGAACCAGCGCCGCACCTGCGAGCGCATCCAGCTGTCGGAGCCCCACTCTCCGGCCACGGCCTCCGCGCCCCAGACCGCGATCGCGAATGCGCGCGGCGTCCTGCCAACGGCCCTTGCCGCGTGCCGGCGGCCGAAGTCAGCGACTCCCGCCTGGCGATTCGCGGCAGAATCAGCCATGCGCACGCAACGGTCCCGCGCGATCATGTCGGAACCGCGCCTGCGGTCGCCACGGTCGTCCGCAGGCTCCGGTGAGCTCGCAGCCCTGATTCGAGGTGCCCGCGAAGCGGACGCCTCCGCTGGCGGCAGTTCCGGCGGATGCGCGGGATCGATCTCGGGTCCGTCCACGATCCCGTACTGCTCGGTGTCCGCGAAGCTTAGATCGGGAAGGTGCTGCCCGGGGAACTGTATCCACCACCCGGCCATCAGGTAGTCGGCGGGATTGGCCGGAGCCCAGCTCACTAGCGCTTGCGCGAAGGTCGTCCCGGTCTCCGCGTCCTTCAGGAAGGTCCAGTCCCGCGCCTCGTGGCCAAGGATCGGCGTCTCGCCCGGCTGCGTTCCGATGGCATCGTCCGCCGTATTGACCGATGCCTCGCTGCCGTCCTGCAGCGTCAGGAACACCCGCAGGTGCGGACCCGCGAACTCGCTGTTCCTCTCGAACCGGATCCCGTCTTCGGCATCCTGCGTCCCCCTCGCGCAGGCGGTCAGGGAAAGCGCCAGCAGCGCGAGCAACAAGGGCACCGTTGCCTCAATCCAGCCGTACATCATCGCTCTTCCCTCCACAGCGCCGGTTGCGGTCCGGCTTTCCCTGATGTGCGAAACGTCGCGTGTCTCGTGCGCATCAGGGTTGCCCGGCCCGCCGTCCCTTCGATCGCCATTGCGGCAGATCCGGCACGACCGGGCGGCATCGCAAGCGCCCGCGGCGCGCACGGGCCGCGGGCGGACGGAACTTCGTGCCAATGCCGGATGCTAAACGTTCTTTCGTGCGATGTGTGTGCGTAGTTGGGAATCGTCCGTTCTTTTTTCGTGTCTTTCGGCGCTTTCCGTGCAATCCACGCCCCTTAGCGCCCGAATCGGTCGCCGTCAGCATCGGCTTGAATTGGCGCCGTCCGGAAATCAGGAGACCGGCGATGAATGATCCCGAAGACCTGTGCCGAAAGTGGTGGAGGTCGCCGCGTCACCCGAAGGTCTTGACGACGAAGCTGTCCGGAATTGGACCAGCGCGCAGGCCAAACCAGACAGCCTGCACGTGCAGCCTGGCTGGCATGCGATCGGCAGGAACTACAAGGCACCCAGCGACCGGCACCGTGAAAGGCTGCCGAGCGCCAGTCCTGAGGCCAAGACAGCGAAGAGGTCCAGATGCAAGGCGGCGCGAACCATTGCTGCTGCCGGTTCTGCGCATTGCTCAAGGAGCGGCCAGAATGTCGGCACGCGCAGGCGGAGATGCATTTCGACACGGCACCGCCGCGATGCCACCTGGCGCACGGCGTTTCCAGTTTCACGAAACTT
>JAJEGW010000112.1 GCA_022819605.1 Silicimonas sp. | reverse complement strand
TGAACCCGTCGTGACGGACGACCCCCCGCGCGAATTCGAGACCGTGGCCGCACTCGCCGAGGCGGACTCTGATTCACAACAGGTGGCGCCGCGCGGCCCGCCCCTGACCGGCGGCGAAAAGGAGGCATTCGGCCTCGCGGTCGGGAATTGCTGGAATGTCGGAAGCCTGTCGACCAGCGCACGTGCGACGAAGGTTGTCGTGGCCTTTGACATGCAGCGGAACGGCGTGCCCGTCACGGATTCGATCAGAATGGTCGACTTTGCTGACGGCAGCGAGGCGGATGCAGGCCGGGCGTTCGAGGCCGCACGACGCGCCATAATTCGCTGTGGCACGAAGGGATTCCAGCTTCCGATCGAAAAATATGACCAGTGGCGCGAAGTAGAAGCAACCTTTAATGCAGAAGGGATGCAGTTCCGATGACGCAAATTCTCATTTCACTCGCCCTCGCTTTCACGCTGGGGACACAGGCGCTGGCGCAGGGTCGAACCGGACCGTTGCGGATCGAAATCACTGAAGGCGTGATCGAGCCGGTGGTGATCGCGGTGGCGCCGTTCCTTGCCGAAAACTCCGCTGCCGAGGAGTACGCGGCGAGAATCACGGAAGTGGTGGCAAGAGATCTTGTTGGAACCGGCCTGTTCCGGGATGTCCCGCATGCAGCCTATGTCAGCCAGGTGACGGATTTTGATGCTCCGGTGGCCTATCCGGACTGGAAAGCGATCAACGTGGAAGCGTTGGTCGTTGGGTCTGTCACGCTCGCCTCCGACGGGCGGCTTCTTGCAAAATTCCGTCCCTTTGACGTCTTTGCCGACGCGCCGCTTGGCAGCGGGCTGCAGTTCGCGGGGCCACCGGAAAGCTGGCGGCGCGTGGCGCACAAGATTGCGGACCAGGTCTATTCGCGAATTACCGGTGAAGGCGGGTATTTTGACAGCCGCGTTGTTTACGTGGAGGCGACGGGTCCCAAGGGCAACCGCCAGAAACGACTCGCGATCATGGACTTTGACGGCGAAAACGTGCGTTACCTGACGGATGCATCGTCAATCGTTCTTGCGCCCCGGTTCTCACCCAGGGGCGACAGGATACTGTTCACGAGCTACGAATCCGGTTTCCCGCAGATATATGAACTCACGGTCGGCCAAGTCGAGAGGACGCCACTGGCCATAGACGCCGAATCAATGACGTTCGCACCCCGCTACGCGCCGGACGGTCGAACCGTGGTCTATTCCGAGGCGCGCCGCGGGAACACCGACATCTACACTCTTGACGTCGCGACACAGCGACGTACCCGGCTGACATCTGCTCCTTCGATCGAGACCGCTCCGTCGTTTTCGCCGGACGGACGCCAGATAGTTTTCGAAAGCGACAGGTCCGGCAACCAGCAACTCTACGTGATGCCTACCACTGGCGGCCAGCCCCGAAGAATCAGTTTTGGGCCGGGGCGCTATGGCACGCCGGTATGGTCGCCAAGAGGCGACTTCATCGCGTTCACCAAGCAGAATGCAGGTCGCTTCCATATCGGCGTGATGCGCGCGGACGGTTCTGCCGAAAGGCTCCTGACGGCATCCTTCCTCGACGAGGGACCGACTTGGTCACCGAATGGCCGGGTGTTGATGTTCACGCGCGAGAGTGCCGGGGCCGAAGGCAGGCCGGCGCTTTTTTCCGTGGACATATCCGGACGCAATCTCAGGCGGGTGCCCACCGAGACGGCGGCATCCGATCCGGCGTGGTCGCCGCTCCTCCCATGAAGGGCACGGAGCCCTGCGCAAGGACCGTTTGCGCCGGGTTCAATAGTCGTGCCGACACCGTGAGGCGTGGCCTGTTTCCGTTGCCTTTGTCGATAGGTCATGTATGACGCAGGGAGCAAAAAACAGTCGCAGGTGATCCAATGCCGCTCTTCAGATCTTTACTTGTCGTCTTCATGGCCCTCGGTGCCTGCAGCCAGGCCGATCGTTTCGGCGCAGACGCAACCGGTTCCGGTGCAACCGGTGCGCTGGGCTCGGTCGATGACCCTCAGTCAGCCGCCTATTTCAGCGCGACAATCGGCGACCGCGTGCTCTTTGCCGTGGATCAGTCCACGCTCACGCCGACGGCGCGTGCCACGCTTGACGGCCAGGCCGAGTGGCTCATGGCGAACGCTGAATACACCGCCCTCATAGAAGGCCACGCGGACGAGCAGGGCACTCAGGCATATAACCTCGCACTAGGTGCCCGACGGGCGTCAACAGTGCAGAACTACCTGATCTCGCAGGGGATCGACCCAACGCGCTTGCAAACCATCAGCTACGGCAAGGAGCGTCCGATCGAGATCTGCTCGGAGGAGGCCTGTTACATGCAGAACCGCCGTGCCGTGACTGTGCTGAGCATAGGTGCCGGCGTCTGAAGGAGATCGCCTTATGCGCGCCCTGCTTGCCGCCGCCCTGCTTCTCGCTGCGCCCGCCGCCGCGCAGGACCGGGAACAGACTCTTGCCGACATTCGGCAGGAACTGACCGTGCTCTTTGTCGAGATGCAGCGGCTTCATCGCGAACTTTCGACCACCGGCGCACCTGAAGGGCAACTCGCAAGCACCAACGCTCTCGAGCGCCTTGACGAGATGGAGAAGGAGGTTCGGCGTCTGACGGCGGCCTCCGAGCAACTGGCGAACCGCGTCCAGTCGATCGTAGCCGACGGCACGAACCGGATCGGCGACCTCGAATTCCGCTTGTGCGAACTGGAAGCGGATTGCGACATCGCAAGCCTTGGTGAAACCACGACGTTGGGCGGGTCCCTGTCCAAAGAGCCCGAGCCGACCGAGATCGCGACCGTCAACCAAGCCGACAGCGGATTCTCGATCGACATGCTTGACACCGGCGGCGTGGAACTGGCGCATGCCGAAAGGGCAGACTTTGATCGCGCCAAGGCCAGTTTCGATCAGGGAGAATTCCAGACCGCAGCCGAGCAGTTTCGAGTCTTCACCGAGACCTATCAAGGCGGACCGCTTGCGGGGGTTGCGCATCTGTTGCGTGGCGAAGCCTTGTCGGAGCTTGGCATGACGTCTGATGCCGCGCGCGCTTACCTGGAGAGCTATTCGGGCACGCCGGACGGCCCGACGGCGCCGGTCGCCCTCTTGAAGCTCGGCCTCTCGCTCGACGGGCTGGGGCAGGGGCCGGAGGCCTGCATCACGCTCTCTGAAGTCACGCTCCGGTTTCCAGGGACGGATGCGTCCGTTGATGCGCAGCAGGCTCGGACCGGCATGTCGTGTCAGTGAATCGCGAAGCTGCCGCATTCGACGAATTGATCAGGAATTTGGCAGGGCTGCCCTTCGCATTGAATCGGCCACGGCGGCTGGGCGTAGCCGTGTCCGGTGGCAGTGATTCGATGGCCTGCCTTGAAGTGATGCTCTGGCACGGTCGCGATCTGGAATTCCCGGTTGAAGCCGTGACCGTCGACCATGGGCTTCGTCCGGAGGCGTCTGGCGAGATTGAGGCCGTTGCCGGCCATTGCGCCGAGAACGGCATTCCTCACACTATACTGACATGGAAATGGCGCGGATCCGGCAACCTTCAGGCGGAGGCACGTGAGGCTCGCTATCGTCTCATCAGCGACTGGGCGCGCAGTTCGGGCATCGACCAGGTTGCCCTTGGTCACACGCGTGACGATGTTGCGGAGACATTCCTCATGCGATTGGCGAGGAAAGCCGGTGTCGACGGGCTCTCAGAGATGGACCGCCGATTCACGCGGCATGGCACGACGTGGATCCGTCCGATGCTCGACCACGGGCGCGAGGAGTGGCGAGAATATCTTGGGCGCAGGGGCGTTTCTTGGATAGAGGACCCTTCCAACGACGATCCGAAATTCGAGCGGGTGCGCGCCCGGAACAGATTGGGGGCTCTTGCGAAGCTGGGCATCGATGCAGGCACGTTGGCTGAAGTCGCCAGGAACATGAGCGCTGCCCGGGAAGCGCTGGAGCATTACGTTTGCCATGAGGCCGCCCAGATAGCATCGGAAGAGAACGGCGACGTGATCCTTGCGGCAGGCACGCTCGCGCAAGAGCAAGGCGTTCCGCGCGAGATCCTGTTCCGCTTGCGCCGACGTGCACTGGTTTGGGTCGGCGGTGCCGAGTATTCGCCACGTTCCGGCGCGATGCTGGAACTGGATCATGCGCTGCAGGAAGACGGCAGGCACACGCTGGCGGGCTGCATCATCACGCGCGGGTCCGGCGGCCACGACAATGCGGTCGCTTGGCGCATCTCGCGAGAATTCAACGCGGTGAAGGACATTATCGGGCCTACCGACCAGCCATGGGACGGCCGCTGGATCATGGAAGGTCCGCACGCGGACGATCTCGAGGTGCGTGCGCTGGGCGAGGCTGTCAAGGATACCCCTTGGCGCGACACCGGGATGCCGCGTCAGAGCCTTCTTTCATCACCCGCGATCTGGAGGCATGCAACCCTTGTGGCTGCACCTGTTGCCGGCCTTGCCGACCAATGGACCGCGAAGGCAACGGGTCGCGGTAAATTCGACGAATTTCTGCAATCCCGTTGAAGAATCCGCCCTGATTGCTATTTGACTTGGAAACCGAACGAATCTGTATGGTCCGCAACGACTTGCCCGAGGGAGCTTCCGTTGACCAATATGCGCAACATCGCCTTCTGGATTGTCCTGTTCCTGCTTGTGCTGGCGCTGTTCAATCTCGTTTCGGGCGGCCAGCCCAGCCTGAACAACACGACGGTCAGCTATTCCGAATTCGTTGACCGGGTTTCGGACGGCAGCGTAACGGCTGCGACGATTGACGGCGAAAAGATCACCTTCCGCGGCGGCGACGGCCGCGAATACGTAACGATCCAGCCTGAAGGTGCGGAAACCACGGAACTCCTGGTCAGCAACAACGTGTCCTTCGACGCCAAGCCGCAGAAGCAGTCGAGCTTCATGGCGATCTTCTGGTCGTTCCTGCCATTTCTCCTGCTGATCGGAGTCTGGATCTATTTCATGAACCGGATGCAGGGCGGTGGACGCGGCGGAGCCATGGGGTTCGGGAAGTCGCGCGCCAAGCTTCTGACCGAGAAGCACGGTCGCGTCACGTTCGATGACGTGGCCGGGATCGACGAAGCCAAGGAAGAGCTCGAAGAAATCGTGGAGTTTCTGCGCAATCCGCAGAAATTCTCGCGGCTTGGGGGAAAGATCCCCAAGGGCGCGCTCCTTGTTGGCCCGCCGGGCACCGGCAAGACGCTGCTGGCGCGCGCCATTGCGGGTGAGGCCGGGGTTCCGTTTTTCACGATCTCCGGATCCGACTTTGTCGAGATGTTCGTGGGCGTTGGCGCCAGTCGCGTCCGTGACATGTTCGAGCAGGCAAAGAAAAACGCGCCGTGCATTGTTTTCATCGACGAGATCGACGCCGTGGGTCGCAGCCGTGGCATTGGCTATGGCGGCGGCAATGACGAGCGGGAGCAGACACTGAACCAGCTTCTGGTCGAAATGGACGGATTCGAAGCGAACGAGGGGATCATCATCGTCGCAGCGACGAACCGTCCCGACGTACTCGATCCGGCGCTCCTGCGCCCGGGCCGTTTTGACCGGCAGGTGCAGGTGCCCAACCCTGACATCAAGGGCCGCGAGAAGATACTTGGCGTGCATGCACGCCAGATTCCCTTGGGTCCGGACGTCGACCTTCGCATCATCGCGCGCGGCACTCCCGGCTTTTCCGGGGCGGATCTCGCGAATCTCGTGAACGAGGCGGCGTTGATGGCGGCCCGCGTCGGTCGGCGCTTCGTCACGATGGACGATTTCGAGAACGCCAAGGACAAGGTCATGATGGGCGCCGAGCGGCGTTCTATGGTCATGACGGAGGAAGAAAAGAAGCTGACCGCCTATCATGAGGCCGGACACGCCATCGTGGGTCTCAACGTTCCGCAGCACGATCCGATACACAAGGCCACCATCATTCCACGGGGCCGGGCGCTCGGCCTGGTGTTGAGCTTGCCGGAACGGGACCAGCTCTCAGTCACGTTCAGGAAGTACAAGTCGAAGATCGCCATGGCAATGGGGGGTCGCGCTGCCGAGGAGCTGATTTTTGGAAAGGACGACATCACCAGCGGCGCCGCATCCGACATTCAGCAGGCAAGCAAGATTGCGCGGGCAATGGTGACCCAATTTGGCTTTGCGGACGAGTTGGGGATGGTCGACTATTCCTATGAGCAGCAAGCCTATCTTGGTACCTTCCAGTCCGGCCAGACCCATTCAGAGGAAATGCAGAAGCGCATCGACGAAAAGGTGAAGGAACTCGTCGATGAGGGATACGAAACTGCCAGAAAGATCCTAGACAAGAAAATGGGCGAGCTTGAGCGCCTCGCTCAGGGACTGCTGGAATACGAAACGCTCACTGGCAGTGAAATCACGAACGTGATCGAAGGCAAGCCGTTGAAGCGTGCCGACGATGATGAAGACGATTCGACCGATGCGAGCGGCACGGCGAGCGTCACGGACATTCCCAAGACGCGACCACGCAAAAGGTCTGGGGACGGCAAGGAACCCGATCTCGAGCCGGAACCGACGGCCTAGTCCTGACGGCAAGAGCGCGGCTGTTGCGGGCCGGTGACCGGGCACAGCTTTCAGAAGCCGTTGCTGTTCGGCCATGCCGTCACGGTGCCTGCCTTCCTGAATCTGCCATTGCTTTCGAATTCGTGCGTCCCAACTCTTCGAAGGTCAGCGCAGTCGATGGCGCATGGCTGACCCTGTGGGCTTTCGATATGTCAATGTGCCGCATGGGAGTGAGAATCGGTCGTATAGGTCCCCGGCCATGACGATGAAGGCAGTGCTTCCTGGACAGGGCAAGCCTTTCAGGACGGCGGCCGAAGGATTTCGGGGCGTGACCGCATGGTTTGAGCGTGAAGGAGGCTTGACGTCGGGCGGCATCGTGCGATTCCACGTGTCTGAAAGGCGTGCTTGAGATCCGGGATGAAGGCGCTTGCGTTGCCCGAATTGCCGGTTTCCCGGCATCTGGCAAATGGATACACGGATAATTCTCGGCATGACACGATCGGGAGGATTTTATGGGTGCAAAGATAATAGATGGCAGGGAATTCGCGTCCGAAGTGCGCGGCAATGTGAAGGATCACGTGACGCGCCTGGCCAGTGAGCATGGCATTGCGCCCGGTCTTGCAGTGGTTCTGGTGGGCGAGGATCCGGCGAGCGAAGTCTACGTGCGCTCAAAGGGCAAGGCGACGGTCGAGGCCGGCATGAAGAGCGTCGAACACAAGCTTGCAGCAGACACGTCAGAACGCGAACTGCTGGCGCTGGTTGATCAATTGAACAACGACTCGTCCATACATGGCATCTTGGTGCAATTGCCGCTTCCGGAACATCTGAATGAGGCTCTCGTCGTCAATGCAATTGATCCGGCAAAGGATGTGGATGGCTTCCACATCTCCAACGTGGGGCTTCTCGGCACTGGCCGGAAATCGATGGTGCCCTGCACGCCGCTTGGATGCCTGATGATGCTCAGGGACCACCTCGGCAGCCTGTCAGGGCTGGACGCGGTGATAATCGGCCGGTCCAACATCGTGGGCAGGCCGATGGCCCAGTTGCTCATTGGCGACAGCTGCACTGTGACGGTCGCACATTCACGAACCAGGGATTTGCCGGAAGTCGTGCGGCGGGCGGACGTGGTCGTGGCTGCCGTCGGACGACCTGCAATGGTTCAAGGCGACTGGATCAAGCCCGGAGCCACCGTGATCGATGTGGGCATCAACAGGGTCGAGGCACCGGAAAAGGGCGAAGGCAAGACGCGGCTCGTGGGCGACGTCGACTTCGAACGCGCTTCACGGGCGGCCGGTGCAATCACTCCCGTTCCAGGTGGCGTGGGGCCGATGACAATTGCCTGCCTGCTTGCAAACACGTTGACGGCATGCTGCCGCTCGAAGGGCCTTCCGGAACCGGTGGGCTTGACGGCCTGAATTGCCTGCAGGAAATTCCGGTTTCGGCACGACCGTGATCTCGGAGCTTGATAGCATGACTTGATTGCAGGCTGTCGGCGAGGGGGTGCCCGACCTAAGAGGGGGTGCAGGCGTGAACACAAGCATTATCGTCCGCGGCATTGATCCCGGAGACAAGACTTGGCTCCGGAACGAAGCCCGTCCAGGTCGGGTTGTCGATGGAAGAACTGGTCCGCCGACTGATCCATGAGCAGCGTACGAAGACTGGGCTTCACCCGGAGCATGCCCGAAATTTACGCCTGACACTTCGGAGTGGATCACGGCATCAATGCCGGTGTCGAAACCGTGAGTCCCTGGGTAGTTGGACCGCGATGAGTCGGTTTCCAATTGGGGCGACCGGTGTACCAGGGAGACTTGGCCTGCCGCTGAAATCACCCTTCTGCGCTTGGCGATGACGAAGCGTCTTTGCATGAAGGGCGTCGGCAGGAATTGCCATCGGATTTGCTGACGGCTGGCGCATTGATCACTGCGCGTTCGGGACGGGCGCCGGCAATACTTGCGGCCCGGTGAGATACGCCATTGCGCGCCTGGAAAAGAGGTCGCGCAGCACGGATGCCGTCCAGTCGAGCCCTCCCGTATAGCAACCATAGGCGGGCAAAATCAGCCGCGCCTCGTCAACCATGAAGCAGGGCCGGGACGTGCCGCGGATGCGCGCCCTGGGATGGAAGTGGCCGGAGATTTCCCCCGGTGCGGCGCCGTTTTCGGCAATGTGCCGGAAAACGAAGGGACCGAGCCGAAACTCGTTCAGGTGCGAGCCGCCCAGATCGGCAGGTCCGGGATCGTGGTTGCCTTCGAGCCAAATCCACTTCCTGCTTTCCTGCAGCTGGAGAACCTTCGCTCGCATCGTCTTGGATAGCGCGCCGGCGGCAGCGAGGTCGTCAAAACTGTCGCCCAGGCACAGCACGATTTCCGGCCGAAACGCGTCCACGTCCGCGGCAAGGCGCGCGAGCGTCTCGTCAGCGTCATAAGGCGGCAGAAGCGTGCCGCTCCTCCGGGCGATGCGCTCTGATTTGCCCAAATGCAGGTCCGCGACGGCCAGAAGCTCTCTTGATGCCCAATGCAATGCGCCTGACCGGAGCAGCGTCAGGGTTTCCCCGCAGAATCGGATGTCGCGAGCGTTCATGATCCGTTCTTATTGCTGGCTGCCAAGAGTGGCAAGACTTGACGGGTGCGTGCCCGCTTGCGAAACGCGCCCATGGCCCGCAACCCTCCCTCCGACGCGCCTCGGCGTAACTTGTACGGACGTGCTCGCGGTCGGGGCTTGCGCGCAAGCCAGAAGCGCTATCTTGACGATCTCGTGCAGGTTGGCCTGGCAGGCGTCAAGCGGGACGAGAATCCCGGGCGCCAAAAACTGGACCTCAAGGCAACGTTTGGCGACCGCCCTGTCTGGCTGGAAGTGGGATTCGGCGGCGGCGAGCACTTGGTGCACCAGGCAGTGCGGAACCCGGGCGTCGGCTTTGTCGCGGCAGAGACCTACGTCAACGGCGTGGCAAAGCTCCTCGGCAAGGTCAGGTCGGCTGGAGTCGAGAACATCCGAATCCATCCCGGTGATGCGAGGGACCTGATGGACGTACTGCCCGACCTGTCCGTGGCCAAGGCATTTCTTCTCTATCCGGATCCCTGGCCGAAAAAGAAGCACTACAGGCGGCGCTTCGTGACACCGGAATACTTGGATCCTCTCTTCTCAATATTGGCACCTGGTGCCCAGTTCAGGATCTCGACAGACATTCCTGACTACGTGCGCCAAGCCATGGAGGAAGTGCCGAAGGCTGGATTTGTTTGGCAGGCGGAACGCCCTGACGACTGGCGCAAGCCATGGGGGGATTGGCTGCCAACTCGTTACGAGCAGAAAGCGGTACGGGAGGGCCGGACGCCCACCTATCTGACTTTCGGGAAGCCCGGTGCCTGAAGGCATGGTCCGCTCTGTACCATTGACCGGCATCGCGTTTCGGTGGCGCACCAAGCGTGACGGTGGACCCTTGTCATGCTCTGGTCTAATGAACCGTGGACGATGAAGGAATGTCGATGTCGGGAACCGGTGCACCTGAACCGATGATTGCGCGTCGATCCGGTGCGCTCACGGGAGAAGCGCACGTGCCGGGCGACAAGTCGATTTCGCATCGATCGCTGATTCTCGGTGCGATGTGCGTTGGCGAATCGCGGATCGAGGGACTTCTCGAAGGCGAGGACGTGCTGGCCACCGCCGCCGCGATGCGCGCATTTGGTGCCGAAGTGGTCGATGCGGGTGAGGGCGGCTGGTCTGTTCACGGCGTGGGCGTGGGCGGCTTCGGTGAGCCTGCGGACGTGATCGACTGCGGGAATTCCGGGACTGGCGCGCGCCTGGTCATGGGCGCGATGGCAACCACGCCGATCACGGCGACCTTCACGGGCGATGCATCCCTCCGTTCGCGTCCGATGGATCGGGTCATCGAACCACTTGTCGATTTCGGAGCGCGGGCCGTTGGCCAGTCTGGCGGACGGCTGCCGATGACGATCACGGGCGCGATGGATCCTGTACCGGTCAACTACACCATGCCGGTTGCGTCCGCGCAGGTGAAGTCCGCCATCCTCCTCGCAGGGCTCAACGCGCCCGGCGAAACGGTCGTGATCGAGCGGGAAGCCACGCGTGACCATACGGAAAGAATGCTCAGGGGTTTCGGTGCTGACATCGACGTTAATGCAGAGGCTGGCGGGCACGTCATCACGCTCAAGGGCCATGCCGAGCTTCGGCCGCAGGTCATTTCTGTGCCGCGCGATCCGTCTTCCGCGGCTTTCCCAGTCGCAACCGCACTGATCGTCGAGGGATCGGATGTGCTTGTGCCCAATGTCGGGATGAATCCGACCCGTACCGGCTTCTATTCCACGCTCCGCGAGATGGGGGCCGACCTGTCTTTTGAAAACGAGCGCGAGGAAGGGGGTGAACCGGTCGCGGATATTCGTGCGCGCTTTTCCCCTGATCTCAAGGGAATCGAGGTTCCACCTGCACGCGCGGCTTCCATGATCGACGAGTACCCCATCCTCTCGGTCGTCAGTGCCTACGCGGAGGGGCGCACCATCATGCGGGGCGTGGGGGAACTCCGGGTGAAGGAAAGTGACCGGATCGACGCTATGGCAACCGGTCTCCGCGCCGTTGGAGGGACTGTCAGCGAAGGCGAGGACTGGTGGGAGGTCGAGGGCATGGGCCCTGCGGGCGTACCGGGCGGAGCTCGTGTCGAGGCGCGCCTGGATCACCGCGTTGCCATGTCGTTTCTCTCTCTTGGCCTCGGAGCGAAGGAAGCCGTGACGGTGGACGACGCCATGCCGATCGCCACGTCGTTTCCGACATTCACGACGCTCATGAAGGAACTGGGGGCCTCGTTCGAACCGATTCAAGCAGAGCAGGCCTGATTCACGAGAATCCGTTGGCAGGCCAACTTCCCCAACCGCAGTCTTTGACACTCGTGGGAACGCTGCATTTGAATTTCATGCAGCGACAAGGCCCATCTGCTCCAATTTCAGGAGCACCTGCTGCGCGCAGTGGTCGACTTCGACGTGTTCGGTTTCAAGTTTCAACTCCGGGTTCTCCGGCACGTCATAGGGATCCGAAATGCCGGTGAACTCCTTGATCTTGCCGTCCCTTGCGAGCTTATACAGCCCCTTCCGGTCACGTCGCTCGCATTCCTCGATTGACGTGGCCACGTGCACTTCGACGAATGCGCCGAAATTCTCGATCTCCTCCCGCACGGTCCGCCTCGCTGCGGCATAGGGGGCGATCGGGGCGCAGATGGCGATCCCTCCGTTCTTAGTGATTTCAGATGCGACGAATCCGATACGGCGAATGTTGAGGTCTCGATGTTCTTTCGAGAATCCCAGCTCGCTGGATAGGTTCTTGCGGACAATGTCTCCGTCAAGAAGCGTGACCGGGCGCCCTCCCATTTCCATGAGCTTTACCAAGAGCGCATTCGCGATTGTCGACTTCCCAGAACCGGAAAATCCGGTGAAGAAGACCGTGAAGCCCTGCTGGGAGCGGGGCGGGTAGCGGCGTCGGAGTTCTCGCGTGACCTCGGGAAAGGTGAACCAATTCGGCACTTCGAGACCCTCGCGCAGCCGGCGTCGGAGTTCGGAGCCGCTGATGTCCAGAACGGTCAAACCTTCCTCGATCTCGTCGGCCTGCATGTACTGGGCGCGTTCCTGCACGAAGACCATGTGCTTGAAGTCGACCATTTCAACGCCGATCTCGTCTTCATGCTCCCGAAACAGGTTCTGCGCGTCGTAGGGTCCATAGAACGGCTTGCCTTCCGAGTTCTTTCCCGGCCCGGCGTGGTCTCGGCCCACGATCATGTGGGTGCAACCATGATTCCTGCGGATGAGTCCGTGCCAGACCGCTTCTCTCGGACCGGCCATTCGCATGGCGAGGTTCAGCAGGCTCATCGCTGCGGTGGAAGACGGGTACTTGTCGAGCACGGCTTCATAGCATCTTACACGCGTGAAATGATCGACGTCTCCGGGCTTAGTCATGCCCACGACCGGGTGAATCAGGAGGTTGGCGGCCGTTTCCCGCGCCGCCCGAAACGTCAGTTCCTGATGCGCTCGGTGCAGCGGATTGCGGGTCTGGAACGCAACGATACGGTGCCAGCCGAGTTTCCTAAAATGCGCGCGAAGCTCGTTTGGCGTGTCCCGGCGCACCCTGAAGTCGTAGTGTGCGGGCAGCTGGAAGCCGGTCACCGGCCCGCCCAGATAGACCGGGCCTGCCGCGTGGCGCAAATAGCTGGCCGCGGGGTGCGCGAGGTCATCGGTCCCCAAGACTTTCTTCGCTTCCCGCGACTTGTCCGGATGCCATCGGTCGGTAACCTTCATGGTTGCGAGAATCACGCCTTCCTGATCGCGAAGGGCAATGTCGCTGCCGAGATCGACGCTCTTGGCAAAGTTCGCCGAGACATCAAGCGTAACAGGGACAGGCCAGAGCGTTCCGTCGGCAAGCCGCATCCTGTCGACGACGCTGTCGTAGTCGTCTTCAACCAGGAATCCCTTCAACGGATGGAATCCGCCGTTCATCAGAAGTTCGATGTCGCAGATCTGGCGCGGCGTCAGATCCCAGCTCGGCAGCCCTGCAGCATCTTCCTTGAGTTCCTGCGCCTTGTTCCACGGAACAAGCAGTTCCGGAATGTGAAAGTGATTCGAAGTCGGCATGTCAGGCTCGGTGCGTTGTCTTGGAATGCGCCCTCCTAGACAGCGACATGCATGGAAGGCAAGCCGTTCTTTGCACTCGAACCATCTATGTCACGAGCAGCGGATTGCGGCCACGGGTCATCCGCTTTCGCCGGGTCGCCCAGTCAACCGGATTCGCCCTGATCCGCGGTCATTCGGCAGCTATTTCCGCATCGCGCTCTTGTTCGGCAAGGAATCGTTCGGCTTCAAGGGCCGCCATGCAGCCCATGCCGGCCGACGTGACTGCTTGGCGATACACGTGATCGGTGATGTCGCCGGCGGCAAACACGCCGGGGACCGACGTGGCCGTCGAGTCGGGTGCGGTCACGGCGTAGCCGCCGCTGTGCAGTTCCAGGCTGTCCTTGACCAGTTCGTTCGAAGGCGTGTGGCCGATGGCGATGAATACCCCCTTGCAGGGGATCCCGGTGATCTTCCCGGTCTTGACGTGCTTCACTCTCACGCCCTCGACGGACTTCGGTTCCTCCGTTCCGAGGACTTCATCCAAAACATGATCCCAGAGCACCTCGATCTTCTCGTGGTTGAATAGCCGGTGCTGAAGGATCTTTTCGGCACGCAACTCGTCCCGGCGATGCACCAGGGTAACCTTGGACGCGAAGTTGGTCAGAAAGAGCGCTTCCTCGACGGCCGTATTGCCTCCACCGACAACAACGACGTGCTCGCCGCGAAAGAAGAACCCGTCGCAGGTGGCGCAGGCCGAGACGCCATAGCCCTTGAATGCCTCCTCCGAGGCAAGGCCCAGCCATCTTGCCTGCGCCCCCGTTGCCATGATGACGGTGTCGGCAGTGTAGATGGTGCCCGTATCGCCGTTTGCACGGAATGGCCTGCGCGAGAGGTCGAGCGACTGAATGTGATCAGAGACGATTTCGGTGCCGACGGCACGTGCATGTTCCTCCATGTTCGCCATCAAGCCGGGACCCTGGATGTTGCTTTCGCCGGGCCAGTTCTCGACGTCGGTCGTGATCATGAGCTGACCGCCTGGCTGCACGCCCTGTACCAGGAGCGGTTCGAGCATCGCGCGGCTCGCATAGACGGCAGCAGTGTAGCCCGCTGGACCCGAACCGATGATCAGGACTTTCGTGTGTCGCGTGTTGCTCAAGGCAGGTGCCTCCCGGGAAGAATGTTGGACCGATATAGTCCGGGAAGCCGTTCATCGAAAGTGCCTTTGGCTCTGAGATTTCGCTGGAAGCTCTCGGCGGACCAGCACGGCAGCGCGACGGCTCCTGCGCGACATGACGGGAATTCATGGCGGACAGGGATGAGCGTCCCGGTGAGCATCCCGAAGGGTGTCGCATCATTGAATGTGTGGACAAGGATAACGAAATTGCGCAATTGCGACACATTATTGCGCGAAACCAGCCAGTCCGGTAAGATTCTACAGAAGAGGGAGCAGAAGATCATGCCTGGCGAAAGGCTCGACGCAATCGACCGAAAGATTCTTGCGGAATTGCAGGCCAACGGCCGCATGACCAATGTCGAGTTGGCTCGACGGGTGGGCATTTCCGCTCCGCCTTGCCTTCGCAGGGTTCGAGCCCTTGAGGATCAAGGACTGATTCGGGGCTATCACGCCCTGGTTGATGCCCGTGCGCTCGGCTTTGAAGTGCAGGTCTTTGTCATGGTTGGACTGCACAGCCAGGCAGAAGTTGACCTGAGCGCATTTGAGACGCGTTGCCGGAACTGGCCACTTGTCCGAGAGTGCAACATGCTCAATGGCGAAGTGGATTTCATCCTCAAGTGCGTGGCTCCAGATCTCTCGACATTTCAGCGATTCCTGACCGATGAACTGACGTCGGCGCCAAACGTGATCTCGATCAAGACTTCCCTCGTGATTCGGTCCGCCAAGGATGAACCTGCAGTGCCCTTTGACGTGCTCGAAGAGCGGCAAGTCGAGATCGCGTGACGCCGGGGGCGCTGGACTGTGGCGCCCTAGCCGTCCGTGGCTTCGGGAGCCGGTGAGACTTTCGCGTTCAAAGGCAGATGACGGACATCAGGCGACCGTATTCCGGCTCGTTGCGATGCCGACTTCGCCGGTAGGAAAAGAAGCGGTCCGAATCGGAATATGTGCAATGCCCCGTCCATTGCACCTCGCCTATGCCGGCATTGTGCAGACGTTGCAGGCTGTAGCCAACAAGATCGAACTGGTAGCGGTCGCCTTGTCCGTTCGCGAAGAACCGGGTGTTTCCGGGATCGTCGTCGACAAAGCGCTCAAGGAATTCCGGCCCCACTTCATACGCGCACTGACTGATTGACGGGCCGATCACGGCGGAGATTTCCGCCGGGCGCGCTCCGAGTCCTTCCATTGCATTGACAGTGGCTTCCAGGATTCCGTCCAGTGCACCGCGCCATCCGGCATGTGCGGCGCCGATCACGTGCGCGGCCTTGTCGGCAAAGAGCACCGGCTGGCAGTCAGCGGTCAGGATGGCGAGGCCAAGGCCAGGCGTCGCCGTGGCCATTGCGTCGGCTTTCGGTCGCACATGGAACGGAGTGTCCGTTGCAAGTGCCCTGGCCGAGTGCACCTGGTGAACAGTGGCCAGGCGTTTCGGCGAGATTCCGAGAGTGTCGGCCACCCGTTTCCGGTTGGTTGCCACGGTCTCCTTCCTGTCCGTCGAACCAAAGCCGCAATTCAGGCTCGCAAAGAAGCCGGAGGATGCGCCACCTCTCCGCGTGAAGAAGCCATGGCGCATCCGTGCCAAGGCATCGGACGTGATGACTTCGATCGTCATGCCGTGAACCCTGGCGGCAAGGGTGCGCCTTCCTGGTAGAGCGCCATTGCCCGAAAGAGTGTTCCCATTTCGTCTTCATGCGTCAAGCGGCGAAGTGCGGCGGCATGATTTTCGAGAGCGAATCCCGTCAGCCCGGCTGCCAGTCTCTCCGCGCGCTGGACTATTCCGAGTCGTTCGAGGAATTCGCCCTGAGGAATCGCCTGCGTGTGCGCTGCCGGGCGGGCAGCAAGTGCAATTGCCTCAAAGTCCACATGGGCGGTCAGGTCACACGTGCCGGGGGCGGTCAGCGGAGGCACGCTCTTGTGATCCCGGACGGCCTGCAACGTGTCGCCGAGCGATCGCAGGCCGCCGTAGTCAATCACCAGGGCAAGACCACCGAGTTCGGCGATGCGCGCCCCGATGTCGCCTGCGATGACATCTGCGGCAGGCCGGATCTCGACGATGTCGCCGTCGCGTGCATCACCCAGCCGTCCGGCAAGCGATTTGGGCCTGACCGGGTCCGAAAGGCCCAGGGTCAGGGCGCCTTCGCTGTTTATGCCAACCATGCGTTCCCGCCACGCGGTGCCGTCTCGCTGGAACTGGCGGACGGGAAGTGCGTCGAAGAATTCGTTCGCGACGAGAAACAGGGGAACCCGAGGAAGGCTCTCGATTGACTCATGATGGTGCAGCGGGTGGTCAATCGTCTTCCGTTGCACATCGCGCAGCACTGGTGAAGCTTCCACGAGGTGAACGGACAGGGCTTCGTGGAATTCGGGTACTGTACGACTGGCCCTGAGCATGTCCGCCAAGAGCGTGCCTCTTCCAGGGCCAAGTTCGGCGAGGCACGCCGGCCGTGGCGCCTTACGGTCGAGCCAAGCCTGCACAATTGCCAGCCCCAGGAGTTCGCCGAACATCTGGCTGATTTCCGGCGCGGTGGTGAAGTCGCCCGGCGCGCCGAGGGGATCGTGCGTGGAATAGTATCCGAATTCGGGATGCAGCAGACAGTCCGACATGTAGTCCGCCACGGTCATTGGGCCGGTGTCGCGGATTCTTCGGATGAGGCGCCTTTCGAGTTCGGTCATCCGAAAACGAGTCCCTTGCAGTCAGGCAAGGCGTTCTTCGCGGAAGCGGTCTTCGCCGTCTGGCGCGTTCGGCGCGTCTGGATGGAGAGGCGAGGGTCCGCGTTCACTGGCGGGATCGGAACGCAAGGAAGAGCACGAGCAGCCCAAGAGCGATCATTGGCAGGGACAGGAGCTGGCCCATGGTGACTCCCACCGGTCCGGCACTGACGACATGTCCCGCGGGATTGCCGGCCGTCACGAACTGGGAGTCGGCTTGTCTGAAGAACTCCACCGCGAAGCGAGACGCGCCGTAACCCGCAATGAAGACGCCGACAATTGCACCGGGCCGCTTGAGCCAGCCTCGCGCAAGGACAAGCCAAAGAAGAATCGCTCCGAGAAGCAGGCCTTCGAGCCCCGCTTCATAGATTTGCGAAGGATGCCTTGCGCAGGCGCCTTCGACGCCGGGACAGTTCTGCGCGGCGGATCCCGGAAAGATCACGCCCCACGGCAAATCCGTTGGCTTTCCCCAGAGTTCGGCGTTGATGAAGTTCGCGATGCGACCAAGGAAAAGCCCCGGCGGTGCCGCAAGCGCCAGTCCGTCCGCGAGCCCCGTCAGGGGCAGATTGTGCCTGTACCCGAAGGCGGCTGCGGCGACGGCAACGCCCAGCAGGCCGCCATGGAACGACATGCCGCCTTCCCAAACGCGCAGGATGGACAGGGGATCTTGCAGGAACTGTCCTCCGCCGTAGAACAGGACATATCCGAGGCGGCCTCCCAGAACGACTCCGAGGATCAGCCAGACCATGAGGTCATCAAGCTGCTTGCGGTCAAGGGCCGGGGAGTTGTCTTTCCAGTGTCGGGGTCGCCCGATGATTCGACGGAGAATCCAGTAGCCGATCAGGATTCCCGCGATGTAGGCGAGAGCATACCAGCGAATCGGCAGGTCGATTGGGCCCAGGGAAATCTCTACCAGGACTGGTGAAATGTCGGGAAACGGAATTCCATGCTGCATGAATCGCGTTCGTGGCATTGCTGCGCCGAGGCGTCAACCTTGTGAAGCGCGCGCTTGCGACTTACAGATGCCGGAACGTATTCAAGCTTGACGAGGTGCTGGAATGCAGACTCGAAATCCGAGATTGGACGATCTCGCACAGCTCATGATGAATTCGATGGGAGTCGCCCGGGGTGCCCGGGACGAGTTCGAGACGGTCATGAAGGGAGCGCTCGACCGATGGCTGGCGGGTCGTGATCTCGTGACCCGCGAGGAATTTGACGCCGTGCGGGCAATGGCCGAAAAAGCCCGCGCCGAGAACGAGGCGCTCAAGGCGCGGGTCGAGGCGCTGGAGACCCGCAAGCGAAAGAAGTCCTGACCTCGACTTGGTGCGGCGGGCTCGTCGGCGCGGGCAGCGGTCGCGGAATCCGAATGTCGTGCAAACGGCATGGCGGGCACCCGTGGTAAGATCTCGCCCGGCGTCCGGGCCGACAGGCTGAAGAGCCGTTGCAGCGCCGTCTTCCCTTTGGCTTTCGCAGGATACGGGCGCAGATCCCGGACGTCATTTTGCGAAACCGGCCGGTCGATTCACTTTTTTCCGATCCGGACAAGTTTTCGCTTTACAGGTCTCCCCTTTCGGAACACCATATCTCGCAAGGTGGATGACACGGCCCACCGAGTCTTGAATTGACGGCAAGTCGTGGTGGAATCAACCGCCAGGCACGCAAGATGGGGCAAGAGCGCATGTCGCTGACCGAGCAATACACCACCGAAGACCTCCACCCGATCGACATCGTCGAGCACGTGGCCGAGCGTCACGAGTGGGAGTTCGACCGGTTTGCAGAAGACCAGATCGCCATGGCGATCGAAGGGCAATGGCGGACGTATTCGATCACCCTTGCCTGGTCTCCGCAGGACGAGACCCTGCGCTTGATTTGCACCTTCGAGATCGATCCGCCAACGGACAGGATGGGTGCGCTCTACGAAGTGCTGAACCGGACCAATGACATGTGCTGGTCAGGAGCGTTCGCGTACTGGCAGTCCCAGAAGCTGATGGCATGGCGATACGGCCTCGTGCTGGCCGGAGCGCAATCCGCGAGTGCCGAGCAGGTTGACACGATGATTCGGACCGCCGTGCTGGCGGCCGAACGGTTCTACCCGGCGTTTCAACTTGCCACATGGGGCAAGGAATCGCCGGAACGCGCAATGGATGTTGCCATGGCCGAGGCCTATGGCCGCGCCTGAATAGGAATTGCTGCGTCCGTACACTTGTTTCCTCCCTTGTTGGTCACGGACGCACAGGGAGCCGGGCCGCTGAACGGGCGACCCGGTTTTCCTTTGGAGCCGCGCGATAACGGATTTCAGCGCGTTGCCGGAATGGGATAGGAGGGGACGAGCATACGAGGGACGTTTGCCATGGAATTTGGAGATATCGTGCATCGGGGCCTTGTCCTCCTTGGCTGCGGCAAGATGGGCGGGGCATTGCTTCAAGGATGGATCGGACAAGGCATGGACACGAGCGTCGTCTGGGTGGTCGATCCGGTGCCGTCCGACGAACTGAAAGCGCTTGCTGGCGTGAACCTGAATGCCGACCTGCCTGCCTCGCCGGCTATCGTGGTGGTCGCAGTCAAGCCGCAGATGATGGACACGGCATTGGAATCGGTACGGCAATTCGGGGGACGCAAGAACACGCTCTTCCTGTCGATTGCCGCAGGGACGACGCTTGAACATTTCGAAGCGGTGCTCGGGTCATCGACCCCGGTCATTCGCGCGATGCCGAACACGCCTGCTGCAATCGGGCGGGGCATTACGGCACTTGTCGGCAACGGCCAAGTCTCCGAGGCCGCCATGCATGCGGGCGAGGAGCTCCTGTCCGCCGTTGGGCACACCGTGCGCCTGGATCGGGAAGCGGACATGGACGCGGTGACAGCAGTGTCCGGGTCGGGCCCGGCCTATGTCTTCCATCTCATCGAGACGCTTGCGGCGGCCGGACAGGCAGAGGGTCTTTCACCGGAACTGGCCCTTAAGCTCGCGCGTTCGACCGTAGCCGGTGCAGGTGCGCTGGCCGATGCGTCGCCGGAGGACCCTGGACAGCTTCGCGTCAACGTCACGTCGCCGGGCGGGACGACGGAGGCTGCGTTGAAGGTCCTGATGGACGATGCCGCGGGATTTCCCGCAATTGTCTCCCGAGCTGTCAGCGCGGCAGCCGGCAGAAGCCGGGAGTTGGGCAAATGACAATCAGTTTTGAGGAATTCATGAAGGTCGACATTCGCGTCGGCAAGATAACGCGCGCGGAACCGTTTCCGGAGGCGCGAAAGCCCGCGTTAAAGCTCTGGGTCGACTTCGGGCCGGATCTCGGCGTCAGGAAAAGCTCCGCGCAGATCACGCGGCACTATGACGTCGAGGCGCTTCCGGGGCGGAAGGTGCTCGCGGTCGTGAACTTCCCGCCGCGTCAGATCGGTCCGGTCATGTCGGAGATTCTTGTGCTGGGAGTGCCCGACGAGGATGGCGAGGTCGTGTTGTTGAAGCCTGACAAGGATGTCCCGCTTGGCGTTCGCATGTTTTGATGCCTGGACTGCAGGCGACGGCGCGGCATCCGACACGGTGCCGCGTCGGGCGGCGAAGTGCCAGGTTGAGACGGGCAAGCGAGAGCCGGCGTGGAACTCGAATGGAGGATCGGAACCAGCAACCTGTCACGCGAGGCGCTTTTGCCGCTTGTTCCGCTCGACCTTGTGTGGCGACCGGCATTGGCCTCGATGCCGCCACAATTTGATGTGCTCGGAGCGGGAACAGTTGAATCCGTTCGGGAAATCGCAGTAGAATTCAGCCGCTTTCACTTGGGCACTTTCCCGGCGCGTGGGGGAAACAAAAATGCAAGGTGGCCGGGAGATCATCGGCTCAAAGAGATTGGGGCAGAATGCATGGCAATCGGCGGAATGTTTTCTTCGGACATGGCAATCGACCTCGGCACGGCGAATACGCTGGTCTATGTCAAGGGCAAGGGGGTCATCCTGAACGAGCCGTCGGTGGTGGCCTATTACTTCAAGGACGGGCAGAAGAAGATCCTGGCTGTCGGGGAGGACGCCCGGTTGATGCTGGGCCGCACGCCGGGCAGCATCCAAGCAATCAGGCCGTTGCGCGATGGCGTCATTGCCGATTTCGATGTCGCGGAATCGATGATCAAGGAACTCATCAAGAAGGTGCACAAGCGCGGGTTTTTTCCGAAGCCGCGCGTGATCGTCTGCGTGCCGCACGGGGCGACGCCGGTCGAAAAGCGCGCGATCCGGCAGTCCGTGGAAGCGGCGGGCGCCAGAAAGGCCGGGCTGATCGCCGAGCCAATCGCGGCTGCAATGGGTGCCGGCCTTCCGATAACGGATCCGACGGGCAACATGGTTGTCGACATCGGTGGCGGGACGACCGAGGTGGCGGTGCTGTCTCTCAGCGACATTGTCTACGCGATGTCGGTCAGGGTCGGTGGCGACCGCATGGACGAGAGCATCGTGAGCTACATTCGGCGCAAGCATAACGTCCAGATCGGCGAGGCCACCGCAGAAAGGATCAAGACCACGATCGGCTGTGCCCGAATGCCGGAGAACGGTCGCGGCCAGTCGATGGAAGTCCGGGGCGTCGACATGCTGAACGGCGTGCCGACGCAGTTCGAGATCAATCAAGGGCAGGTGGCCGAGGCAGTGCTCGAACCGGTGCAGCAGATTGTCGATGCAGTCATGTCGACGCTGGAGGTGACGCCGCCCGACCTGGCTGGGGACATCGTCGATCGGGGCGTCATGCTGACCGGGGGCGGGGCGCTTCTTGGCGGGCTTGACCTGGCAATTCGCGAACAGACCGGACTTGCCGTAAGCGTTGCGGACAACGCGCTCCACTGCGTCGCCATCGGGACCGGCACGGCGCTGGAATACGAAAAGCAACTACGCCATGTGATCGACTACGAAAGTTGAAAGGGAGGCACGTCATTCTGTAATCCCGCGCCGTGGAATCGCGGTGTCGATTCCTCCCGGATCGGGTGGCATGATCAAGTGCCACAGGCGTGGAACAGCGATGTTGCCAAAGTGGGATCGTGGCACGGCGAAACGACAAGAAAGTCGACTATTTTCGTCCGATCAGGCACATTGCCGTCGGCTGCCTGGTCATTGTCCTCTTTGCCACATTCGTTCTTTGGCGGAGCGATACGTCGCGGGCTGAGCGCGTGCGGGTTGCCGTCGTCGACTTCGTCCTGCCAAACCTTGAATGGGCCTTGGTGCCGGTCACGGAGGCGGTCAACCTGGCAACGCAGATTCGGTCCTATGCCTTTCTTCAGCGCCAAAACCGTGAATTGCGCGATGAACTTCGTCGCCTAAAGGCCTGGAGAGAGACCGCGCTGCAATTGGAGCAGGAAAACGCCCGATTGCTCAACTTGAACAAGGCCCGGCTGGACCCGGCACTGACGGTGGTCACGGGCAAGGTCATCGCCGACAGCGGGTCGCCCTACCGACATTCCGTGTTGCTGAATGTCGGGCGCGTCCGCGACGGAATCACGGACGGATGGGCCGTCACCGACGGGCTCGGACTTGTCGGTCGAATCCTCGGCGTCGGGCAGCATTCAAGCCGGGTGCTGCTCTTGACGGACAGTGCAAGCCGCGTTCCCGTCACCATCCGGCCATCGGGGCAAAGTGCGCTTCTTGTGGGCGACAACTCCCGGTCGCCGGTCCTTGAACTCATTGACGCCCCGAACGACGTGCGGCCGGGCGATCGTGTCGTCTCGTCCGGCGCAGGTCGCGTGCTGCCTGCGGATCTGCTGGTCGGAAGTGTCCTGCTGGATCGCGACGGTCGCCTCAGGCTGCGGCTTGCTGCCGACTACCACCGGATGAAATTCCTTCGGGTGCTTCGCAGCCCTCCGTCCGAGAAACTGGATGCGCCGGCAGTTCTGGTTGGCCCGCTGCTGCCGGAGGTCGAGGCCGTGCAGGCGGAGGGGGAGAATGCCGATGGCTGATCTCGTTAGCCGCGCCTGGCTGTTCCGGGCGGGATTCCTCTTGCTGGCGGGCGCCGTGGGGTTCGTCCAGCTTCTGCCTTTGGACATTGGACCCGATGACAGGGTACCGGGCCAGGAGCTTGTTCTTGTCGTGGCTTTTGCCTGGCTCGTCAGGCGCCCGGAATTCGTGCCTCCGCTTCTCCTGGCGGCGGTATTCCTGATAGCCGACATCCTATTCATGCGGCCGCCTGGGCTGTGGGCGGCGCTGGTCGTTCTTGCCGGCGAATTCCTTCGCGCACGGCGCGCGCGGCTTATTGCTGCAACGTTCTTCATGGAGTGGTTGCTGGTTGCAGCAGTGCTCTTGGTGATGAAGGTCATGGAGACCGCGATGCTGACTTTGTCCGGCATCGCCCATCCCGGCATGGATGTGACGCTCATGCACTTTGGGCTTGCAATCCTGATCTATCCGGTTGTCGTCCTTCTGACCGAGCGTGTTCTCGGACTCAGAAAGCTGCATCCTGGGGATTGGGAACGGCCTGAGAGAGTAGGAAAATGAAGCGCTCGTGGGCAGAATCTGACGAGAGTGCCGGAGTAGTCTCGCGTCGTGCGCTCGTGCTGGGCGGTGCCCAGCTTGCCCTCTTGTCCACTCTCGTGCTGAGGATGCGGCAGTTGCAGGTGGAAGAGGCGGCTGAATACCAGCTTCTGGCCGAGGATAACCGGGTCAATGTACGCCTCATTCCCCCGCGCCGGGGCAAAGTCTTCGACCGGCACGGAATTCCTGTTGCGCAAAACGGTCAGAACTACCGAATTGTCATTGTACGAGAGGATGCCGGCAATGTGGAAGAGACCATTTCGAAGGTGCGTCGGCTCGTGGAACTCGATGAGAGCAAGCTTCAGCGCGCATTGAAGGAGGTGTATCGCCGGAGCCCGTTTGTGCCGGTCACGCTCGCAGACCAACTGGCCTGGGAGGATGTTGCGGAAGTTGCCGTCAATGCACCAGCCCTTCCCGGCATCACGCCGGAAGTCGGTCTGTCACGCGTGTATCCGTTGGGGCCGGACTTCGCGCACGTTGTCGGCTATGTCGGACCGGTCAGCGAAAGCGATCTCGCCCAGGCCGAAACGCCGGATCCCGTCCTGCAGATTCCGGAGTATCAGTTTGGCAAGATCGGAATCGAGGCAAAGCGCGAGACCGATCTTCGGGGACGCGCCGGTATTCGCAGGATCGAGGTCAGCGCGGCTGGCCGGGTCATGCGGGAGCTTGGTCGCGATGAATCGGTAGCGGGCAGCGACCTGCAATTGACCATTGATCACGGGCTTCAGAACTATGCGTTGGCACGGCTTGCAGGCGAGAGCGGCAGCGCGGTCGTCATAGATGTCGAGACCGGCGATCTTCTGGCCATGGTCTCGTCACCATCCTTTGATCCGAACCTGTTCGTGCGCGGGATCTCAGTGAAGGACTATGGCGCGCTCCGCGAAGACGCCCAAGTGCCTTTGTTCAACAGATCCGTTCAAGGGCAGTATCCGCCTGGATCTACTTTCAAGATGATGACTGCACTGGCGGCTTTGCGGGCTGGGGTGATTGGGCCGCGCGACACCGTGCATTGCCCTGGGCACCTGGAGTTTGGGGGGCGCAAGTTCCATTGCTGGAGAGCTGGCGGCCACGGTCGGGTGGATCTTGACAAGGCGATCGCCCAATCCTGTGACGTCTATTTCTACGAGGTTGCCCGCCGTGTCGGAATCGATCTCATCGCGGAGCTATGCGAGGAATTTGGGCTGGGGCAGCGTCCGGACATTCCCGTATCGGCTGTACGGTCCGGACTCGTGCCGTCGATCAAGTGGAAGGCGCAGGTTCGGGGCGAGCGCTGGATCGAAGGCGAGACCTTGAATGCGGGAATAGGGCAAGGCGACGTTCTGGCCACGCCGTTGCAGCTCGCGGTCATGACCGCGCGCATTGCGAGCGGGCGAGCGGTCAAGCCGCGCTTGATCAAGTCGGTCGATGGAGTCGAAGCACCGGTCGAGCCAGCCGCCGGGATCGAGTTGCCCGAAGGCCAGATGCAATTGGTTCGACGAGCCATGTACAAGGTGGTCAATGGCGCAAGAGGAACGGCGCGGCGGTCGCCGATCGTTGCCGAAGAATTCCTCATGGCGGGCAAGACAGGAACCAGCCAGGTGCGCGGCATCTCGGAAGCCGAGCGCGAACGGGGGGTCACGAAAAACGAAGAGCTGCCCCGGCATCTCCGGGATCATGGCCTCTTTGTCGCATTTGCGCCCTACGACAGGCCGAAATACGCTATTGCCGTGGTCGTCGAGCATGGCAGCAGCGGTTCGCTTGTGGCGCCGCCTGCACGGGACATCCTGCTCTATGCGCTGTTCGAGGGCATTCCGCCCCTGACGGCCTATCCCGAGGATCAGCGGGAAGCGATCAGGCAGCAACACCAGGAGATGGTGCTGCGCCCGCGCCAGAAACCGGTCCGCGAGGCGAGCAGGGCATGAGCTATCTCGAGTACAGAGTACGGTTCATTCCGGCAGGCGCGCGCAAGATCCTTCATTTCAACTGGGCGCTTGTGATCCTGCTGATTGCAGTTGCCTCGGTGGGATTCCTGATGCTGACGTCGGTGGCGGGCGGGGATGTGTCCCGCTGGGC
>JAJEGW010000188.1 GCA_022819605.1 Silicimonas sp. | reverse complement strand
TGTTCGTGTCGTTCGGTTCGCCACACGCGATGCAGATGCCAGACGCCGCGCGGTTGGCCCTTCTCGCTTGTGTCGATGCGCTGGCTTTGACACGGCAGGAGCTGCAAATCTGCGTCTTCGTGTCGTTCGGCCCGCCACACTCCATGCAGAATCCTGATGCTGCACGCCCGGCCCTTCTCGCCCGTGCCGAAGCGTTGACATTGGCACGACATGAACTGCAGCGTCGTGTGTCCGTGTCGTTCGCTCGGCCACACTCCGTGCAAAGTCCTTGCTCAATCCGTTTTCTTCTTCTCTTTTGGTATGCCGTTTCCGCCATGCCCGTTTCTGAAGCATGGTCTGTTCCGTCCAGTCAAGCAAAAGCCTGGAGTCGCGCCGTCTGAGCGTCGCCACCGTCACATATGGTCACTATTACGCATGCAAGTTGAATGGTCGGGTTGTACCAAGAGGATTTCATCCTCCAACCAGCGCCTGGCCAGGATGTTGAATGCGTAGGTGGGCCGTTCGTCCGGCGAGGCAGCGTTGGCGGTCACCGTAGCATCGCGGCCTTCGTTCAAGTTGCGGGACACGTTAGTCATCACGCGAAGCCTGCATTTCGACCATGAGCCTGATGATGCGGTCGAGCAAGACGCGATCCCGCGCGTCCAGCCGACCAGCGCGACGCAACATGCTCTCGACATCAGGTACAAGATCGTCCGGCGACTCCCCCAGAATTTCCTCAACCGAAACGCCGAAGTGGTCGGCCAGCCTAGCGACAACCGTTGATGTCGCTCTCTTGAATTGGCCCCTTTCCAGCCGAATGATCATGTACCTGGAAACGCCGATGGCGTTGCCAACTTCGCGCTGTGTCTCGCCTCGCCCTTCGCGCAACTCTCTCAACTTCGCGCCTAAACGCACCTTCACGCTTCCCCCTTGTCGGCATCAAGCAAGTTCGTTCGCGTCACACAGGAAAAGTGCGTGCAGTTCGGGGACGACCAACAGGCCGTCCCCTCCTTGCCTCGCCAGACCAGGCCATACTCTGCCTTGCCATGAAATGCCCAGCCTTGCCCTGCCTTGACCAAAGATCAGAACTCCCCAATGTCTTCCGTTACGAAGCGTCCGAAGTGACCGGATTTCTCCGGTCGCCAGTCGCCGAGGCCGATGCGCCGTCCTGCGATGTCGAGCCAGGACGCAAGCTGTCGTTCGTCAACGAGTTCGTCGTCGGCTTCCACGGTGAACGTCACCGCCCATTCGTCGAACTTCGCCCGCGTCCGCAGAATGCGGTTGCGCTGCACGACGACGCCCGTCGTGAACTGCACCGTCTTGCACAGTTCCTCGGCAGTTGCGCCTAGCGACGTGTCATAGTCGAAGGACTCCACCCTGTCGACGATGAGCCCCTCTCGGACTTGCGGCCCTTGCTTCAGTTTCCGTGCGCCGGTTTCGATGGTGGCCCTCAAGGCTGCTGGCGGAACTGTCGGCGCTCCGCTGCCGTCGAGCCAAAGCGATGTGAGTGTTTCAAGCTCACGGAGTCGCGCTTCGTCAGCTTCCGTCCGGTTCTTGCCGCGCTTGCTGGCGATTTCCGCCTTTTCGATATTGGCGGGTGACCGATTGTCTATTCCTGCCGCGCCGTTGTGCATGATGAGGGGCGACAGCCCCTTGATCTTGATTCTGTATCGCATTGCGACTCGCGCTTTCCCATTGCCGGAAACTTGTCGACCGGCCTCAGACATCCTCGCTACTGGATGATCGTAAGTGAGATCAGGTGCCATCCGCAACCGAAAGTCAGATGCAATTGCGCTGCAGCGTTTTTCGTGTGCGGCGCCAGCTGGCCGGACACTGGAACTGTCGCCATCAGATGCCGCGGCCACCCTTTTTCGGCGGGATTTCGGTACGCGTCGAGCCATGTGGCGCCCAGGATCGTCGATTCCTGCACGTTTGAGGGCCACGGCCGGAATCCCAGGCACGCCGCAGAGTCCCGCGTCGGGTCCGGCACTGTTCCCATGCTGTCGGGTTCGGGCCTCAGGCGGCGTTCAGTCAGGGCCAACTGACAAGGGGGCGCATCATATCCGGCCGTCCGGCCCGCCGGACGTGGTCCAGCGCCGTCGTCATCATCACCGCGACGACAAGACCGCAGCGGAGCGCCATCTTCGCCCGGCCGCGGACGAAGTGCGCCTCCACGCCGTACACACGGTCGATGCTGGAATTGAAGCGCTCCAGCGCGATTCGGCGGTTGCAGCCGCGCTGCCAGGACGGGCTCCCCAGGCATCAGCGTGCAAATCCGGTCGACCGCCGCCACCCGGCCTTCCCGTGCGAACCTGGAAGGCCGGGCCGGATGAATGTCATCCCCTGACTCCGGGGGCAGCGAATGCGCCAGGACGAACTCCAGCCGGTTCAGGATGTAGTCCAGGCCGGCGACACTCTTCGCTTGCGGCCCACCTGCGCAGCCATTCCCGGCGTGACTGGCCAAGCTCGGGATCGGTCTGCAGCAGGTTCCCCATGGCCGCCCGCAGGGGCGAGCTGCAGGACACCGCCATGCCGTACTTCGCATGCGGGTCAGTGGGCGGCGGTCACAGGAAGTCGCGGGCGAACATCGTGTGCCGCGATTGCGGACACGAGGGGAACGCTGGCTAGAACGCGGCGCGGAACTTCCAGCTTCGCGCATTGCCGGGGCGCGCCGTGGCGCCTCGCGAAGCGTCACATGGATCCGGTTGCGGGTTGCAGGGCGCCCAAACGGCCATCGCAAGTCCGTCTGGACCGGTCGCCATGCGTGCACCGGAGAGCCACGACGGCAGGGACGGGAATCCGGATTCTGTCCGACGCGGAGAGTTGCAGTGACACTTGCGGAAGGGATTCCTCCGCGCGACTCCCTCTTGCGCGCTGAGACATGGGACACTTCTTGCCCCTAGGAGCTCCCCGTGCGCGCAGTGCCACTGGAATGGAGAGCGCCGACGCCAAGTCGTCCGGCGTCATGCCCGCCGGGAAAGTGATGACCATTCAAGTTTCGCCTTCGACGTCTGATACCACAAGTCCCGCCGTGCTTGACAGGACGACACCGACCATGATCAAGAAACAGGCCCGACCGCAGCGGCAGCCAAACCTTGCGATGTCTTTGGGTGGATCGGCAACAGTCGGCGACAGGGCGCGGATCGCGGGCTTCATGGTCAGAAACTGAGACGGCAAGGCCGCGGAAGCCCCCTGTTTTCAAGGCCACGATGGATGTGGGGACATGACGGAAACAGCGCACCAAAAGATGCGGAGGATGCGAGCCGAACAAGGACTATGCATTGCTTGCGGCAAGCCGAACGACGCCAAGACTAAACGCTGCACTTCCTGCCGTGAGAAGCACAATGCACCATTGAGGGCGAAGAGGGCCGAGCGCGCAGCTTCCGGACTCTGCATTGCGTGCGGTATGCCCACCGACACCAAGTCGATACGTTGCAGTTCCTGCCGTTCTGAACAAAATGCATTGAAACGGGCGAGGCATGCCGAACGTGTGGTATCCGGTCTTTGCATTTTGTGCGGCGGGCCGAACGACACTGACACGCAACGCTGCAGTACATGCGGAGACAAGTTCAACGCGTCGCAACGGGCGATGCGGGCAGAACTCGAAGCATCTGGAATCTGCATTTCGTGTGGCGGGCCGAACGACACGAAGACACAGCGTTGCAGTTCTTGCCGTTCCAGACTCAACGCGTCAGCGCGGAAGATGAGGGAAGAACGTGTGGCATCCGGGATTTGTACATCTTGCGGATCCACGCCGGCGAGACATGGCAAACTCATGTGCGAGAGCTGCGCCCGGGCTGCAGCAGCCCGGGCAAGGAAGGCGCGGAATCGGGCGGTGTGAATATGCGGTGCCGCGCCCCGCCAAATCAATGCAGAGGAATGCCCGTACAAGCGGAGACGCGACGAGTCCCACGTTGTAACCGGATGTTGCGCGATTGCAACCACTGACAAGAAAAGCGGTCCCACCTGGCACAAGAAAACGGAGGTGTTGCGTCTCTGGTTCGCCTCGAGGGAGGCGTTTTCGCCTGGGCCGGAGCGGACCGGTTTTCAACGCGAATTCGAAGGAGCCGAATGGAAGGGGCGAGTCAACCACCGCGACCGGAGCCACGCGGTGCCACGCACAAGGCCTGTCCGAACATGGCGAAGACTGCGCCGACGGGAAGGGTTGACGCGCCCTGCAACGGCCACCATTGCGCGGTCCCTGGCATGAACAAGCCTGCGGGGTTCATGGCAAGGTTTGCCCGCCCGGCGAGTGCAGGAAGGGACCGGGATCGCGGCCGGCGCCTTCCCGAACAGGTTGTTGTGCGCCGGGATGAAGGCGTCCGCCAGGAAGCGGTTCACCTCCTCCATCGTTGTGATCCCGGCCGTCCGCAACACGGCAGGAACTGAAACGTACCGTCTCGGTGTCGTTCGGCCCGCCACACAGAATGCAGAGGCCGGACGCTGTGCACTTGTCCATTTTCGTCAGTTTTGTTGCAACGTTGCGTCTTCATGTCGTTTGGCTGGCCAATGGAAACGCAGAGCCCTTGCTCGGCTCGCATCATTCTCATCTTTCGCACCGATTGCGTATGGTTCATCATGTCATCGTTTTCATCAATGTCTCGAATACGACTGGATTCCGGGACCTCTCCGCCTCGGTTTCCGGTCAGGAAGTCCGCCGTCCGCGCCTTGCCCGTCATGCCAACGTCGTTTCCGCTCCTATCCATAATGGCCATGTCTCTTGTTTTCGCGGAGGTGACATGGCCAGGGAGCGCAAGGCGGATCGCACACACTGCTTCGGCAGTCAGTGCTGCTGCCTTGCGCTGCGTCCTGCCTGCCTGAGCCGATTGGCAAACGAGACCCTGCGTTGCAGTCCTCACGATGCGAGATGTGCACGGATTCTCCTGGCCCGCCGCGTCATGCATTGCGGCACTGGCGACGATTGCCATTTTCAGGAACGACACCGAAAAATTGTCTTCGACCCTGTCCGCAGGGAAGCATCCATGTTTTGAGTCAAGCCCGGATCCGGGCTTTTTCGGTGGTTTTCGGTGATCCCAATCCGGGTTTTCCACATTCCTGTCCACAGGCGGGCGCCATGCGGACATGCCAAGACATGCCGGCCACGGTGTCGTGAT
>JAJEGW010000026.1 GCA_022819605.1 Silicimonas sp. | reverse complement strand
CGGCAAAGCCATTTCGGCCCCTTTCGCAGTTCGGTTGAACCAGTCGACAAACCGGTCCATCTCGTCCGGAACCTGGTCAGATGGAGGTGCCTCGAAATGCACGACAGGTCGATCCATGCGGCCAGAGACGATCTGCATTGCATCGTCGTGCCGCCGATAAGCCCCGATCGTGTCTAGGCGCCTGTCATGGGACAAGAGCATCTTGTGCCACCGGAACAGCGTTTCATGCGTGAGCGGCTCGGCGTAGGTAGAATAAACGTCCACCATCATCTCGGCCACACCCTGTTCCCTTGGCTTTGTCGGGTAATTGTCGGGGGACAGGCCCAGATGGCGGCGCAGCGAAGACTGTACACTTAGCCTGTCCAGCGCCTCACCTTCGATCGCACTGGTCTTCATGGCCTCGTCGCTCAGAAGATCAATTCGAAGTTGGTCACGTTCGGGCGGACCAACATGATGAACAGCGCCCAGGATCTCTCCCGACGACAGCAAAAACCGCTGCTCAAGCCGCGCAATGACCGCAGCATCGTATCGAAAGTCCGGCCAACCCGGCTCTTGCCAGTTCCACGTCATGAGTTATAGAACTCCTGTCTATAACTCACGCAATAACAATTATTGAGCTATAAAAGTCAACTCTATCGCTCAACGGCTGGGTCAAACACATCACTGTTTGTCGGTTAGACCACTCACCAAATGTCCATACTTGTTGCGATTGCACAAGCCTAGACAGCCCCCAACCCCGCATCCTCAAGCTGTTCCCGATCCGGCAGGTCCTGCAGGGTCTCCAGATCGAACGCGACCAGAAACTTGTCCGTCGTCACGTAGGTGTATGGTGCCCCACGTCTGGGTGCCCGTGGTCAGGCACCGATCAAACCACGCGCATGCAGCCGCCCGATCAGGTCGTGGCTGATCTCCTTGCCGAAGATGTCTTTCAGCCCGTCCCGCGTGATCGGCTGGTGACAGGCGAAGGCGGCTACGGGTCGATTCCGGTACCCCTCGTCTTCCCAGGTCCGAGATCGGCGACCGTCAGGTCGGAAACCCGCGTCCCGGGGACGAGGATGGTCTCTGCCAGCAACGCCTCTCCATCCACGGTCAGCCAGAGACGCGGCACCTTGTTCAGGTTGCGTGGCACGAAGGGCACGAGCACGGCGTTCGGATACGCATGCGTATCCATATGCGCGCCCATCCCCCAGGCGTGCAGGATCTCGTGCGTGACGACGAACTCCATCCGTGCGTTGCCGCGCCCAACCGCTTCTCGGTCGAAATAGGCGTACCTGCCCAGGATCCGAGACCTTTTCGCGGTAGAAATTCGACCCGCCAAGCCCGAGAATGTTCGGGCCGTCGGTGTCACCCAAAGTGACGTTTCCAAATGGACCCTTGATGTAAGCCGCAACACCGAAGTCGTCGGAGCCCCCGGAACCGGCATCCTCGTCAAGATCAACCGCAGTCCCGAAAGGCAGGCCGGCGTCTGTCATGGCCTCCATCTTGAAGGTGACGTCAACGTCCTGATGGAATTCTGGGTCGCCACTGCCGCCGTCGGCGATTCCCATTTCGGCAAAACCCGAGAGCGTCACGCCCTGGGCATAGGCCGCGCCCGAAATCGTCACGAGTGCCGTAGTCACAAAAAATCTTCATTATCATTTCCTCTTTCTGATCTATCGTCAGCTTTTCGGGTTCGCGAAGGATGGACTGCCCATGTGAACTGGACGGGCTGCGTCGAGTGCTTCCATGCTCTGGCGAAGACCGTTGGCGGCCTGTGACCAAAGGGATGAGGTGCATGCGGCGATGAAGAGTCCTTGTGTAACACGCCCGCGCGGCTTGGCGGCAACGGTCATTGCGGCCATCCTGATGCTGCCAGCCTGCGGCGGCGTCGGCGCCGCGCCGCCAATTCCGGCGCCGGCGCCTGTGCCGCCTTCCCCGCCACCTCATTCACTGGCCAAGCTCCGGCCCGCCGAGGTCCGCGACGGACCGGATCGACGCCCGCAAGCATCCATGTTTGGAGTCAATCCCGGAGTCGGGCTTTTTCGACGATTTCCGGTGATCCGGATCCGGGTTTTCGACAGTTCTTTCCTCAGGCGGGATTCGTGCGGGCGTGTTGAGACCTGTCGACCTGGGTGTCGTGGCCGACCCATCCGATTCGCTCAGGGCCCGTGCGGGTCACCGCGAGACGCGGCCCGC
The DNA here is from genome assembly GCA_022819605.1 of Silicimonas sp. GTDB lineage: Bacteria > Pseudomonadota > Alphaproteobacteria > Rhodobacterales > Rhodobacteraceae > JAJEFO01. The sequence continues at coordinate 48,106 of JAJEGW010000026.1, read as the reverse complement.
ACGGGCGTCGGTTGGATGTGCCCCCAGTGGGACATGTCCAAGCACCGACCCATTGCCGACGATCCGACCGTCGACCGATCCCACCTGCTCAAGGACTTGGGACTCGTTTCCGTCTACGCTGAGAATAAACGCGGGATCGACCTGACACAGACTAAGATCTTCAATCGGATGATTGTCTGAACACTGCGTCCATTGTGCAGGCAGCCTACGGCTTAGAAAACCAAGATGGCTTCAACTATGACGCCGTTTTCGATCAACCCGTGCGTCCATCGAGCCAGATAGGGTTCCTGACGGAGACCACAGAACCCGAGCGACCGCAAACTCGATAAGTGCACTCTGGCAAGCAATCAAAGCAATATCACCGGCGCGCTTCACAAGCCGAGAGCAAACTCCATTCTTTCGTGTTCAAAGGCTGGTGCGCATCTCCTGTGCGCGGTCCCAGTTATGCCGTGCTGGCGGAGAGATTCACCCCAAGTCTCGGTTATCGTGTTGGCCATTTTTTTGGCCATGGCCTTGGCATCGGCCTCCTCGATATCAAAAAAGGGCGCGGCCTCGATTACCGCTTCCACTGAGGGCTCAAACCCGTGAATGTCGCTGATCCCGGTTTCCAAAGTGGGTTGCCTGCGTGGCTGCGGGTTCACGTCAAACATCGGAGACAGGCGCCAGCGATTGTCGCGCACATACAGAAGTCCATGATTTTTCAGGTGATCATCCGTGTTTGTGATCAGCACAGTGAACAGAAGGCGCTGCCACAGTTCCAAGATGTCCCTGTCTGGCAGCACAGAAATTTGCCGCAAAGCATCAGCGATATCGGTGTAGTAACCGTGGGCGGAACCTTTTTTTCCCAGTGCCGTACGGGCCGACAAATATGGCAGCCGGCCACCTTTGCGGCGATCAAAGCGCTTAATGAGGCCGACAGGATGCCTGCTGGCCGCCAGTTCAAGCCGGGCCTCCGGTGTTCGAATACCTATCGCGCGCGCCATTGTGAGGGTGGCAATTTCCAACCTTTCGACGGGCCATGAATCATCAATTGAGGTGAACTTTGCGATCCAGAGGTCCTCGCCATCCTCTACATTGGCTTTCGGGCGCGCACCGCCAAGCGAACCCGCCGCGCCGACAAGTTCACGCGCTTCGGCTTCAGCTCCGTCCGGATCCCGCTCATAACGTGCCGCGATCGCGCGCAACTCTTCAATATTGGCCAGGCGCGGCACAGGCGGCTGATCCGGGTGGAACAGTCCACCCTCTTCGTTCAAGAACCGCAACGCCCCATGGCGGGCCTTGTCGTCTGCCGCAACCAGATAGTCAAACTCCGTCGCACCCTCGCCATGCACTCGGCGAATGAGCTTACGCCCCCAACTATCAGGCGATGTATCCGTGAAGGGCCCCGCCAGGGCATCTCGACGGCGGCTGTCGCGCCCCTCCGCCGAAGAGTGAAGGGGCGCACGGCTGCGAGGCATGTCCGGCGCGAGATCAAATCCTATCGGGCTTTCAAGCCATCTCTCATCATAGATGAAAGTAGAGTGAGACCGGCGTCCATCGGTTTCAAAAATCAAACGACCGACAGGGATGCTGGCGTCCCCAAGAACAACAGAAGCTTCAGGCATTAGAATGCGGTCCCTTCATCATCATCATCAAGAACGACTGTCCCCTTTGGCGCATCTTTCGGCTCAACGGGGATGGACTTGACGCCCTTGCCGATCCGCGGGGATGCCGATGGACCGCGCTGCCGAATGCGCTCTGGAAGCCTCTCTCGGTCTAGTCCCATGCCGGTGGAATCCGACGATGGATCGGCGATCGCGGCAAGCCTGTCCAGCATACCCAGAGCCAGAAGCGCCATGGCAAAGGTTTCAAGCCGGACACCACCACCGCCCCGCTCAAGCTTCGCAAGTGTCTTGTCGCTCACTCCAATCCGGTTGCAGAAATCCGCAACCGACATGCGGCGCCTTTTTCGCGCTGTCTGGATATCGCGACCCAGCTGCGACAATGCAGATTTGACTTGCAACGAGCCCACAACACTCTCCAAGGGTTACACCGGACGTTTTTCCGATTTCAAGAGGTTAAGACGGAATTCTGTCCGATATATAGTGCCATTTCACACAAATCAAGCTTTCGCGCCTTAATCCGCTCAAAACTCCGGACTAAAGCCACTAAGTGGAATTACTTTCCGATTGTTGTCGAGAAGAACCACATGGAATTCCGGATCTTTGGACACGTTGTCACAACGGATCAAGAGGAGGCCAGAATCGATTGGGCTTGCGGAGCACTTGGGCTTTCGGATCGTTTTCCAGGCCTTGGCTGCTTTCCAAGGTCGGGCTTCGCGGGCCAGGTGTTGTTGGGACGTAGGGCTGAGTGGAACGGCAGACCGTCACAAAGACCGATGTTCGTTTATGCATCGATAGATTGTCGCAGGGTGGACATTGAATGACCCGGCGACCGCTGAGATGCCCATCTGGCCGAAGTTGACGTTGACCGCCGTGGCGCCCATCGTGTACGTCGCGCCGACACCGAGGTGCGTGACGTCGGCATCCGCGTCGTTGCACGTCCTGGAGTAATTCAGCCCGCCACTGATGTCGCCGAAGGTGGCCGTGACGCTCACGCCGGAGACGCTGGAGCTGTCATGCTGCTGGAAGCCGGTGCCAATGCCGAAATCGCCGAAGCCTCCTTTGACGCCAGCGCCGATGACGTCGCCGCTGCCATCGTCCTGCTCAAACGAGAGGGCAATTCCGAGATCCCCGAAAGAGTTGTCGTAGCGCAGGATGTTGAGGCCGTCGAGGCCGGAGTTGCCGCTGAAACCGGCGTGACCCGTATGGTTGTCGGCGATCGCGCCGGCACCGCCGACTTCTGCCATTGCCCAGTCGAAGGCACCGCCGGTGTCTCCCAAGGTGACGGTTCCGAACGTGCCGCTTACGCTCACGGCGTATTTGTTTTCGCCGGCATTATCGTCAAAGTTGAGCGCCGTGCCAAACGTCAGTCCTGCGTCGGTCATGGATTCCATCTTGAAGGTGACGTCTGCGTCCATGTGATACATGGCGTCGCCATCGCCGCCGTCGGCTATTCCCATTTCGGCAGAGCCAGAGAGCGTCACGCCCTGGGCATAGGCTGCGCCCGACATCGTCACGAGTGCCGTAGTCGCAAAAAGTGCTTTCTTCATTATCATTTTCTCTTTCTGATCTATCGTCTGCAGTGTCCCACCTGGTCCATTCGGAAGTTCTGAAGGGCAACCCGTGAGGCAGCCTTGTCCAGTCCAGAAGGAGCCAAGCATGGACTCGAGAGAGAGATTGCTGATCAACGAGGCATCCGTCGCCACCGGGGTTGCGGCGTGCAAGATCAATCAGTTGCTTGACGATGAGGTTCTGCCTGATTCGGCGGCCGCGAAAGTCGCCGACCGAAGAAGGCTCCATGCCTACGCAGTGCCAATGGTCAGTCTTGGGGCCACTGACGGCTCCAAGCTGAGCGAGGGCATGCGACTGGACGCGATGCGCCAGGTAGAGCGTTACGCCAAGGAAAACTGGCGCCAACTGTGGCGAGATCCGGGTTCGGCAAGCGGTCTTCGATTTGAAAGCGGCTGCATCACCATTTCTCGTGGTGAGAAAGTGACCGAAGCCATGGCTGGATTGAACAAGTGGGCGGAGGCGCGAGAGCGTGTTGTGGAAGATCCGGGCGTCCGAGGCGGCATGCCCGTTCTGCGCGGCACCCGTGCCGGCGTCTATGAAGCCGCCGACGCCCTGGCTGGCGAAGGATTGCCCGCCGCGCTAAAGTGATTGCCATCCTTGTGTCGTGCAGATTTGGAAGCGGCCGCCCTCTTTGCAAGAGTTCATCCAAGGACGCGGCACCCCCTTTCCAAGGACGATGGGCGTCGCCTGATTGGTCGGCAAACTGTTGATGTCTGGACGCATGCCGACGCAGAGGCTGCGAACCTGCCGTTGGCGTGTATTCCAACGCGGATCTTGCTAAGGCGTGCTGAAAGGCAACAAGTGTGAGGGAAAACAATTGAATCGACCTGACGTTCCGCTAACCGAGCGTAAGGGCCGGGATGTGGCGATAGAGCTCTGGCATTGTTTTGACCAACGGCGATTCCGGGATGCCTTGCCCTTGTTGTCCGAGGACTTCGAAGCACACTGGCCGAACACTCGCGAGCGCATATGCGGCCCGGAGAACTTCATCGCTCTCAACGAGAGTTATCCTGGCACCTGGCGCTGCACGGTCCAGCGAATCGACGAATGTGCCGATGGCGTGGTGACGGTGACGAAGATCAGTGATGTCAACACCTCCTTGTTCGCGGTGTCCCTCTTTGAAGTGCGTTGCGGGCGAATTGTCAGGGCGGAGGAGTACTTCGCGTACAACGGCGCCCCGCCTCATGATCGTTCTGCATTCACCGAGCGCTATTGATCGGTTGCGCGGCCGTCAGCAGTTCACCTGCGTGACCTCTGCTCAACCCGTGTCACCCTCGATACCGGTTTCGACATTCAATTGAGGGTCACGACGTATTGGAACGATCTCTTGGGGCGCCAATCCGCCCGGCTGTGACTGCAGGCAGCTTCAAGTTTCCCCTTTCCTTTGGGCTGCAGTTTGCATATGCGTCGGCCCATGACGTGTGCCGCAAGTTCTTTGCTCCGACGCCGACGCTGAACCAGCGTCCGAAACTGCACGCCCATTTCCGTCATCGTTGACTTGGTCAGTCACCACTGGCACGTCTAGAAATCTGTTGAAAGGAAGACCGGATGATACCGTCGATTCTGCCCACCTATTCCCGCGCGCCCCTCAAGTTCGTGAAGGGCGAAGGCAGCTGGCTGATTGAAGCGGATGGACGACGCTTTCTCGATATGGGTTCGGGGATCGCGGTGACATTGCTGGGTCACGCCAATCCGATATTGGTGGATGCGCTGACGTCACAGGCGAACTCGCTGTGGCATGTCTCGAACCTCTATGAAATTCCGGGGCAGGTTGAACTCGCGGACCGACTGGTCGAGGCTACATTCGCCGACACCGTGTTTTTCACGAATTCGGGCACCGAAGCCTGTGAACTGGCCGTCAAGATGGCCCGAAAGTACCATTACGAGAAAGGCCAGCCCGAACGGCTCGAAATCATCGCGTTCGAGGGCTGTTTTCACGGTCGCTCAAGCGCAGCCATCGCAGCATCCGGTGCAGAAAAAATGGTCAAGGGATTTGGTCCGTTGCTGCCAGGTTTCTTGCAGGTACCCTTCGGCGACATTGACGCCGTTCGTGCCAGGATGACGGAGGCAAGTGCCGCGGTTATTGTCGAGCCGGTGCAGGGCGAAGGCGGCATCGTTCTGCTGCCTGACGCGTCCCTGAAGGCGCTTCGCCAACTTTGTGACGAAGCGGGCGTGTTGCTGATCCTGGACGAGGTGCAGTGCGGGATGGGACGAACCGGAAGGCTCTTTGCGCACGAGCGGGCTGGAATTGCGCCCGACATTATGATGGTCGCCAAGGGAATCGGAGGCGGCTTTCCACTTGGCGCAGTGCTGGCCACCGAGGATGCAGCCTCTGGCATGACGGTGGGAACCCATGGTTCAACTTATGGCGGCAGTCCACTCGCAATGGCGATCGGGAACGCGGTGATGAAGACCGTGGCGGACAAGACCTTCCTCGCGGAAGTGAACCGCAAGGCGGGGATGCTGCGCCAGAAACTCGAGGGCCTGGTTGCAGAGCACTCTGACGTGTTCGAAGGCGTTCGCGGAGATGGACTGATGCTCGGCATCAAGTGCAAGATGCCAAATGCGGATGTCGTCAAGGCCGGATTTGACGCAGGCATCATTACGGTTCCGGCCGGTGACAACGTGGTTCGCCTTCTGCCGGCACTGACCATAAGTGAAGAAGAAATTGCCGAGGCCATGACTCGCCTGGACAAGGCCGCGACGGCGGCCAAGGCCGCCTGACCGTCGCGAGAATCGAACAGTCGCGACGACTTGAGCGCTGGGGAACGACGCACATGAGACACTTTCTTGACATCCACAATGTCGAACCGGGTGTTCTTCGCGGCATTCTTGACCAGGCCAAGGCAATGAAGGACTCGCGTGCAGGTCGTCCAAAGGGCGTTGAAGACGACGTGCAGGCATTGGCGGGTCGAATGGTGGCGCTGCTCTTCGAAAAGCCGTCGACCCGTACCCGCGTTTCTTTCGACGTCGGAGTTCGTCAACTGGGGGGGAAGACGCTGATCCTCTCCGGCAATGAAATCCAGCTCGGTCACGGGGAGACCATCGCCGACACGGCGCGGGTTCTTTCGCGCTACGTGGATCTCGTGATGATCCGGACTTTTGCGGAAGAGTCACTTCTTGAGCTTGCGAGTCATGCCACCGTGCCCGTGATAAACGGGCTCACGAACCGCACTCATCCCTGCCAGGTCATGGCGGACGTGATGACCTTCGAGGAACATCGCGGTCCGATTTCCGGCAAGAAGGTGGTCTGGGTCGGAGACGGCAACAACGTTTGTGCATCATTCCTGCACGCCGCCGGGCAGTTCGGATTCGAAATGGTCGTGACGGGGCCGGAGGAACTGCATCCTGAAGCGCAATTCGTGGATCTCGCTAGGGCCAGCGGCGCATCCGTCGAATTGGATTCCGATCCGGTCAAGGCCGTCAGCGGGGCCGACCTCGTCGTTGCGGACACCTGGGTTTCAATGCACGACAGCCCGGCAATCAAGGAACGTCGCTGGAAGCAACTTGAGCCGTATCAGGTCAACGCGGAACTGATGACACATGCAAAGCCCGGCGCACTGTTCATGCATTGCTTGCCCGCGCACCGAGGTGAAGAGGCGACGGACGAAGTCATGGACGGCCCCAATTCTGTCATTTTTGACGAGGCGGAGAATCGCCTTCACGTCCAGAAGGCCATCATGCGCTGGTGTCTCGAATTGTAGCAACGGCACCTGCGCGGGCCGTTTCTTCTCGCTGCAAGAGCCCGTCGTTCCGCTGGCGGCTGCTGTACGGACGTGCCGCGATGTGGAGAGATTCAGCGGCCCTTGACCACGATTTCCACGCCACCGAGTGCGCCAGCCAGGGAATTCAGGCGTGCCTCCGCGACCTCTCCGTACAGGTCGCGCGTGCCCGGCGCGAGGCGAAGTTCCAGGCACTTGCGTTTCGGATAGTACCTGAGCGCTCCCATCTTGTCGTCTTCGGACGCCGTGAGAATTGCGCCGAATCGCAACGCCTTTCCGAGAATTTCGGCCCAATTCAGGTCCGTTTCCTCGATCAGGTCGACGAGGTCCTGAAAGGGAGAATCCGCACGACTGTTCTTGTAGCGATGCAGCAGCGCAACACCAAGAAACACGCGCTCCTTGTGGGTCATGCCGCCGAAATTTGCGCGCGTCACCTCCGCGAAGGAGACCTCGTGACGGTAGTCAGGATGGGCGCGCCAACTCACGTCATGCAGGAGGCATGCAGCCTTGATGAGTCGCTTGTCGGGGGCGCTGCGTCCCGAAAACAGCGGCAGCACGAAATCATAAAGTCGACGGCCGAATCCCGGCATCCGCGCGTCCTTGGCCTCGTGGAAGCGGCAGGCCTCGATCAGGGGATCCCGGTCGCGAAGCTCCTGCGGCATTTGCTCGTACAGCATTCCCTCGCGAATGCCGTAGCTGGAAATGGCAATGTCGTAGGGCTTGAATTCGCGTACGAGGTGTCTCAGGAGCTGGGACGCGAGTGGCAGCAGGTCCATGCGGCCTTCGCCCAATCCCACGCGTATCCGCAGTTCCTCCAGATCGCTTTCCTCGATGAACTCGATCGTCCGGTAGACCGTCTTCCGGCTCATCCGGTATTCGTGCAGCGCGGCCAGCGGATAGCCCCGCCTGTCCATGTCGATTCGGGCAATCGCCCGCCAGGAGCCGCCGACAAGGAACAGGCGGTCACGCTGAGGTCCAATGGTCTCGGCAAGTGCGCCCACTTCCTGTTTCAGGAACTTTCTCAGCCCCTTCTTGCCGCCCTTGACGACTCGCAGTCGCTGGGGGCCGAGTTGCGAAGAGAGCCTTCTTCCGACCACCCCGTCTCGCAGTTCCGCCAGTTCCATGGACGCGCCGCCAAGGTCGCAGGCGAGGCCGTATGCCCCGGGCCAGCCTAGAAGTACGCCCTGTGCCGAGAGCCGCGCCTCCTCTTCGCCATCAATCACCCAGAGCTTGAGCCCGGTCTCGCGAAATACCTCATCGCAGAATTCGGGCCCGTCCTGCGCTTCCCGCACGGCGGCGGTGGCCACGGCCGTCAACGGCTCCAGGCCCATTGCTTCTGCAAGTCCCTGAAAGCGGCGAAGGGCGGCCATCGCGCGGACCTTTCCCTTCGGGTTGAGGCAACCGGTTTCGGCCAGGCCGGCTCCAAGGCCCGCCATGACCTTTTCGTTGAAGAAATACGCAGGAGATCGAGCCGCACCGTCAAACACGACCATGCGGACCGAGTTCGAACCGACGTCGACGACACCGACCCGGCTCAGCGCCAGTGCCGAGGGATCGTCGAACAACGGTCGGCCGAACGGTCCCCAGTCTTCGGCACCGGCAGCGCTGCCGCTTCCGTCCATGGCCGTCTCCTCGTTGCTCGTGGGGACTGTAGCGGGGCAGGGTGTCGGGTCAACGCCTGCCGGGTAAATCCCTCGAATATCGTTATCTGGATGGCGGCAAGACCGAGATCGTCCGGGATCTGGAGTCCATGTTCTGGAGCAATGGCATCGTCTGATTTCTGGCCCACGCGTTGGCATCCGTGTCGGACATGGGCCCCGTGAGCGGGCTCTGTCGCAAAAATTGGAATCGGGATCGGCCTCGGCATCGAGGAAGAGGCACCGGAGGTTCGGGCTGTCGGGATCGCCAATTGCAAATTCGGCGACGCACCAATGCTGCCAAATCCGTCCGACCAAATCTGGTCTTGCGAGAAGATCGAAAGCGTCGCTGGGGATTCGGCCTGCAACACGCGCAGGTGCCAGGGCGTTGTCGCTGCCCGCGACGCCCATGCAGTGATTCCATCGCGCAAGAGCGTCAGGCGCATGATGCGTTCGGTGAATCGGTTCGGCTAGGGCCAAATGGTGCAGGACTTCGACTGCCAAGTTGCCGAGCGTCAAGTTCGCATAGACATGTTCGAAGGAATCGGTGCGCTTGGTACGCGCGCAATCGAGCCCGCAGGACAGCTTTCCGCGGGATGGGGGAAGCGCATACCTTGCCTTGGGATTGCGATAAATTGTTATGAAAGCAATGACTTAAGGTTCACTCTCTGGATGAATGATCCCGATTTCGAGGATGCAGCAAATCGTCAGAATATTCCGTGCCGCTTGCGTTCTCGCGCCACGAGTTCGCCGGCTTGGCGCAAATTCCTTCTTGGCCGGCATTGCGCGAAGTCGCGCGGCCAGACTAGTTTGATGCAACAGATCAGAGCACTATCAATGGTCGAATGTGCAGGAGGACGAATGAAGCTTGGGAACGCCACAGGGGCGACACCCGAAGAACGCCTGCCTGAGTTGGGCCTCGACCCGCCGTCAGCACGCAACTCGGTGGCCGATGGCGTCACGCATGCACGGATCAGCAATATCATCGACATGTCCGACATGCTGTCTTGGATCGATTGTCAGCTGAAGTTTGCTTGGCTGGCGGGCGATACTAAGACGGTCGAGCAAGGGTATGGCACCTTTCGACAGTCCGCATTGAATGGCCTGTCCCTGCTGATCTCCATCACGGGCGGTCTTTCACAAATCAGGCGCATCTGCCGCTTGGCGTGTGTCGGCATGGTCACGGCGGACCTCCACGATTTGCCGCGCGCCCTGAATGGAGCATCCCGCCCAGAAATCGCGGTCTCCGGCGAGATGGGCGCGCATTCGCGGATGATATGCTCCAACCCGGCCATGCCAATCAAATTTGCGAGCCTCGTGGTCTTTTGGGCGGAGGTCGAATAGTGGGATTGGATCTGACCCAAGAGTTCATTGACCGCGCAGAAAGCGGTGAAGTCGGCAGTCGATTGGTGTCTGAGACCGATCGCTTACGGGTTTGGCATATCCATGCCCGGCCCGGTGAGCGGTTGAAGGTTCACACCCACGTGCTCGACTATTTTTGGACCATTCACGGTCCGGGACGGGCACGCAGCCATCAACCCGACGGATCACATTTCGACGTCGATTACGAGACGGGCGATACAAGGCACTTCACTTTCGCGAAAGGTGAACGCATGACCCACAGCCTGGAAAACATCGGCGACACTGATCTCGTATTCACGACCGTTGAGTTCAAAAATTCGGCCAATGCGCCACTGCCGCTGGAAAGGGGGGCAGCTGCATTGTAGCGCGCTCGGAGATCCGGTCGCCCATCCGCTCCCAATGAGCGCTGATCGGAATCGCTTTGCAGCGAAAGGTCTGCGAAGCGATCCTGTGCAACGGGCCATGGCTTCGCCTCCGGCGACTCGGCGGGGCGGGTCAGGGTACGTCGGCACCCAGGGCGCTGACATATAGTTCAAACCAGGTTTCCCGGTCCATGCCGACCTTGAACGCATCGCCAAACTTGCGAATCCGGTCAATCCGGTTGCTGCCCATGACGGGCAGGATGCCCGCCGGGTGAGCAAGGAGCCATGCGACAGCCACGGCAGCCTCGTCGACTCCGTGCTGCAATGCGACCTTCGAGATCGCCGTTCGCAAGTCACCTCCGTCGGCAAACAGTGATCCGCCTCCCAAGGGCGACCAGGCCATGGGGGGTATCCGACGCTCCTGAAGGAAGGCCATGTCGCCATTTCTGAGCGACGTCGTTTCGGCAAGGCTGATCTCGATCTGATTGGTCAATAGCGGCGTCGACATCGCCGACTGCAGAAGCGTCCAGTCCCACGGTCGAAAGTTCGAAACCCCGACCGCACGGACCTTTCCCGACGATACGGCATTGTCCAGAGCGCGTCCGGTCTCTTCGGGGTCCATGAACGGATCTGGACGGTGGACAAGCAGGAGGTCGATGCGGTCCGTGGCCATCTCGGACAGCGACATGTCCACGGATCCGGCGATGTGTGCGGCCGTCGTGTCATAGTGCTTGACCCGTGCAGATGCGTGGCGTCCGGCGGGAGCAAGAATGCCGCACTTGGTGACGATTTCCAGCTTGTCGCGCAGCCCGGGGCATTCCTTGAGGCAGGCGCCCAACAGGCCTTCAGCCGTGTAGCCGCCGTAGATGTCTGCTTGGTCGATGGTCGTGATGCCCTGTTCGAGACAGGCCTCGATCTTCGCGCGGATACGTGAGGGCGAGGTGTCATCGTCGTCGCCGATGCGCCACATCCCGTAGGCGACGCGGCTGAACTCGATGCCATCACCAATCATGACGCGGTCCATCATCATCTTTCTCCTGTACCAAGAGGCGCCTCAGGGGCAGCGGCAGGCATGCGGCCATGGGCATGCGGGAGCGATCATGGCTTCAGTTCCGACATCACCCGTTCGCCGAACGCCACGCACTCGTCGATATGCGAATTGCCCAAGGAGATAAATGACCGGACCGCCATCTGCTTGCAGGCTTTGATTTCCGAGAGGATCTTGTCGGTGGAGCCGACCATGCGATACCGAATCCGGACTGGGCCCATCCAGTTCCTGACAAGAGATTCGGAGACGAAGGGGCCGGGGCCTTGTCGAACATGTGAAAGGACGAAGCGATGCGCAGCAACCTCGAAATCTACGACCTCGGCACTGATCGTGTCGAAACGGTGCTGAGCGTTGCGTTCCTGATTGAGGCGCCGAACTGGATGCCGGATGCCGGATCGCTCCTCGTGAACGGCGACGGTCGCTTGTATCGGGTGCCGCTCGATGTGCCTGTCCTGAACGCAATCGATACCGGCGCACTCTCGCGGATCAACAACGACCACGGCGTCGCCCCCGATGCCTCCCTCCTGGCGGTGTCGGACAATACTGACGGCGGCGAGTCGTGCATCTACACCTTGCCCATTGAAGGTGGCCGTCCTCAGCGGATCACGGAGGCGACACCATCCTGGTGGCATGGCTGGTCCCCGGACGGCGGTCAGCTCGCCTATACTGCCGTCCGAAACGGCGAGTTCTGCATCGCCACATGCGCCACGGACGGAAGCGGCGAGGTCATAGTGATTGGCGGGCCGCACCACTATGACGGACCGGACTACTCGCCGGATGGGGAGTGGATCTGGTTCAATTCGGATCGTGGCGGAAACATGCAGCTCTGGCGTGTGAGACCCGATGGGCGTGACCCGCAGCAGATGACTGACGATGCGAGCGTGAACTGGTTTCCGCACCCATCGCCCGACGGTCGTCATGTGCTCTATCTTGCCTATGCGCCAGGCACCAAGGGACATCCATCGGGCCGCGACGTCGAATTGCGCCTTTTGGAGTGCGCCACCGGACAGGTCCGACCGCTTGTGGCGCTCTTTGGTGGCCAGGGAACGATCAACGTGCCCTGCTGGTCGCCGGACAGCCAACGATTTGCGTTAATGCGATATGAGCGCGAAAACGGGAGGCTGAAAAACTGACGACCTGGCGAGGACCAAGTGCTTGCCACGCTGCTGAAGACTTCGGTTCATTGCATCTGAAACCGCGTCTTGGTCCCTGGGAACCCATCTGATGCTACGCGCATTCCTAAGCGAAGGCCGCTGGAACGGCATGATCCAAGGACAGACGAAGGCGTGCGGGCACTTGTCACGTGCCGAGTTGGAATTGCGAAGGGCTGCCGCCGGTGTCGGCAACGGTTCGCGTCAACGCTTGACGGTAGAATTGAAAATCGCTGATATCTCGAAGACTTGGTTCGATTCCACGCATCGCTGCAAAATGCCGCGGATGAGTTGAGGTCCGAAATGCCGGAAGTGATCAATTACGGAATTGTCGGCTGCGGAATGATGGGGCAGGAGCATGCGCGCAACATCGCGCTGTTGCCGGATGCCCGGGTCGCGGCAGTCTTCGAGCCGGACGCACAAATGGCCGATGCGGCGCGGAAGGTCGTTCCCGCTGCGCGAATGCATGAATCGCTGGCCGACTTTCTTGCCGACCCAGGGATTGACTGCCTGGTGATCGCCTCACCCAACCACCTTCACGCCGCCCAGTTCGAAGCGATTGCACGCACGCGTCCGCTGCCGCTGCTGATCGAAAAGCCGCTCTATACCCGTGCGACTGACGCGAAGCGGATTCAGGGACTTGCTGCCGAGTATCCGGCGCAGGTCTGGGTCGGCATGGAATATCGCTACATGCCACCCATCAAGTCTTTCATCGAGGAAGTCGCCGAGGCGACCGGCGGTCCGACGATGCTTACCATTCGCGAGCATCGGTTTCCGTTCCTGCACAAGGTCGGTGACTGGAACAGGTTCAACCGCAACACTGGTGGGACGCTTGTCGAGAAGTGCTGCCACTTCTTCGACCTGATGCGGCACATCCTTGACGGGGAGCCCGAACGCGTCATGGCCTCGGCCGGGCAGGACGTCAATCACCTGAACGAGGACTATGGAGGCGAAACGCCCGACATCTGGGACGGCGCCTATGTCATCGTCGAATTCGGCAACGGTTGCCGCGCGATGCTTGAGCTCTGCATGTATGCGGATGGCTCGGACTACCAGGAAGAACTGACGGCGGTCGGGCCGAAGGGCAAGATCGAGGCACGGGTACCGGGCCCGCTCCGGTTCTGGCCCGAAAATCTTGGGCCGCCGCCACAGCCGCAGGTTGTGGTCTCGCCCCGCGAGCCCAAGGGTCCGCGGTCGGTGGACATTCCGATCGATCCGGACCTGCAAGCCATCGGCGATCACAATGGTGCAACCTACTACCAGCACCTGCGTTTCCTCGACATGCTGAGGAACCACGGCGAACCGGAGGTCAGGCTTCTCGACGGTGCCTGCGCAGTCGAGATGGGCCTTGCTGCGCAAGAGGCCGCCGCGAAGGGCAAGGTCGTGCATATGCGTGCCGTGACGCTGACAGAACAGGACGTGTCGCGAAAGGGCGCGACCGGATAAACGCAGTTGTCCATCGTTGCGCGGTTCCGCTGGAGCGACTTGCGTAACTTCCATTGGAGTGGCTGACATGACAAACGGTGATCTGGCATCCGTGCTGCGGCCCGTGGAGACGGCCAACGGACTGCCAAATGGATACTATACGTCCGAAGAGATCTATGGGCGCGAACGCGAACGGCTGTGGTTCCCGACATGGGCAGGCATCTGCGTCACGGCCGATGTGCCGGAACCCGGCGACGCCCGACCAATCGACTTCCTGGGCGTCCCTCTCTTCGTAATCAGGGGAAAGGACGGCCAGATCCGGGTCTTCCAGAACGTGTGCCGCCATCGCGGCATGATCCTCTTGACAGAGCCGCGCACGATTGAGGGCGCGATCCGCTGTCCCTATCATTCCTGGTGCTACAGCCATGAAGGCAAGCTGGTCGCGACGCCGCATGTCGGCGGGCCGGGCAGGAACTCGCACGCAGGGATCAAGCGCGACAATCTCGGGCTTCTCGAAGTGCGAACGCATGTCTGGATGGATGTCGTTTTCGTGAACTTCTCCGGAGACGCTCCCGACTTCGACGACCTGCATGCCGACCTCATCGCCCGCTGGGCGGAGTTCGACGTCCCGATCCATCATGGCGGCCCGGACAGCCGCTTTCAGCTGGATTGTCGCACGAACTGGAAGCTCGCGGTCGAGAACTTTTGCGAGAGCTACCATCTGCCTTGGGTGCATCCCGGCCTGAACAGCTATTCCCGGCTCGAGGATCACTATCATATCGAGGCACCGGGGCGGTTCTTCGGCCAAGGCACGGAGGTCTACCGGCAGATACGTGACGATGACGGGACGGTTTTCCCGGACTTTCCCGGACTTTCGAAGAGATGGGACACGGCCGGCGAATACATCACGGTAGCGCCGAACGTGCTGCTAGGCGTTCAGCGCGACCATTTCTTCGTGTTCATCCTCGAAGCCAAGGGGCCTGGCATGACCCGGGAGCACATCCATCTCTACTACGCCTCGCCGGATACGCCCGATTCACTGCGGTCGAAGAACGCCGAACAGTGGAAGGAGGTCTTCATCGAAGACGTCGGCGTCGTGGAAGGAATGCAGGCAGCACGTTGCGCCCCGGGATTTGACGGCGGCCGGTTTTCCCCGGTGATGGATCGGCCGACCCACCTGTTCCACCGTTGGGTTGCCGAACGCATGTCCGAAGCAATGGTGGCCGCCGAGTGACTGCAGATGAACTGCCAGCCCTCGAACGCGAGCTCCTTGCAGCCCATGAATCTGGTGACGGCGACGCGTTGATCGGACTTTATGCCGTGGTTGCGGACAAGTCGGAGGCATCGGACGACATCGACTCCGCCGCGTTCTTTCTGACGCATGCGTGGATCTTTGCTCTTGAACGAGGTGACGAACGGGCGGAAGCGCTTCGGGCGCGACTGGCGAACTTGGGGAGGGTCGATTGAGCAGTCGGCGGAAATCAGGTTGAGCAGGAGGCAGACATGAAGACACAAGCACGCGTCGTGGTCATTGGCGGCGGAGTCGTTGGCTGTTCCGTCCTGTATCACCTGACCAAGCTTGGATGGCAGGATGTCATGCTGATCGAGCGTTCGGACCTCACCAGCGGGTCGACATGGCATGCTGCGGGCGGGTTCCACACGCTGAACGGCGACACCAACATGGCCGCGCTGCAGGGATACACGATCGGTCTTTACGACGAACTCGAGGAAAGGACCGGCATGTCGTGCGGCCTGCATCACTGTGGCGGGCTGACCCTGGCTGACACCCCCGAGCGTCTGGACATGCTCAAGGCCGAGCGAGCCAAGCACCGATACATGGGGCTGGAGACCCGGATCCTGACTCCCGCCGAGATTGTCGAAATGGCCGATTTCGTGAATGTCGAAGGCGTCTTGGGTGCGCTCTACGACCCGCTCGACGGCCACCTTGACCCATCCGGGACCACTCACGCCTATGCCAGGGCGGCGCGGATGGGCGGTGCCGAGATCATCACGCAAAACCGCGTGGTCGAAACCAACATGCGCACGGACGGCAACTGGGACGTTGTAACGGAGAAAGGCGTCGTCGTTGCGGAACACGTGGTCAACGCAGCGGGGCTGTGGGCACGCGAGGTCGCGTCAATGGCGGGAATTTACCTGCCGCTTCTGCCGATGGCCCACCAGTATCTCGTGACGGAGGACGTGCCGGAAATCGCGGCGAGGGACGAGGAGATCCCGCATGTCATCGATCCGGGAGGCGAAAGCTATCTGAGGCAGGAAGGCAAGGGGTTCGTCATCGGCTTCTACGAGCAGCCCTGCGAACCCTGGGCCGTGGACGGAACGCCCTGGAACTTCGGACATGAACTGCTGAACGACCAGTTCGACAAGATCGAAGAGGCTGTGGACTTTGCCTATCGCCGGTTCCCGATACTTGAGCGCGCCGGGATCAAGCGCGCGATACACGGTCCCTTCACCTTTGCGCCAGACGGCAATCCGCTGGTCGGACCCGTGCCGGGGTTGAGGAATTACTGGTCCGCATGCGCAGTGATGGCTGGATTCAGCCAGGGCGGGGGCGTCGGTCTCGCGCTGGCGCAATGGATGATCGAGGGTGCACCTGAGCGCGACCCGTGGGCCATGGACGTGTCGCGCTACGGGCGCTGGACCACGCCGGGCTACACCGTTCCGAAGGTGACCGAGAACTATCGGCGGCGATTTTCCGTCAGCTACCCGAACGAGGAACTGCCGGCTGCGCGACCGTTCCGCACGACGCCAATGTACGACATCTGGGACGGGATGAACGCGGTGTTTGGCGAGGCCTACGGTCTGGAAGTCGTGAATTACTTCGCCCTGCCCGGGGAGCCACGGCTGGAAGCTCCGAGTTTCCGGCGCTCCAACGCATGGGATGCCGTCAGGCAGGAAGTCCGGCACGTGCGGGAGAGGGTCGGGATCAACGAGGTGCACAATTTCAGCAAGTTCCAGGTGCAGGGGCCGGGAGCGCGGGCTTGGCTCGACCGGATCATGGCCGGCCGCATTCCACGACAAGGCCGCCTCAGCCTGACGCCGATGCTGGCGCCGTCAGGGCGCCTTGTGGGAGACTTCACGGTATCCTGCCTTGCAGAGGACGAGTACCGGCTCACGGCCAGCTATGGCAGCCAGGACTTCCATCTTCGCTGGTTCGAGAAGCACCTTTCGGAAGCGGATGAGGCAACCGTCCGGAACATTTCCGACGCGCAGACGGGCTTCCAGATTGCCGGCCCTGAAGCGCGCGACCTGTTGGCACGCGCTTGCGGAGCAGACGTGTCGAACGAGGCGTTTCCGTTCCTCGGTGTGCGGAGGCTCACCCTGGGAATGGCCGACTGCACAGTGCAGCGCGTGAGCTATACCGGGGATCTTGGCTACGAAATCTATTGCGACCTGACCTCGCAGCGGCATCTGTGGCAGGTGTTGAGCGAAGCCGGTCGCGAGTTCGATCTTCGTCCTTTCGGGATGCGTGCGATGATGTCGCTCCGGCTCGATCGCTTCTTCGGATCCTGGCAGCGGGAGTATTCGCAGGACTACACCGCCGCCGAAACCGGGCTCGACAGGTTCATTGCGTTCGGCAAGAACGGCGATTTCATCGGGCGCGCGGCTGCCGAACGAGAACGCGATGCCGGGCCGGCGCGACGCCTTTGCGCCTTCGAGGTCGATGCGGACGACGCAGATGTCGTTGCATGGGAGCCGATCTGGCACGAGGACAGCGTTGTCGGGTTCTGCACGTCGGGCGGGTATTCGCATTGGCAGGACAGGTCGATTGCCTTTGGGCTTGTCCCCGCAGAACTGGCGTCGGAGGATTTGGAAGTTCAAGTCGAGATTCTGGGAGAACTGCGCAGGGCAAGGCGCCTTGTGCAGCCGCTGTTCGATCCAGAGGGGCAGCGGATGCGGGCATGATCGCCGCCTCCGGCAATTGGCCCGTACCGAGTCCGGAAACAAGAGGTCCCGATTCGATCCTGGCGAGATGCGAACTTGAGCCGCTGGGACGAGAATGTCGTGACGCATGTCGGGCCTGTGTAGGATGTCACGTTATTCGAGCACGAGCGTGTGGTTTTTCACACGTTCCTTGCGACCTGTTTCCCCAGCAGATCAGTGACAGTCCGGGAATGCCTTCTTTCCCGGGCAGCCATAATCCAGCAGCCTCCTTGACGTAGAGTGCAGGCAGCGACCTCGACGCCGTCGAGAGCCAGCCCTAGATTCGACCGGTTGTCACGGAATGTAGTTTCGCCTCTCGCCGGACATGACGCTGGAGGAGTGCGTCCAGCGCCGCGTATGGCGGCGCGCGGCGCTGGCTGCTGCTGCGGCGGGATTCGGTTCACGCGTGCCTGCGGGTCGTCCTGATCGCCTTGGTTCCGGACCGGCTGCGTCTCTGCCAGCCGATGGTTCTCAGCCTGCGCGACCGCTTGGGCCACGCGGACGGCCTTCCGATCCTGTGCGCCCTGCTTGCGCTCCGGCGGATGCTTGTCCCGGGGCTGACCGAAGTCTCCATGATCGAAAACGCGACGATCAGCGAGCGGGAAATCTCGCATTTCCGGTGCCAACAATCGAGGGCCCCCGATCCGCCGGCAATTTAGGGCAAGCCGGTCGCCCGGCTGCGGGATCGATGCCTCGCGGCGATCCGTGAATCGCTCAATTCCTGACCTGAAGACCGGAATCTCATGAATCGACGGCGGGTCGAATGGCCGGTCATTGCCATTTTGAGCAGGAAATCGCCGACCCAAGTTCAGCCATGTCAGCGGAAAGCGGGAAGAACTTTACCAATCCCGATGAAAAGGCGCGGGAAATTCACGTCAGAGCAGTTCAAAAAACAACACGGCGCAGCAGGTGGTCTCCGCGCTGGTCTCCGTCCTTCCGGCCTGGGCCGAATCAGTCCGGTGCCGGCGGCGGGGGATTCGGGCACCGCAGGGCGAGGACGGCATCGAGAGCGCCGAAAGGCCACGAAAAAAGCACGCGCATCTCCCAGCTTCGCACACACAACTCACGGAATATCGTTTACCCTGCCGCTTCAGTGCGAGGATTCGCCCGGCGGCGCCAACAAGGGAGATCGACATGAGACACCATCCTGCCTGCGGCCTCGCCGTCGGGACCGCCCTCTTCCTCGCGGCGTGCGGCAACGGTCCGGCGTCGATGCCGGCCCTCTCGCCTGGCGACATCAGGAATCTCACCGGCCTTTCGGCGCCGATCGAGACGGCGGCGGCGCAGCAGGCGCGTCAGCAGGAGAATTCCGCGCGCGTGGATTCCCTGATCCTGTCGACGATGCGCGTGGAGGTGGCCGGCCCGGACGATACCCGCAGGTTTCGGCTGCTGCCGGAGTGCTCCGGGGCGCGCTGCGAGATGCACGATCCCGTGACCGGCACGAGCGACATGTTCGACCTTGCCACCTCCCCGGTCGTGCGTGGCGATGCCGAGGCCATCGGCTCCGCGCACGGCATCACGCTCCTGTCGGAGACCGGTCGGCACATGGGCGCGGACCGAGCCTCGCTCGGTGCCTGGATGGAGCACGGCTCCTTCGGACTCTTCACCGATCGCGTAACGGGAGAGAACGTCGAGTCCAGCTACTCGTACGCGCTCGTCCTGGGAGATCTCACGAGACGCCCGCTGACGGAGTCGGCGAGCTGGCTCGGCATCATGGTTGGAACGACCACCTCCGGGGATGAAGAGGGCGACCGGCTCGTGGGGACGGCGGCGCTGAACTACGACATGGCCGCTGGCGGCCTCGACGCGGCGTTCAGCGGCATCAGGAACATCGACCGCGGGACCGCGCACGCGATCGGGACGGTAATCTTCTCCGACCTGGAGGTCGGTCCGGACGGGACATTCTCGCGCGGCCAGTCGGGCACGCGCATCCATGGCGGCTTCCAGGGTCCCGGCCACGCCGAGGCGGCCGGCATCTTCGAGCAGTCCGACATCTTCGGCGCCTTCGGCGCTACACGGCAGTAGGCGCACCGTCCGGAGCGGCGGCCGTGTCTTGGCGGCCGCGAGCCGCTTGTCGATCTAGCGCGTCAATCATGCTGGCGTCTGCGACGGCTACGACCCTGTGGAATCGCGTACAAACCCTCCGGGCCGTGTGGACAGCCCGTGGACGACGCGGGGCTTTGACCGCCGCCTGCCCACGCTCTTGCGCCTCTCGCCCAAGAATCCCACAGGACCAGGAAAAACAACCGGCATCTGGTGCATTGGCAAAAGAGGAAAGCCGGACAGGTCTATTTGTCACCGAACACTACCCCAAATGCGGCTTCCGGAGCCGCAGGGCCTACTGTAACGTTCCTGATGCGGCAAAGGTGCTGCTGAAAGTGACATTCCTGGATGAGGCAATACGACGCCATGCAGATTGTCGCGCCATATGTCGACCCCGGCAGCAAGGAATACGGGCATGAGATACAATTCCGCGTGCAGCCTGGCGCTGGCCGCCCTCCTCCCGCTCGCGGCTTGCTCCGGGGGCGGCGGTCCAGCGCCCGGGCCGGCGCCCTGGCCGTCGCTCGACGTCGAAGGGATCCGGGAGCTTGCCGGGCTGTCGGCGCAGGTCGAGACGGCGGAGGCGCAGCAAGAACGAAACCTCGACATCCGCGCCCGCGCCGATTCCCTTTTCCTGTCGACGATGCACGGGGAGTCGGGCGGCACCGGGGGTCCGGCGTTCCGCCTCCTGACGCGGTGCGGCGGAACGCGGTGCACCGTGACTGAATCGCCAGGTGGCGCCGTCGACACGATCGAGCTTGCGAACACGCCCCTCAGGCAGGGCGCTCCCGTCGCCATCGGCTCGAAGCGCGGCGTCACCCTGTGGTGGGAGGCCTCGACGCACACGGGCGCGGACCTCGCCAGTCTCGGCGCTTGGCTGGAGCACGGCTCGTTCGCGGTCCTGAACGAGATCGGGCCCGGCGACGAGGGTCCCGGCGACGAGGGCCCCGTCGACGTCTTGTACGGGATCGCCCTGGGCGAGCTCGCGGGATCCCCGCCGACCGGCAGCGCGACCTGGTTCGGCATCATGGCGGGAACGCCCGTCACCGGGGATGCCCGCGGCGAGCGGCTCGTGGGGGACGCGGTCCTGACCTGGGACCTCCGCTCCGGGAGCGACGGGTCCGGCGCCTCCCTCGACGTCGCTTTCGGCGGCATCATGAACATCGACCGCGGGACGGCGCACGCGGTCGGGACGGTGTCGTTCGAGAGCGTCGCGGCCGGTCCGGACGGGACATTCGCGGCTGGGGTGGCCGGCACGCGCATCCTGGGCGGCTTCCACGGTCCCGGCCACGCCGAGGCGGCGGGCGTCTTCGAGCATTCCGGCATCGTGGGCGCCTTCGGCGCGACGCGGCGGTAGGGGTCGGCTCACAGGAGGCGCTTCGACCGTGCCCGCAGGTTTCGTCGTTTGCCGCGCCCGTGGCGGCAGGTTGCGGATGCAGGCCGTCACATGATTCGAGCACCAGCGTGCGGTTTTTCCCCACGCTCCTTGCGACCGGTTTCTCCAGCAGATCAGTGACAGTCCAGGGCGAGGAACAGTCACGCGCGTCAGGGATGCCATCACGTATGGGACCGATCAGCGTGGGCCAGCCTCCCAGTCACGACGTTAGCGAGATGACGCCTCGCTTCCAGCACGCTGCAACCGTCCTGCGCAGTGCGCGGTTGCCGTGCAGAGGGCATCCGAATGAACGGAGTTGCTCCGTGCAAGGAATCCCGCTTGATTTGTCAGTCCAATTGACTTACCTGCGCCCGCAGTCTGACAGACAACAGGGAGAATATGATGAAATCGCTCAAGAGTTTGCTTTGTGGCACTGCGATGTGCGCCGCTGGTGCGGCCCATGCCGTGGACCTCGAAGTCACGCATTGGTGGACCAGCGGCGGCGAAGCCGCGGCCGTTGCCGAGTTTGCAAAGGCGTTCAATGAAATGACCGAGCACAACTGGGTTGACGGCGCGATCGCCGGTTCCGGCGGCGTGGCGCGTCCGATCATGATCAGTCGGATCACTGGCGGTGACCCGATGGGCGCTACCCAGTTCAACCATGGTCGGCAGGCCGAAGAGCTGGTCGAGGCCGGCTTGATGCTCGACCTTACCGATGTGGCCGAGGCCGAGGGCTGGCGCGATATCGTGCATCCGGTTTCGCTGCTTGACAGTTGCACCATCGACGGACGCGTCTATTGCGTGCCGGTCAACATCCACTCATGGCAGTGGATCTGGTTGAGCCACGCGGCGTTTGAGCAGGCTGGCGTTCCGGTTCCGTCGAATTGGGATGAATTCGTGGCGGCAGCTCCCAAGCTTCGCGACAGCGGCATCGTTCCGCTTGCAATGGGCAATCAGCCTTGGCAGGCGTCTGGTGCCTTCGGCGTGATCACGATCGCGCTGGCCGGACCGGAAGCCTGGGCAGCGGTAAGCGTCGACAAGGACGCCGAAGTTGCGGCTGGCCCGGTATACGCCAAGGTCTTCGAGGCGGCGGCGGCAGCACGCGAGATGCGCCAGGGCTCGAACGTACAGGACTGGAACCAGGCGACTAACCTGGTGATCACCGGCAAGGCCGGTGGCCAGATCATGGGAGACTGGGCGCAAGGCGAGTTCCAGGTCGCGAACCAGATGGCCGGAACGGACTATTCCTGCCTGCCCGGACTTGGCGTGAACGAGATCATCTCGACCGGCGGCGACGCTTTCTACTTCCCGAAGCAGTCTGATCCCGAGGTGGAAGCTGCACAGAAGGAGCTTGCTTCGCTGATGCTCTCGAAGGAAGTGCAGGTGGCGTTCAACCTCAAGAAGGGATCGCTGCCCGTGCGCGGCGATGTCGATCTTGCGGCGGCCAATGACTGCATGAAGAAGGGACTGGCCATTCTGGCGCAGGGCAACATCCTGCCGGATGCCAACCAGACCCTGTCGCCCGACACGCTTGGTCAGATCGAAGACCTGATGACCGAGTTCTGGGCCGACAGCTCGATCTCGGCGGCGGACGCCCAGGAGCGCTACGCCGACATCATAGCCAACGCAGACTGATGCAAATGCCGGCGAGGCCAGACATGGCCTCGCCGATACTCTCTGAATAGGGGCGACCGTGGCGGCAGAAGCGGCCAGACCGAACGCGTTGTTCAGGAATCTGATGGCCAAGATAGCCGCCATCCCGATGATCCTGACGGCGCTCTGCGTCTTTGTCGGTGGCACGCTCTGGACGGTTGTCTACTCGTTCACAGGCTCGAAGCTTCTGCCCAAGGCGAAATGGGTCGGGCTGGACCAGTACGAACGGCTCTGGAACACCAATCGCTGGATCGTCTCGATCGAGAACCTGATGATCTACGGGATCTGCTCGTTGATTTTCAGCCTCGTTATCGGCTTCGTGCTTGCCGCGCTTCTCGACCAGAAGATCCGTTTCGAGAACACCTTCCGCACCATCATCCTGTATCCGTTCGCGTTGTCTTTCATCGTCACGGGCCTCGTGTGGCAATGGATCCTGAACCCGGATTTCGGGGTGCAGAACATCGTGCGGAGCCTGGGTTGGGCGAGTTTCGAGTTCGATCCGCTCTACAACCAGGACATCGTGATTTACGGCATTCTCATCGCCGGGCTCTGGCAGGGCACGGGATTGATCATGGTATTGATGCTGGCCGGACTGCGCGGCATCGACCAGGAAATCTGGAAAGCCTCCCGGGTGGACGGCATCCCGACCTGGAAGACCTACATCTTCATTGTCATCCCCATGATGCGCCCTGTCTTCATCACCACTCTCGTGCTGATCGCGAGCGGCATAGTTCGGGTGTTTGACCTTGTCGTCGCCCAGACAAGCGGCGGGCCGGGGATCGCTTCGGAAGTGCCGGCGAAATACGTCTACGACACGATGTTCCTGCGTCAGAACCTCGCGCAAGGCTTCGCGGCATCGACCATGATGCTCCTTGCCGTGGCCATCGTCATCATCCCCTGGGCCTATCTCGAGTTCGGGAGCCGGAAACGTGACTGAGGCAATTGCAGGATTCGAGGGCGCCCACGGGCCGAAGCCGCGCCGCACGTTCTCGCGGCGGAACATCTTCCTTTACGGCACGCTCATCATGGTGGCGCTCTACTACATGCTGCCGCTCTACGTGATGATCGTGACTTCGCTGAAGGGAATGCCCGAAATCCGGCTCGGAAACATATTCGCTCCGCCGGTCGAGATCACGTTCCAGCCCTGGGTCAAGGCGTGGGCCGAGGCCTGCACCGGCCTGAATTGCGACGGCCTTTCGCGCGGGTTCTGGAACTCGGTCCGGATCACGATTCCGTCCGTGATCGTCTCGATCGCGATCGCGAGCGTGAATGGCTATGCACTGGCCAACTGGCGGTTCAAGGGGGCGAACGTCTTCTTCACCATCTTGATTTTCGGGGCGTTCATTCCCTATCAAGTCATGCTCTATCCGATCGTGATCCTGCTGCGCGAGATCGGGTTGTACGGCACGCTCTGGGGCCTGGTGATCGTGCACTCGATTTTCGGAATGCCGATCCTGACGCTCCTGTTCAGGAACTATTTCACGTCGCTGCCCGAGGAGCTCTTCAAGGCCGCGCGGGTGGACGGGGCAGGTTTCTGGGGAATCTACTTCCAGATCATGCTGCCGATGTCGCTGCCGATCTTCGTGGTCGCGATGATTCTCCAGGTGACCGGGATCTGGAACGACTTCCTGTTCGGCGTGGTGTACACCAAGCCGGACATCTATCCGATGACGGTCCAGCTCAACAACATCGTCAACTCGGTGCAGGGCGTGAAGGAATACAACGTCAATATGGCGGCGACCATCCTGACGGGGCTGGTGCCGCTGGTCATCTATTTCGTGTCGGGCCGCCTTTTCGTCAGGGGCATTGCAGCTGGCGCGGTGAAGGGGTGAAACCATGAGCGGGAACGGGGCAACATCCGTCGAAATCAAGAATCTCGACCTAAGCTTCGGGGCGGTCGACGTATTGAAGGGCCTTAACCTGTCCGTCAACGAAGGCGAGTTCCTGGTCCTTCTGGGCTCGTCGGGCTGCGGGAAGTCCACGCTTCTCAATTGCATCGCAGGGCTGCTCGACGTCACCGGCGGCCAGGTCTTCATCAAGGGACGCAACGTCACTTGGGCCGAACCGTCGGAACGCGGCATCGGCATGGTGTTCCAGAGCTACGCGCTGTACCCGCAGATGTCGGTCGAAGGAAACATGTCTTTCGGCCTCAAGAACGCCCGCGTTCCGAAGAGCGAGATCAAGGAACGCGTCGCCCGCGCTGCCGACATCCTTCAGATAGAGCCGCTGCTCAAGCGGAAGCCCTCGGCGCTTTCGGGAGGCCAGCGCCAAAGGGTCGCCATCGGGCGAGCCCTTGTGCGCGACGTGGACGTCTTCCTATTCGACGAGCCGCTCTCGAATCTGGATGCAAAGCTTCGTGCCGACCTGCGTGTCGAGCTGAAGCAGCTGCACGACCGGCTCGACAATACCATGATCTACGTTACGCATGACCAGGTCGAGGCGATGACCCTTGCCGACCGGATCGCCATTATGAAAGACGGGATCATTCAGCAGCTCGCGTCGCCGGGCGAGATCTACAGCCGGCCGGCCAACCTCTATGTTGCGGACTTCATCGGCTCGCCCGCCATGAACCTTCAGCAGGGAACGGTGGAGAATGGCCGCTTCCTCGCGGGAGAGCTTTCCGTTCCGCTGGATGCATATTCGTTCGAGCGGGAGGTGTCGGGAGACGTGTGGTTCGGCATTCGACCCGAGCATGTTCTCGTGGGCGACGAGGCGGCGCGAGCTGACTTGGAGCTCACCGTCAAGGCAGAAGTGGTCGAGCCGCTCGGTTCGGACACGCTCGTCCTGACGTCCGTCAACGGCAAGCGCTTCTGGTTGCGGATCAGCGGACAGTCCAAGGTTGCCTCCGGCGACACGCTGCGGGCCGGCGTCAATGCGGCCGACGCATCGCTCTTCGATGCTGGCGACGAGAAGCGTCTCTGAACGGGAATTGCAGCATTGCTTGACAGCGGTTCGTTAGCATCGGCAACTTCGATGATCCGTGAAACTGGCCGGATGCCAGCGCGTTGCGCCGTCAGGCATTCGACTTAAGCCCCCTCTGAAAGGAAATTCTGCACGTGTCACATTCCTACCAGCTTTATTCGTCACGCAAGTTCGGTCCTCTGCCGAAGACCTTGAGGATGATCGCGGACCTTGGCCTGTCAGAGGTTGAAGGATTTGGCGGCCTCTACGCCGCTTCGGACGATCCGGGCCAGCTAAAGGCTGAACTGGAGAAGGCCGGTCTGGTGATGTCGAGCGGGCATTTCGGGCTGGACATGGTCGAGAACGAGCCGGACGGCGTCAGGGAGATTGCCGCTGCGCTTGGCGTGCGAGACGTGTACGTGCCGTATCTCGATGCTGCCGATCGACCGGATGACCGGAATGGCTGGCATGCGTTCGGCGCGCGCCTCGCAGAAGCCGGCAAGCCGCTGCAGGACGCGGGCATCGGCTTCGGGTGGCACAATCACGACTTCGAGTTCCGGGCGCTGGACGACGGAAGCCATCCGATCGAGTCCCTGCTGGAGGGCGGTTCGACGCTTGCACTTGAGCTCGATGTTGCCTGGGCGGTGCGTGCTGGCGAGGATCCCTTTGCGTGGATCGAACGTCTTGGCAGCCGAATCTGCGCGGCTCATGTAAAGGACATCGCGCCTGACGGCACATGCGTTGACGAAGACGGCTGGTCCGACGTGGGCCATGGCACGCTCGACTGGACGGGTCTCGTGGCCGCCTTGGAAGGTGTTGGCTGCAACCACCTTGTTCTCGAGCATGACAATCCCAGCGATGACCGGCGTTTCGCGGAGCGCTCCATCGGTTTTCTGAAATCGCTTTGACGGAGAGGCAGATGAGCAATCTTGGCGTCGGCATCATTGGTTGCGGCAACATTTCCTCGGCCTATCTGCGTCTTGCGCCGATGTTCAGGGGATTCGAGATCCGTGCGGTTGCGGACATCGATGACGCTGCCGCTCGTGCCCGGGCGGAGGAATTCGGAGTACGGCACGACAGCGTCGAAGCGCTCCTTGGGGCGGGCGACATTGACATCGTGGTGAACCTGACGGTTCCGGCCGCGCATTTCGGGGTTTCGTCAAGCGCACTGAAGTCGGGCAAGCATGTATATTCGGAAAAGCCCTTTGTTCTTTCGCTTGAGGAAGGCGCGGAAATTGCACGGCTCGCCGAGGAGAAGGGCTGTCGCGTCGGTTCGGCGCCGGACACGTTCCTTGGGGGATCTCACCAGCATGCGCGCCACTTGATCGATGAGGGCGTCATCGGGACAGTGACGAGCGGCACGGCGTTCGTGATGAGCCATGGGATGGAGCACTGGCATCCGAATCCGGACTTTTTCTTTCTCCCGGGGGCGGGGCCGGTCCTGGACATCGGCCCCTACTACGTGACCAATCTTGTCCAACTGATCGGGCCGGTAAGGCGCGTGGCGGCGGTCAGCACGACTCCGTCCAGGACGCGAACCATCCTCTCGGAGCCGCGACGCGGCGAGGAGATTCCGGTCAAGACGCCGACGACGATCCACGGCATCCTCGAGTTTCACGGCGGTGCGGTCGTGACGCTGGTCACGAGCTGGGATGTCTGGGCGCACGGGCACAAGCCGATGGAGCTTTACGGCACTGAAGCCAGTCTTGACTTGCCAGATCCGAACTTCTTCGGAGGCGAACTTGCAATGACCCGTGCGAACCAGAAACCCAGTGCCGTTGAAGCATGGGACCATCCATTTGCGGTCGTGAACCAGGGCGGGGTGCATGCCAACTATCGCGCGGCGGGGCTTTCGGACATGGCGCTTGCAATTCAGGAAGGGCGTCCGCACCGTTGCTCGATGGAACTTGCGCTTCATGCGGTCGAAGTGATGACAGGCATTCTGAATTCCGGTGAGAATGGGGGATTCGTGGAAGTGACCACGACCTGTGAGCGCCCGGCACCGCTTGGACCGGATGACGCGCGGGCGTTGCTGAATTGACATTTCCATGGAGCCACTTCGTGGCGGCGAGCCCGAGGCTCGGTCCGGCTTGCCTGTTGACTTATAACAAGTTTAGCAAGGTTATGTGATTCACGAAAACCTAGGTAAGATTGCTTGATATGGATCCAAGGCAGAATCCCTATGCGCCCGGAGTCGGCACGCCTCCGCCCAAGCTTGCAGGACGCGACGAACTTATCGAGCGTGCTGCCGTGGCCTTGGACCGCATTCGCGCCGGGAGGTCGGCCCGGAGTTTTGTCCTTTACGGGTTGCGCGGCGTCGGCTAGACGGTCCTGCTCAATCGCATTCGCCGTGATGCCGAAGAGCGTGGAATTGTCAGCGCCAGAGTTGAAGCGCATGAGGGGCGGTCATTGCCTGCATTGCTTCTTCCAGTGCTGCGTGCAGCTCTCTTGCGATTGAGCCGCGGAGAGGCATTGAAGGACGGTCTGCTCAAGGGGATGCGTGCGCTGGCGAGCTTCAAGACCGCATTGACGGTCAGATTTGGAGACATCGAAGTAGGGATAGACGCCGATCCCGAAATCGGGCTGGCCGACAGCGGAGATCTTGACACAGATCTCGCGGACCTCCTTCGAACCATTGGCGAGGCTGCGAGCGAGCACGATGCCGCGCTCGTGCTCTTCATCGATGAGTTGCAGTATGTTCCCGAAGAGCAACTCGCCTCGCTGATTGCTGCACTGCACAGCGCGAGCCAAGAGCAGTTGCCAATCACCATGGTGGCGGTCGGACTGCGGCAACTGGTCGGAAAGACCGGACGCGCCAAGTCATACGCGGAGCGTCTCTTCGAATTCGTGCCCGTTGACGGCTTGGAGGATGACGACGCTCGATCCGCCCTGATCGTGCCTGCGTCACACGAGGGAGTGGAATTCAATCCTGACGCCATTGCCGAAGTCCTGCGCAAGACAGGTGGAAATCCGTACTTTCTCCAGGAATGGGGAAAGCACAGTTGGGACGTCGCCGATGCCTCCCCGATCGAGTTCGATGACGTGCAGCGTGCGACGACTCTGGCGCTCGCGGAACTCGACGCGAGCTTCTTCCGTGTACGATTCGATCGGCTGACGCCCGCCCAAAAGGGCTATATGCGCGCGATGGCCGAGCTTGGGGCTGGCCCCCACAGATCCAGTGAAATCGCCAGCGTTCTCAACCAAAAGGTCAACTCCGTCGCTCCCATGCGAAGCGAACTGATGAAAAAGGGCATGATCTACAGCCCGGCACACGGCGACACCGCATTCACGGTGCCGCTCTTTGACGGCTTCATGAAGCGGATCATGCCGTTGCCGTAAACGCGTTGAAGTGGGCAAGACGCGCAACGCTGGCCGATGAGACTCTCGCCCAGCCTTCGAGTCATGCCTCTGACGCGGGGCTGACCGGCGCACGGCCCCTCCTGACGATGCTCGTCTTGGTGGTATATGCTCTGCTGAGGTCACAAAGACAGGTGGGACAAAGATCTTGGTGGATGTCGTTGACAGCGAGACGCGATCCCGGATCATGGCCAGCATCAGGGCCAAGAACACAAGGCCGGAGCTCGTGTTGCGGAAGGCGCTTCACAGGCGTGGCTTTCGCTATCGGCTGCATGCGAAGTACATTCCCGGCCGCCCGGACCTTGCACTTCGGAAATTCAATGCCGTCGTGTTCGTGCATGGTTGCTTCTGGCATCGCCATGAAGGATGCCGTCACGCCACGGTTCCTGCTACGCGCACCGAATTCTGGACGTCCAAGTTCGAAAGAAACGTGGCGCGCGACAACGAGGTGCACTCAAGGTTGGTCAAGGTCGGCTGGCGGGTGGCCACGGTCTGGGAATGCGCCTTGAGGAAGGCCGAACACATTGATGTTTCCACCCAGATGCTGGCACGCTGGCTGGTTGAAGGCGGCAAGGAAATAGTGATCGATAAAGAGCGCGTGGTCGACCGGCTCGCAAGATCCGGACTGGAACATCCCGCCGCGGAAACATAGCCTCACGTCATGAGCGATCCATTCTTTCATCCCGTCTCCGGCTTCGACCTTCCGCGCTTTGCGGGCGTGCCAACCTTCATGCGCCTGCCACATGTGCCGCCCGGGCACCCGCGATTCGGCGAAGTCCAGATAGGCCTCGTCGGCGCGCCGTGGGACAGCGGCACGACGAACCGCCCCGGCGCCAGGCACGGACCCCGCCAGCTTCGGGATGCGTCGACCATGATCCGGGCCGAGCACCCGGTCTCCCGAATTCGCCCCTACGAGGCCGCAAACTGCGCTGACCTCGGCGATGTCGGGCCGAATCCGGCCAGCATTCCCGATACGCTGGAGCGATACGACGCTTATTTCGCCAATTTGCAGGAGGTCGGGATTCGCCCCTTGATGGCAGGCGGCGATCACCTTTGCTCTTTGCCGGTGCTGCGGAGCTTGGCGGCAGGCGAGCCGCTTGGCATGATTCATTTTGACAGCCACACCGATCTCTTCCACAGTTACTTCGGCGGCGAGATGTACACCCATGGCACGCCGTTCCGCCGCGCAGTCGAGGAAGGCCTTCTGGATCCTATTCGCGTGATGCAGATCGGCCTTCGCGGCACGATGTATGACCATGAAGACATGGACTTTGCAAAGAGCGTCGGCGTTCGAACAGTTCGGATCGAGGAGCTGTTCGCGCGCGGGACCGAGGACGTCATGTCCGAGGCCCGCGAGGTTGTCGGCACGAAGCCGCTCTACGTGAGCTATGACATCGACTTCGTCGATCCGGCATTCGCGCCCGGCACCGGCACGCCGGAGGTCGGAGGTCCGAATTCGTTCCAGGCGCTTGAGGTCTGTCGCCATCTTGCCGGGCTCGACATCCGGGGTGCTGACCTTGTCGAGGTATCACCACCATTCGATCAGGCCGGCGCCACCGCGTTTCTAGGTGCCTCGATCATGTTCGAGCTGCTTTGCGCAATGGTCGGCTGACGGCGCGCTGACCCCGCACGGTTCACAAAGCGGTTCACCGTGAGACCTTGCGGTCGCCGAAAGGCAGGAACGAGTTCAGGCCGAGCAGCTTGCACCGCCGAGAACGCAGAACTTGGCGCAATGCGGATGATTGAGCCGAACGGACCTTGAGGCTTCCTTCAGAAGCCTGCCGAGTTCAAACTGCGTGTCGTAAGGAAGCAGCGTGCAGGCGACAACAGCAGGGTGCTCGGCCCCCTTGCGCTTGACCACCATTCGCGAGGAGGAGCACATGACCTGTTCGGGCGACTTGCCCAGGACGTTCCAGCAAGCCGTCGTGATTTCCGGTACATCGGCTGTGTCATCCATTTCCGGAAACAGGACGGTGTCGGCAGGGTTGTATGCGTCGATCTCGAATCCTTCGCGTGCGTAGAGCGCGGCATATCCGTCGCGCGCGTTGGCCTCCTTCTCGCCCCAAATTGTCCGTCCGGCCACGGTCATGCGGACGCCCCTGTCCCTGAGCCAGCGCATTCCTTCCAGCGAGATGCCGAAGCTGTCGGCGCCGCGCTCCTCGTCGTGCAGCGCCGCCGACCAGTGGTCGAGCGAAATCCTGAGCGTCATCCGGTCGCCAAACCTGCGCTGAAGGTCCTCGATTCCAGTGCGCATCGGCTTTCGCATCATCGGTCTCATCGCATTCGTGAGGATCAGGACTTCATGTCCCGCGTCGAGGGAAGCCCGTGCCATCGCGATCATGTCCGGGTTCATGAACGGCTCGCCGCCGGTAAACCCGATTTCGCGAACGGGCTTGTCGAGTTCCGCGACCTGGGAAAGGAAATGCTCGACATCGGCCAGCGTCAGATAGACGAGACTGTCGTTCTTCGGCGACGAAAATATGTAGCAGTTGGGGCACTCGATGTTGCACAGCGTGCCCGTGTTGAACCAGAGCGTCTCGAGGCGTGCCAATGCGACCTCGGCCCGCTCGTCTCCGGTTGCCGTAACCAGGGGATCGCGGAACTTCTCGCTCGAAAGCAACTCGGTACCGTCTTTCATTCGTCCTCGCCCTCTTGGATGATCTGCCGCATCGAGTGCCTGAACCTGCCGGTGTCAGGCAACCGAGAAAGCAACGCGCGCTCTGGACCCGCGTGCGCGGCGTACCGCCCGGGTCGGCGGCTTGGTTCGGCGCATTGTCGAGTTGATCTTGCCGTAAGCATCCGCCAAGACTTGCACATGTCGCTCCTCACCGGAATTCCAAATCGAACGATTTTCCCGGCCCAAACTCTAAAAGCTGGAATCCATGGGGGTAAAGTGCAGGAAAGTGGCAGTGACAGTGATGTGATGTTGTCTGCATCGCATTTCTTGCCGCGAATTCGTCCTGCGGATGGGACAGGTTTGCGGAATTGGCATTAGTGACGGAAAGAGGAAGGCATCATGGTTTCGCGCGTCATTCCGGTTGAGGCGTTCGACCTGGTGATATTCGGAGGTACGGGCGACCTGGCCCGGAGAAGGATCTTTCCCGGCCTGTTCCGCCGATTCCGGGCGGGACAGATGCCCCCGAATAGCCGGATCATTGGTGCTGCGCGGCGACAGTTGGACAGGGAAGGGTACCGGGAATTTGTCGCCGAGGCCCTAAGCGAGTTCGTCCGCGAGTCCGCGCGGCCCGAAGATGACGTCAGGACCTTTCTGGAGTGCATTGACCACCTCATCCTTGATGCCGCGAGCGACGGCGGCTGGGACGCACTTTCCGGCATGTTGCGTGACGGCGTCGTTCGGGCCTTCTACTTTTCCGTAGCGCCGTCTCTGTTTGGCACGCTGGCCGAGCGTCTGCGGAAACACGGCTGCGCGAGTCCCGCCTGTCGGATAGTCGTCGAGAAACCGTTTGGCCGCGACCTCGAGAGTGCCCGGGACCTGAACAGGATCTTGCGCAGCCACTTTGACGAGAGCCAGATTTACAGGATCGACCACTACCTGGGAAAGGAAACTGTTCAGAACCTGATGGCGGTCCGATTCGGCAATGTCCTGTTCGAGCCTCTGTGGCACGCGCAGTTCGTCGACCATGTGCAGATCACGGTGGCGGAGAGCGTCGGCGTGGATGGGCGCGGCAGCTACTACGACAAGGCGGGCGCAATGCGGGACATGATCCAGAATCACCTGATGCAGCTTCTCTGCCTCATAGCAATGGAGCCGCCCTCGCGCTTTGACCCGGACGCGGTGCGGGACGAGAAACTCAAGGTGATCCGCGCGATTGAGCGACCGGGTCCGCGTGACATTGTGCGGGGTCGATATGTGTCCACGGAACCGGGGGAAAGCTACCTGGACCAAGTCGAAAATGCGGACAGCCGGACAGAGAGCTTCATCGCCCTGAGACTTCATATCTCCAACTGGAGATGGGCGGGAGTGCCGTTCTATCTCCGGACCGGCAAGCGCATGGCGGCCAGGCATTCGGAGATCTCCATCGTGTTCAAGACCGCGCCGCATTCGATATTTGGCCAGGCGCTTGGGCAGCACCGCAACGTTCTGGCCATACGCCTGCAGCCGAACGAGGGCATAAACCTCTTCGTTACGATCAAGGAGCCTGGGCCCGGTGGCATTCGCCTCGTGGATGTTCCGCTGGACATGACTTTTGCAGAAGCGCTGGGGCGGGGAGTGGAGGACGCGCCAGCCGCTTACGAACGCCTGATCATGGATGTAATTCGCGGAGATCAGACGTTGTTCATGCGCGGCGACGAGGTTGAACAGGCATGGGCATGGGCCGACCCGATCATCAAGGAGTGGCGGGAGCGGGAGGAGCATCCGGATTCCTACCAGGTCGGCACCAACGGACCCCAAGGAGCGGCTGTCCTGCTTCAAGGAGACGGTCGCAAGTGGCGGGACATCGACAACGGACAGGACAGCGCGTGATAAACTGGGACCGACTTGGCAAGACGGCGCGCAAAGCGGTCGAAACGCCGATCCTCAAGCGCTTCAACGATCCGAATCGAGCGCGCGAGTTTGCCATTGAGGCAGGCGACCTGCTGTTTGACTATTCGAAGACCTCGATGGACGAGGCGGGCCGGAGCCTGCTGCTTGAAATGTTCGACGAATCTGCGATCCCGTCGCGTCGGCAGGCCATGTTCGGGGGCGATTCCATCAACGAGACCGAGGGGAGGGCCGTGCTCCATACGGCGCTCCGCAACCAGGCGGGCGCACCAGTCATGGTGGACGGTCGGGACGTCATGCCGGGCGTGCTGGGGACGCTCAGTCGCATGGAGAGGTTCGCCGAGGGCGTGCGTGACGGTGGCATTCGCGTCACGGGCGGCAAGGTCACGGACGTGATCAACATCGGCATCGGGGGCTCAGACCTCGGCCCTGCCATGGCGGCGTTGGCGCTGGCACCCTACCATGACGGGCCTCGGTGCCATTTCGTCTCGAACGTGGATGCCGCGCATGTCAACGACATCCTCCTGCCGCTCAAGCCGGAGACCGCCTTGGTGATCGTCGCTTCCAAGACCTTCACCACGGTTGAGACGATGACCAATGCCGACACCGTTCGAAAGTGGATTGGTGAATCCTTGGGTGACGAGGACGCGGGCTCGCATTTCGTGGCGCTTTCCTCTGCGGAGGAGCGAGCAGCCGCATACGGCATTGGTCCGGAACGCGTGTTCGGTTTCGAGGACTGGGTAGGAGGCCGCTATTCCGTGTGGGGGCCGATCGGGCTGTCCCTGATGATCGCCATAGGTCCGGAGGCGTTTCGCGCCTTCCTGTCAGGCGGCCATGCCATGGACCTGCACTTCCAGGCTGCGCCACCCTTGCAGAACATGCCCGTCATGCTTGCGCTTACCGGGCTTTGGCACAACCAGGGTCTCGGTTACGCGACGCGGGCGGTTCTGCCTTACGAGCAGCGGCTGTCGCGTTTTCCGGCCTATCTTCAGCAGCTGGAAATGGAGAGCAACGGCAAGAGCGTGTCCATGAACGGCTCCGACCTTCCGGTCCATTCCGGTCCCGTGGTATGGGGCGAGCCCGGAACAAACGGCCAGCACGCCTTCTACCAGTTGATTCACCAGGGAACGCGCGTGACCCCGTGCGAGTTCATGATCGGCGCGGCCGGGCATGAGGACGAGGTTGCGCACCAGCATCGTCTGCTCGTCGCGAACTGCCTTGCGCAATCCGAGGCACTTATGAAGGGTCGCAGCCTCGCAGAGGCGCGGGCGTTGCTCGGGGACAATTACTCAGGCGAAGAACTGGAACTGCAGGCCAGGCATCGAGTCTTTTCGGGCAACCGGCCGTCGACCACGCTTGTCTATCCAAAGTTGACGCCCTTCGTGCTCGGACAGATCGTGGCCCTGTACGAGCATCGGGTCTTTGTCGAGGGCGCGATGCTCGGCATCAACAGTTTCGACCAATGGGGCGTTGAGCTTGGCAAGGCGCTGGCCAGGGATCTCGAGCCAGTGGTTTCCGGCGAGGCAGACGCTGGCGACAAGGACGCCTCGACAGCCCAGCTAGTCAGCTTTGTGCAACGGCACTCTGGCTGAGCGGCGTAGTTACGCCCTTTCTGCTCCGTCCGTGGCGAGAATGCGCTTGATTGCTGCGTCCTTGTGGGGCCGACGTGCCGTGCCGTCCTGCTCAAGGCTCACAAGCACGGCGCTGCCCGAGGCACGAACCGCGCCGCCGGAGTGCACGGCGTAGTCCATGATCAGGCTGGAAGTCTTCAGGAGCCGGGTGCGTGCTGTCACGACATAGCGTTCGTCCTGGAACATGGGGGCGAGGTAGTCGACGCTTTGCTGACGCACCACGATTTGCGGGTCGTCGTCGCCCTGGCCGTAGGATGAAAGCCCGTAGTACTGGAAGTAACGGATCCGAACGTTTTCGAACCAGCTCAGGTACGACGCGTTGTTCACGTGGTTCAGGGGGTCGAGTTCGTGGAACCTGACCTGGTCAGAATACCCGTATGGCCAGCCATGAATTCCCATGGCTTCGAGGTCAGGAGTGTCCAGCTGGTTAAGGAATTCAGACAAGGAAGGGCGTTCCAGGTGGATTGAATGGAGCGGGTGAAGGGAATCGAACCCTCGTCTTAAGCTTGGGAAGCTCCTGCTCTGCCATTGAGCTACACCCGCCGGGAACAATGAACTAGTTGCAAGTACCGCGCGGGTCAACCTTCAGCTAGTTGTTGCAGGGCTCGCGCTCCTGGTGTTGATTTGCCAGCAGTATCTAGAAGCGACACCAGTTCAAGATTCAAAGCAACGATTTTCCGATATAATGTCGTGTATTTGAGATTCAAACGATATTTTTGTTGCATATATTTCAAAAATTAGGGATATTTTTTCCCAGAAGCAGATATCCTTCGTCAGGTGGAGATATGGAGCACTTTGCGGTAATACAAAGCATCATTCGAGCCGGTCTGTCTGGTGACACCGCTGCCTTTAAAAAACAGGTCTTGCGGTTGTTTAGGAGGCTCGAGAAGGCTGGCGCTACCAAAGAGGCGGCAACCATCCAGAGGCTATTGAAGTCGGCAGGTGAAGCAAAGGAGATTCTGCCAAGTCGTGTTGAATTGTCTCGGTCTCATGTTTCCGGAGAAACTCTGACGCCCGAAACGCATGTGCCTATAGATCGCGAAACTGGCGCCGTTCTTTGCGAAGTATACTTTCTGTCGGACCAGCAAGCAGTTCCAGTCTACGAGGAACACGTTCGGGCGGCAATCGCTGGCCTGTTGGAGGAATGGTCATGTTCAGATGAGCTACGGAATGTCGGGGTTGAACCGACCCGGTCACTTCTGATCTTCGGTCCCCCGGGGTCAGGAAAGACGCTAACGGCGCATTACATCGCGGAGAGTTTGGGCTTGCCGCTCGTAACCGCAAAAATTGACGGGCTGATCTCTTCGTTCCTTGGCACCACCGCCCGCAACATCTCCAATCTGTTTGAGTTCGCTAATCGCTACTCATGCTTGCTGCTGCTCGATGAGTTTGATGCTTTGGCCAAAATTCGCGATGACCCTCAAGAGGTCGGTGAAATCAAGCGCGTCGTAAATTCTCTCCTGCAGAATCTGGATCAGCGGCGGGCATTCGGTGTCACCATAGCCGTCACCAATCATGACAGATTGCTCGATCCGGCAGTGTGGAGACGATTTGAGACTCACGTCCATATCGGCGAACCGGGATCGCACGCGCGAACAATGATGATCGAACGATTTCTTGCGCCGCTGAAGCCAGAGCCTCCCATATTCAGTATCATTGCCTACTGTCTTGAAGGACTCTCCGGCGCGGACTTGGAGAGGATTTGTTTGTCACTGAAACGCACGTTAGTGCTGAGTGGGACGAGTCATGATGGTCCAGGTCTCTTTCGTGCTTTGAGTGGGGTCCTCGCCCGGCTTCCGTCGCAGAGCAATGATGCTGCGCGAATTCTTGCAACGGACCCAGATGCCTTCATCAGCTTGATTGCCAACGATTCGGAGTTTCCGCTGCAGCAGGCTAAAATTGGGCAAGCCACCGGATACGGGCAGTCGAGAGTCAGCGCCATCAAGAAGGCGAAGCTTCATTCACCCCTGATGGAGGCAAGCCGTGCCTAATAATCCGGTTCAGATCATTCTCAACCATTCTGACTTCCTAAGGGCTCCGGACCCGGTCCAAGGCGGAGGAGGAAGAGATTTTTTTCCTGACAAAGATAAGGAGTTTGAGGCTCACAAACGCAGTTTGATGGCCTCGATTGACCAGATCATTTGCCAGATTGAGGAGTGCCCTTACGGGCCGGCAGCATACCTCAAGGTTCAGATGCGGGATGAAGCCCTTGCCAAATCCTACCGACCAGTACGGTACTTATTTCAGCCAGACCAATTTCCTTGTGTCGGCGCGGATGCCGTTGGAACAATCTTCTTCCGGGCACCATTGATCTACCTTGAAGGCCTGAAATGGCGGATTGAAGCGGCGGAAAGTACCGTCGCAACGAAAATTTCAAGAAATACAGGCCAACACTACAAAGCCCCAACTCCCGCCCGGTCTGAGGTTGGCGCAATTGAGACCGTCGAGATCGCGCCCCCTGCCAACAAGCGAAGTTTCTCTACTGCGGCCGCTATGCAGATGTTCGACGATCACCGCACCGTTTCTGGCTACCAAGTTGAACTATTCGAGACACCGGGCGATAGCGTGATTGCTGACGATCCACTCGGGCGCTTTGCATTGCGCGACTCACTTCAGAAACTGTTGCTCGGCCTTGGGACCGGTGCTCGAACGCTATTGTCGAGCGAAATCGGGCGTACGACCGTTCTTGAAATTCAACTTACGAGCAGTATCGCCGACGCCTTGTTGGATAACAGGCTAGGTCTTGCCCAGCGTGATGTGACGCCAATTGCGGCATTAGATCCCGTCGACGCCAATTCTGATCGCCATGAACAGGCTCTTAAATTGCTTGCCGACCACCCACTGGTACGGTCGATCCAGCCGCCAGTTCAGTTACAACTCACAGACAATGAGGCAGCGCTGTCAGCAGGGAGATCACGCGGCAGTCAGTTCGGATCACTTACGTTGCCAACGCCATCAGTTGATGCGACATATCCGATTGTCGGAATTATTGATTCTGGCGTTGCTCCCGTGCTGGATGCTTGGGTTTCGGGTCGCTTCGATTACCTAGATGAGACCGAGTATGACCCTGCCCACGGGACGCGTGTTGCTGGGCTCGTAACGGCAGGTCAGGCGGCAAATGGACCTTTAATCACGCCGGAGCCGGATGGCTGCAAAGTATTCGATGCACCTTTGTACCCTATCGGTTCCTTTTTGGACAAATACCCGAACGGGTTCACGGATTTCCTTGAGGAGTTAGAACAAGCTGTTGCTGAGGCTCGTGAAGCGCACGGTGTCCGTGTGTTCAATTTGTCCATAAATGCAATTTCTCATGTCGAACATCATCGTTACAGCATCTATGCAGCGAGACTGGATCAAATTGCCGATAAATTCGGGGTGATTTTCGTGAACTCGTCGGGGAACTTGCCTGCAGGGCAAGCTCGGACGGCATGGCAAACGAAACCCATCGATGTGGTTCGGTACTTCGCGAACAGAACGCAACTTGACACAATCTATAAGCCAGCCGAAAGTGTGCGGTCGATTTCGGTTGGTGCTTTGAATCCACCTGACACCGAACAAATTGAGGGAGCCCCTACTGTCTACACGAGACGCGGTCCAGGATTACAGGTTGGTGTTAAGCCGGATGTTGCTGCCTTTGGTGGCACTGGAGGCGCGGGGCCCGGAAAATCCACAGGCCTTTCTTCGATTACACCAATGGGAGATAGGCAAGATGTTATTGGAACCAGTTATGCCGCACCGTTGGTGGCACGGACCCTCGCTGGATTGGACATTTCAACTCAAGGCAGTCTGCAGCCGGAAGCATTGCGCGCAATGCTGTTGCATCACACCCAAACACCAGAGCCGCTCACAAAGCGTGGCCTGAAGGAATTGGCCCGGCAATTTTCAGGTTTTGGGCAGCCGACCGGCGCACATGATATGCTAGAAACTGATGACTACCAGATTACGATGTTGTTTCAGAGCAGGCTTACGATTGGAGAGCGCAAACCGGCAATATTGCGGTTTCCCTTTGACTGGCCCCGGAGTCTTGTGAACCCGGATAGTTCGTGCTCGGGCAGTGCGAAAATGACACTTGTGTATGCTCCTCCCTTAGATCCCGCATTTGGAGCAGAATTCGTGCGCGTAAATCTTGAAGCCAGCCTCCGACAGCGCCAATCGAAAACTCGGAAAGATGGCAGTTCAAGTTACTTGAACCAGATTGCACCACGCTATCTTCCAAAGATGGCTGGCCTAGGAGCGCCGGAGAGGGCGCTTATTGATCATGGCCTCAAATGGTGGCCATCAAAGCAATACGTGTCCAATTTCGTAGAAAAGGGAGAATTCTCAAATTGGCGCCTTGAGGTATCAAGCCTCGTGCGAGCGGAGGCGCGCTTCCCGGTTGAGGGAGTTCCCTTTGCGGTGCTCTTGACGATTGAAGATTTGGAGAAACGACGGCCCGTCTTCAGTGAGATGCGGCAAGCCCTGCAAGCGAGCAACGCAATTGCTCAAGACATTAGAGCCGCAATCCGCATTCGACCGCGTGGCTGAGACCCATTCAGTTCCGTAACATCGTGTATGATTGGTCGAATGTGTCTGGCACCTCCTATTGAGTGAAGCGCCGCCGGTTCTCCCGGGAGACAAAGTGCCGAAAGAGAAAGTTCGAGATCATTGAGCGCATGCCCGCGAAAGTTCTCATGACGGTGCAAAAGAATGGCAGCACAACTGCTTGGAATGTCGAGATTCGCCAGGTGAACGCGCCGCTTCTACCGTCATTCTCTTCTTCGAATTCGGCAAAATCTTGATGGAGGCTGAGTTGGCCAGCCGGTCAATTCGGGGAAATGACAGAACCGGTGGCGTGCTGCTCCCTTCCTGAAGCCGGAAATTACGTTGCGTCTACGACACTAAAGTGATTAAGGAATCAATTGAACTTGAAACATGCGCTCGATTTGGTGTCCTTGCCATGCGATGGGTTCTTGGGGCGTTGAGTGGCGGGTTGGGTTCTTCAGGACACAATCAAGCTGATCTGCAAGGGCGCTGAAGACTACAATGGGCCAAATGGCTAAACAAAGATCGTTTGAGGAGATTCTCAGCTCTGAGATCCGTTGGCCGCGGAAGGGCGACAGGGCATTCGTTTCCTCCGCCGTCCCATCGGAGAACGCCAATATTGACGAGGGCGGGTGCCCGAGGCTCGTACTCATGACCGGTGGCTATAAGATGGCTGGGAATTCCTGGTCGAGGCAGCGAGTCGCAACGTTTCGGCCCGAGACACTCTGGTATTCCCGATCATCTTCAATTATCGACATTTCTTGGAGATTTCCTTGAAGTACTTACTAGAAACTTGTGGGCCAACGGTTGGCGTTAAGCCTAATTGGCGCTCTCACGATCTCGCAAAGCTGTGGAAATCAGTTTTGGAATTGCTCGACAGATATGGGACATTCGACCCCGATGAAGCGGATTCCATCGTCGGTACAGTCATTCTTGAATTTTCGAAAATCGATCCAGCTTCTTACACATACCGTTATCCGGTAGATAGGAATGGGAAGCTCGTTCCAGTCGCATTGAACAATCTTCACTTGCCAACACTGGCCGAAGTGATGAACGGCGTTTCAGCCTATTTCGACGGTTGCGACGGCTATTTGGACAATCTCCGAGGTGCCAGCGATTACGACGAATAGTTACTTCAATCTAGCTGCTATTGTTGGAAGTCATGATTGATATTAAGGATGCCTCTCGCCTTGTTTGATGTTTTGATTCAGTCACTTTTTGCCATTCCCCGTAGCTTCTGGTGCTGTCACCTTAGCACCTACACGAAGTTTTCCGGAGTCGTGTTGCTGCGGAACGGGCGGGCTTTTCTTCGGCACAATTGGGAAATCTCAATCCGGCGGTGACGCCAGACAGTGTGAATGGACTTCCTGGAAGTCAGGGATGATCCGGAACGCCTTCCCAACACGCTCTGTCACTATCCAATGGTGACCTGGAACCACTCCAAGCGCGGCGCGTTGCAACTCTTCGGCCACGTGGACCACAACTGGAAGGGCACTCGGAATTCGGTCAACGTCGGTGTTGATGTCTTTGACTACAAGCCAGTGCGGTTCGAAGACATCCAGTTTCTTGCGAAGACATTGCCCGTGAACATGCATTGGCCCGACGCTGAGCCTGGGCTGGATCTGGAATCCAGATAGCATGATGAATCAAAGACGCGCACCCAGCCTTGATGGACTGTGCGTTCCCCTGCGCCAACCATTCGTTCCAGGTCGCCAAGATATCAATGCCTTCAATGGCTTGAGCGCTGATTCAGGGGTTTATTGTGCCTGACGTTCAGACTAAACGGATTCCCGTATCCGAAGAAAGGTCCCGCACATGATCCCGAGATACATGCGCCCGGACATGGCGGCGATCTGGTCGCCGGAAACCAGGTTTCGCATCTGGTTCGAGATCGAGGCGCATGCCTGCGACGCCATGGCGGAACTTGGCGTCATTCCCCGCGAAAATGCCGATGCTGTCTGGAAGGCCCGGGATGCAGATTTCGACGTTGAACGAATCGACGAGATCGAGGCTGTCACCAAGCACGACGTCATCGCGTTCCTGACGCATCTTGCCGAGATCGTCGGCGACAAGGAAGCCCGCTTCATCCATCAGGGCATGACGTCTTCCGACGTTCTGGACACTGCATTCAACATCCAGCTGACCCATGCTGCCGACCTGCTCCTCGAAGACATTGATGCGCTTCTCGACGCGCTGAAGCGTCGTGCGCTTGAGCACAAGATGGATGTCCGCATCGGACGGAGCCACGGCATTCACGCGGAGCCCGTCACGATGGGGCTGACCTTCGCCAGGTTCTTCGCGGAAATGGACCGCAACAGGTCACGCCTTCTGAATGCACGTGAGGAAGTTGCCACCGGGGCCATTTCCGGTGCGGTCGGGACCTTTGCAAACATTGACCCCGGTGTGGAAAAGCATGTCTGCGGCAAGCTTGGGCTTCGTCCGGAACCTGTCTCGACGCAGGTCATCCCGAGAGACCGGCATGCAATGTTCTTCGCGACGCTCGGTGTCGTCGCGTCGAGCGTTGAGAACATCGCGACCGAGATCCGGCATATGCAGCGCACCGAGGTCTTGGAGGCGGAAGAACATTTCTCGAAAGGGCAGAAGGGTTCCTCAGCCATGCCGCACAAGCGCAATCCGGTCCTGACCGAAAACCTGACCGGCCTTGCCCGTCTTGTCCGCAGCGCGGTCGCGCCCGCCCTGGAAAACGTTGCGCTCTGGCACGAGCGCGACATCTCGCATTCCTCCGTGGAACGCGGCATCGGCCCGGACGCAACCGTTCACCTGGACTTTGCGCTCGCACGCCTCACCGGCGTAATCGACAAGCTCGTTGTCTATCCAGAGAACATGAAGACGAATCTCGAGAGGCTGCGCGGCCTTGTCCATTCGCAGCAGGTGCTTCTGGCCCTGACCCAAAAGGGGGTCAGTCGTGAGGATGCCTACCGCCTGGTGCAGCGTAACGCGATGAAGGTCTGGGAAGAGGACAGGGACTTTCTTGGGGAACTTCTGGCCGATGCCGACGTGACTGCAGCGCTTTCGGAGGCGGAGATCAGGGAAAAGTTCGACCTTGAGCGTCACACAAGGCACGTCGACACGATTTTCGGACGCGTCTTCGGAACGTAGCAGCGTTCACGGTTTCGTGAAATGTCGGGGCGGGATCTCGTGCTACGCTAAGCATGCAACGGTCGAAAGGGAGAGTCTCATGAGAGTTGGATCGCTTGTCACTGTTCTTTTTTTGGCGATGATGCCTTCTCTGGCAATGGCCATGTGCTTCAAGGGTCACGCGGAAGAACAGGTCACGATGTCATGCCCCGAGGGGCAGGTTTTTGATGCTGAGACGAAGTCCTGCATCACCCCAACTGGCTGATCCCGTTATTTCACGAGCTTAAGGGCGGCTTTCCGGCCGCCTTGTTTTTTGAGACTGTCAGGCTTGCTGGACGCGGCCCGCCCAATCGGTCTCGCAGTCCGTGCGGACTTTCCCCGTTGCAATGCATGGTCCAAGCCCCGTATCCAACGGCTTGTGACGTGATGGCGAGGTGCGGGCCGTGGCACTCGGCAACCGGTTAAGGGACTGGCTAAACAACGGGCTTGCTCGTTCGATTCTCGGTTGCGCCCTTCTGCTTCCCTATCGCATGCGCGGACCGTTCGTGGGCAAGCTGTTAGCCTACGTGGTGGCGCCGCTCATAGGCTGGCGACGCAGAATTCTCGAGAATCTGGATCACGCCATGCCCGAACTCTCTCCGGCGGAAAGACGGAGGATCGCGCGGCGCGTGCCAGACAATTTCGGGCGTACGGTGATCGAGATCTATTCAGGAGAGGAGTTTGTGGAGCGAGCAAGGGCCGCGACGATTGAAGGTCCCGGCGTTGCCGCACTCAAGGCTGCACGCGACGCGCGAAGGCCGGTCATCCTCGTTACGGCACATTTCGGGAACTACGATGTTCCGCGCGCAAAGCTCAGTCGCGAGGGATACTCGATGGCAGCACTCTACCGGCCGATGCGCAACGCCGCATTCAACGCTCATTACGTCAAGGCGATTTCGGAAATCGCGTCTCCCGTCTTTCCGACCAACAGGAAGGGGGTCGCGGGATTGATCCGGCACCTGAAGGAGGGTGGCGTGATCGGGATCGCCACGGACATCTCCATGGCCGGGGCACCGCTCCTGAAGTTCTTCGACCGAAAGGCGCATACCGCCTTGTCCGCTGCCGAGTGGGCGCTGGCCTATGACGCGGAGATCATCCCGCTATTCGGCATACGGGAGAACGACGGTCAGACGTTTCGCGTCCGAATGGAGGCTCCTTTGGCCAGGTCGACTCCCGAAAGCATGATGCAGGAATACAACGACATCGTTGAAAGAATGGCGCGCAAGCATCCCGCCCAGTGGTTCTGGATCCATCATCGCTGGAAGCGGAGGCCGGGACGGGTTCAATCCGGGGCTAGCGAAGCCGGTGAGCCCCGAGAATAGGTCCCGAATTGTGGGCCTGCACGAGCACCACGACAGGAACGCCTTCCGGCACCTGGGCCGTCGCGCGATAGGGAGACTTGCCGTTCCATGATCCTAGTCTCGTCCAATCTCGGACAATGTTGTGATAGGTGAGCGTCCGCCCGGCGTTTTCGCCACGGAGGACGTCAACCGTCGCTTCCGGCAGGTATGTCACAAGATCTACGACCGCTGGTACGGCCGTAGCCCCGGACGTAGTCGCCTCGATGGATATCTGGTCGCCGACCCGCTTGGCCACGACGTTGACGTGGGCATCCCGCGCGGCATGCCTCTGCAGCAGCCTGGAGATCTTCATCGGTCGCGAGCCAATGACGTGATCCCGGCCGCCAATCACCATCTGAGGGGTGTAGATCGTGTTCTTTCCGATTGCGCGCACATATGAGCGTTGACGCCTAGTGTGGCCTGCAATGGCG
Organism: Silicimonas sp.; assembly: GCA_022819605.1. Classification (GTDB taxonomy): domain Bacteria; phylum Pseudomonadota; class Alphaproteobacteria; order Rhodobacterales; family Rhodobacteraceae; genus JAJEFO01. The sequence continues at coordinate 3,393 of JAJEGW010000026.1, read as the reverse complement.
AAATTGTCCTTCCAGCCCAAGTAGTCCCAGTAATCCACGTGCAGCGCCAGGGCGATCACGTCGTCGCGTTCGGCCAGTTCACTGAGGATGCGGTCCGCCGGCGGGCAGGAACTGCACCCTTGGGACGTAAACAGTTCCACAACGACCGCCTGGCCTGCTGCTGCAAATCCGGAGGCCGCCATCCAAAGCGCGGCGGCGATCGGCATCAATCGAGTCATTACCTCAGATCCCGTCATGGTCCTCGACCTCAGTACCGAATCCGCGCATCGGTCACCAATCAAGGTTTTGCGAGGCTGCGTTACAATGTCCCACTGCGGACGGGACTCCGCGTGTTTTGCGGGCTTTTGGATGGAATGTAAGCGGTATCGCGCGAAATTTGCGCCCCGCACCTTGCGTCGCTCCGCAATGGGAGAGTATCCCCATCCCGAAATTCTGCCCAGTTCATGACGGAGGCGAAAGGATGCCCATTTCCGTAGGCCACGACTCATCGGGATCCAGGAAGTCCCTCACGGCAGGCGGTGCCAGCGTGGATTACTATTCGATCCCTGCAGCCGAGGCGGCCGGCCTGGGAAGTTTCGACCGGCTTCCGGCCTCTCTGAAGGTGGTTCTGGAAAACGTGTTGCGCTTCGAGGACGGCAAGACCGTGACGCTCGACGACATTCGCGCGTTTTCGGATTGGGCGGAGAGGGGCGGCAGGAATCCCCGGGAGATCGCCTACCGACCGGCCCGCGTGCTCATGCAGGACTTCACTGGCGTGCCCGCCGTGGTTGACCTTGCCGCCATGCGGGACGGGATCGTGGCGCTCGGGGGCAAGGCCGAGAAGATAAACCCGTTGAACCCGGTCGACCTTGTCATCGACCACTCGGTCATGATCGACGAATTCGGCAACCCGCGCGCATTTCAGCTGAACGTTGATCGCGAGTACGAGCGGAACATGGAGCGCTACACGTTTCTCAAGTGGGGACAGAGCGCATTCGACAACTTCCGGGTCGTTCCGCCAGGTACCGGAATCTGCCACCAGGTGAACCTCGAATACCTCGCCCAGGCGATCTGGACGGACAAGGATCAAAACGGGGCCGAAGTGGCGTTTCCCGATACGCTCGTCGGAACGGACAGCCACACGACCATGGTAAATGGGCTGGCGGTTTTGGGCTGGGGCGTCGGCGGCATCGAGGCGGAGGCCGCGATGCTGGGACAGCCGGTCTCCATGCTGATCCCGGAAGTCGTTGGATTCGAACTGACCGGATCCATGGTAGAAGGCACGACCGGCACGGACCTCGTCCTGAAGGTTGTCGAAATGCTCCGCGAGAAGGGCGTCGTGGGCAAGTTCGTCGAGTTCTTCGGCGAGGGGCTGGACCGGCTGCCGCTCGCCGACAGGGCCACGATTGCAAACATGGCGCCCGAATACGGCGCGACCTGCGGATTCTTCCCGGTCGACGGCGAAACGCTGCGTTACCTTCGCCAGACCGGTCGCTCGGAAGAGCGAATTGCGCTGGTCGAGGCCTATGCCAAGGAGAACGGCATGTGGCGTCGGACAGACAACGCGACCGTCTATTCGGACGAGCTGAGCCTCGACATGAGCACGATCGTTCCGGCCATTTCCGGTCCGAGACGACCGCAGGACTTCGTGGCGCTCACCGACGCAAAGGCCGCGTTTGCACGCGAAATGAAGGAGACGTTCAAGCGTCCCGCCGGCAAGAAGGTCGCTGTGGAAGGCGAAGACTACACGATGGAATCTGGCAAGGTCGTGATCGCCTCGATCACGTCCTGCACCAATACGTCGAATCCTTACGTCATGATCGGCGCGGGCCTGGTCGCCCGCAAGGCGCGGGCGCTGGGGCTGAACCGCAAGCCATGGGTCAAGACCTCGCTTGCGCCTGGCAGCCAGGTCGTGAGCGCCTATCTTGACGCGGCTGGACTGCAGGAAGACCTGGACGCCGTGGGGTTCAACCTCGTCGGGTACGGCTGCACAACCTGCATCGGGAATTCCGGGCCGCTTCAGCCTGAAATCTCCAAGGCGATCTCGGACGGCGACCTCGTGGCCACAGCCGTTCTTTCCGGAAACCGGAACTTCGAAGGCCGGATCAGCCCGGACGTTCGCGCAAACTACCTGGCCTCACCGCCTCTGGTCGTGGCCTATGCACTGGCGGGAACGCTTGACATCGATCTTACCAGCGAACCCATCGGGCAGGACGGGGACGGCAAGGACGTGTTCCTCAAGGATGTTTGGCCGACGCAAGGGGAGATCGCGGAGCTTGTGCAGAAGACCGTGACGCGGGACGCATTCCAGTCAAGATATGCAGATGTCTTCATGGGCGACGAGAAGTGGCGTGGCGTGGAGACGACCGACAGCCTCACCTATGATTGGCCCGCAACATCGACATATGTGCAGAATCCTCCGTATTTCCGGGACATGTCGCCGGAGCCTGGAACCATCTCCAACGTCGAGGGCGCGCGCGTTCTGGCACTGCTCGGCGACATGGTGACAACTGACCACATTTCGCCAGCGGGCTCGTTCAGGGACACGACTCCGGCGGGCATGTACCTTACCGATCGGCAGGTGGCTCCGCGCGAGTTCAATTCATACGGGTCGAGACGCGGGAACCACGAGATCATGATGCGGGGCACGTTTGCCAATATTCGCATCAGGAACGAATTGCTGGATGGCGTCGAAGGCGGTTACACGAAGGGTCCTGACGGCACTCAGATGTCGATCTACGATGCGGCGATGGCATACCAGGAGCAGGGCACGCCCCTGGTCGTGATTGCGGGTGCCCAGTACGGTGCCGGCTCCTCGAGAGATTGGGCCGCAAAGGGCACCGCGCTCCTGGGCGTGAAGGCCGTCATCGCGGAAAGCTACGAGCGCATCCACCGCTCCAATCTCGTCGGAATGGGTGTCATTCCGTTCGAGTTCACCGATGGAGACACGCGCCAGTCGCTTGGGTTGAGCGGTGATGAGACGGTCACGATCACGGGACTGGAAGGCGATCTGCAGCCGCTTTCCGAAGTGCCGTGCCGGATAGAATTCGCGGACGGCAGTTCGAAGGAAATCACGCTCAAGTGCCGGATCGATACGGGAATCGAGAGGGAATACGTCGAGCATGGCGGCGTCCTGCACTATGTGCTTCGCGACCTTGCCAAGGCGGCGTGACGATTTCGCGTCTTTGGCTCTCCTGCCGATAGGTTGATCAGCGCGGCCGGTCGATCGCGGCTGTGCCGAAACTCGCCTCCCGGGACTTGCGTGTGCTGCACGTTCAGCGTGTCAGTGCGGTCTCGATCGCAGGGCGGATCCTGCGTTCCAGAATCTGATCCGTCACGGGACCGGCGAATCGTGAGACGACCTTGCCCTTGCCATCGACGACGAATGTCTCGGGAACTCCGTATACGCCCCAT
>JAJEGW010000093.1 GCA_022819605.1 Silicimonas sp. | reverse complement strand
TGAATGAACTGCGATCATGCTGAGAAGCCTGTCCCGTTCTTCTGGAGATCCGGCGGCCTCAAGCCGACGGGTCATGTAGAGATAATTCCAGCAGATGATGCTGTTCTTGATAAGCCGGTTGCAGCTTTCGGCAATCTCCTGTTCGATCTTGTCGGCATATTCGAGACCGCGCGGGTTTCCGACGGCGATGGCCCGGGTGAAACTGTTCGCGAGCTCCGCCTTGTTGAGCTGCCTCTCGATCGCCTGTCGCAGTTCGACCTCATCGACATAACGCAGGATGAACAGGGACTTGATGATCTGGCCGAAGGCCTTCATGGCCTTGTAGAGGCTGTGCTGGCGGGAATACGAATTCAGTCGCCGGAATATTTCAGAAGCCGTGGCTTCCTTGAGCTTGATCGTGGCGACGAGGCGCAACAGATCATCCCAGGATGCGCGAACAACACGTTCGTTGACGTATTTTGTCGGCGAGATCGTCCATCCGGCCATGTCGTGACCCCGGAAATGGTAGAGGATCTGCTTCTTCAGGTTCCTGAACCGCGGCGCGTAGGACAGTCCCAGCAGATGCGTAACGCCAAAGATGGCCTCGCTGAAACCATGTTCATCGGTGGAGTGGATGTCGCTCTGCACGACGTCATTGTGCATCAGGCCGTCAATGACATAGGCACTTTCCCGCTCAGCGGCGCTGAATACCAGCGAATACCACAGGAGACTGCGCTCATCGATGAAGGTATAGGCACTGACACCCTGCCCCTGGCCGAAATACTTGAAGGAATGGCTTGCGTTGAGGGAAGGTTGCCGGACCTCGAATTTCTGGCCGTCGCTCGAGGTGTGCAGTTCCGTTTGCGATGTTCGGTGGATCTGCGGCAGATGTTGTTCAGCAAAATGAACAGCCAGAGCGCGGACAAGAGCGTGTGTGGGTCGAGCTTTCGAATTTTGGAGTCTTCTTTGCTTGGAGTTTGCTGGCCTTGGGCTTGGAGCTACCGCCCACTCGAGATTGCCGCAGTGAATGTGCGCTTTTTGAAGATGCGCCGGATGAGGCGTTCCGCGACGGCGAAGTTGATGGCCCAAGCCCCGACCATCAGGATGTCGCGGGCGAGGCCCAGCGGCTCGGTTTGGAAAAGGATCATGGCAATCAGGAGGAGCGCAGTCTGGGTCGAGGCCCCCTGACCGATCGCATAGGCGCGCAGCATCGCGGCGCGGTGCGCAGCCAGCATTCGTAATCGGATCGCGACGATGGCCCATGCGATGAAAGCGACCATCGCGAGGCTGAGCGTGACCCGCGCCCCGTAAAGCAGCGGCCCCTGCAGGGCGTCCGGAAACGCATAGGCCATGGTCATCCAAAGCCCGGTGAGCGCGCTGACGCATCCCGCTGCCGCCACGACCCGCCCGAGGATCCGGTGCAGGACGGGGCGATGGCGCCGCAGGCTCGGCAGAAACTGCAGGGCGCCTGCGAGGCAGAAGACCGAACTGCCGAGGATATGCAGGGCAATCGGCACGGGATCGATCACCGCGCGCGGGTTTGACGGTATGATCAGGGGGCCGCCGAGAAGCTCAGGGATCCGGAGCAGGCCGAACACAGCCGGGATGAAGGAGTAAAGGAAGATCAGGGCCAGCAAGGCCCATTCGAGACGGCTGACGTCATGCATGCTTCGGTCTTTCTGCAGGGTAATTCGGACTGCTTCAGCCGGTCTTGTGCGCGATTACAATTGGGCTCATGCGTTTCTTGCCGAGCTGCATCGCGCGCTCGACCCTGAAACCTGCGTCCTCGAGGAATCGGACAAGGTCCCCCTCGCTCAGCGGCGTCACGCGCGGCGCGATGCGGAGCGTGGTCAGCGTAGGGATCAGCGCGCGGACCGGCCAAGCGGCGGCCTTCGTGCACACTGTCTTGGACAGGAAGAGACCGCCCGGCTCCAGCTGCGCGTGCACGGCCGCCAGGACTCCGGGAATGTCCTCGACAAGGTGCAGCAGGCTGAAGGCGCAGACCGCGTCGAACGGCGCCCCGGCGATCAGCTCGCCGGCGTCGGCATGATGGAACGTGACGTTCGCCGGTGCCCCTTGGTCGAGCTTGGCATCGGCGATCCCGATCATGGCGCGCGAGCCGTCGGTCGCGGTGTAGTGCCTCACGTAAGGGGCGAGGCGCAGGGCGGTTGTTCCGGTCCCGCAGCCGATCTCGAGCACGCGGTTCGCGGGCTTCAGAAGCGACGCGGCAAGCGCGAGCTTCTCTTCGTAGGCGTCGGGATCGTCCACGGGTTTGCGCGCATACTTGGGCGCAATGCGGTCCCAGAAGAGTTGAGTGGTCATCGGTCAATCCGTCGAAGCTTGTGTTGGTGGGTGCCCGGGAAGACGTGCCGAAGATGTCAGTGGGCCGCCTCCCGTTGCCACGAGCAGTATCGCCATGCGTGTGCGGTTGGTCGATTGCCGATTTTCGTCCATCTGCTATACGCCGATATATGAACTGGCAGGCCATTTCCTTTGACTGGAACCAGGTGCGCGCCTTTCTCGCGACCGCTGAAGAGGGCTCGTTCAGCGGGGCGGCGCGTGTGCTGAAGACGACGCAACCGACCATCGGGCGGCAGATCGGGGCGCTGGAGGCGGCCTTGGGGGTGACCCTCGTGGAACGCAGCGTCCGGGGGCTCACCCTCACCGAAGCGGGTCGCGACCTGCTCGACCATGTCCGCGCGATGGGAGAGGCCGCGACGCTGATCTCGATGGTCGCCGATGGAAAGTCGCAGGATGTGACCGGCGAGGTCACTGTCACGGGGACCGACCTCCTGTCCGCCGCGATCCTTCCAGCCGTGTTGAGGCCTTTGCGGGAGGCCGCGCCGGGCATCCGGGTCCGCATCCTCGCATCGAGCGACATGGAAAACCTGACCCAGCGTGACGCCGACATCGCCATCCGCCATGTCCGACCGGATCAGCCCGACCTGATCGCACGGCATCTCGGTGACTTCCGCGCCAACCTCTATGCCGCGTCGGACTACCTTGACCGGACGGGCCGTCCGCGCACGCCGCGCGAGATTGCCGACCATGACTTTGTCGGCAACGCTGACCCCGAACGCCTGATGACCCCGCTGCACGACATGGGTGTGCCCGTCCGCCCCGAGAGCTTCGTCATGTCGAGCGCCAACGGCATCGTGGCGTGGGAATTGGTCAAGGCCGGCTACGGTGTCTCGATGCAGCCCGAAGCCCTCGGCGATGCCGAGCCTGGCGTCGAGAAGGTGCTGCCCGGATTTCCGCCTCTCGAGTTCCCCGTCTGGCTTGTCACTCACCGCGAACTGCACACCAGCCGCCGCATCCGTATCGTTTTCAACCTGCTGGCGCGCGGTCTTGCGGAGCGGGTCGGACGCCAAAACCGGGCCGCTTGACAGGGCGCGGCAGGCCGTCCAGGTGCGCCCCAGGCATCAGACGCCTGCCGCCCGCCGACATCTGTCACGGTGAAGTTCTGAAGCAGACACGATCTTCGTCATCCTCGGCATCTGTCGCGCGGATGGAAATGCGGGCCCCGTCCAGTCCTTGCGCGACCTGAGCCGGAAGGAGCACGGGGTCATGTCGTCCCAATCAAATTCGTTTCTCGACGGGCCGCTTGGCCCGATCTACGTGCGCACAGCACTCCCCATGATCTTCGTAATGGGCATGAACGGCACTCTCGCCGTGGTCGATGCGCTCTTCCTTGGGCACTTCGCGGGACCGCAGGCGCTGGCCGCCGTCACGCTCATGTTCCCGCTCTACATGCTGATCGTGGCGCTCGCGACGCTGGTGTCGTCGGGCATGTCGAGCATCCTCGCCCGGCAGCTCGGCGCCTGGCGCGGCCACGAGGCGCGCGCCACGTTTTCTGCGGCCCACGGCCTCGCTGTCTTTGTCGGCCTGATCCTGATCGCGCTCTTCCTCCTCTACGGGCGGCCCGTCGCCCTGCTTGCCGCGGGCGGGTCAGAGGACCTGGCCGAGATGGGCCTGGTCTATTTGCGGATCACCGTCTTCCCCGCTCTCTTGATCTTCGTGCTTTCGGTCAATTCCGACGCCCTGCGCAATGAAGGGCTGATGATGCTCATGGCAGCGATGAGCCTTCGGGTCTCGCTCTTCAATCGTGGGAAGGCGCCGCAAAGTGCGGGGCAGTTGAAATTCGGATTTGACGGTGGCGGGGTCTGGAGTGACAGCTGCCCCGGACGTTGCGGTGCTCTCCTCGTTGCAGTCCCGGCCAAATTTCGAGATTGAACCATCCATGGATTCTCCATTGGCAGCCTTCGATACATGACCGCGACAGAACCTCCCGCATTTGGATCCGCCAAGGAATACCGGTCGCGAATTGCTGATGTCGGTTTCTGGCGGCCTTACATTTCCCAGATCCTGAAACGACACGACCTGTCGGGGATGGAACGGGGAGTGATGGCTGGACATAATGCAACATACCCCACGTTTCTTTGCGGCGATGTTGTCGTGAAGCTGTTTGGCCACTTTCCGCCGTGGCGCAAGAGCCACGCGGC
>JAJEGW010000054.1 GCA_022819605.1 Silicimonas sp. | reverse complement strand
CCCGCCGCGCGAGCCGCACGATCGCACCGGGCAGTGACGCGCCGGGCATCCGGAATCCGCATGCCCCTGTGGTCCGCGAGGCAACCGTCTCTCCTCTCGACAGCGACCGGCGTCTCGTACCCGTTGGTGGATCGAGACGTGCGCCCGGAACGCGCTGGCCAGGGCGTCCTGCCAGCATCGCCCTGGCGCGATCAACAATGAGTCCCTTGCACGGACTGCAGCCGAGATATGGACATGCTCGCACGGATGCGGCCCTGCAGGATGTCACGGACCGTCAACCGGACCGTTTTGGAGCAGCTCGTCCTGCAACGCCCGGGCGGCCTGGACAAGCTCCTTGATTTCCGCCCTTCGGCCCGCTTCGAGCATGTCGTCGCGCATCTTCGTCGCCAGGATGTGCGTTGCCCGAAACGTCGTCTCGATCAGCGGCGCAAGGCGAGCCGTCGCCTCGCCCCGGTCCGCTGCCGCCGCGAGCGCTGCGCAGCGCACGAATTCCGAACCGGTTAGGCCGCGCGCTTTCGCGAAGGCCTCGATCCGCTTCCACTCAGTGTCGCGGAAGCGAACCGAACGCGACCTGCGCTCCCGTCGGCTTCGCCAGTCCCCGTTTCGCCTCTTCCAGATGTCATCAGCTGTTTCCCTCTTCCTGCCGTCCAGCCTTGCCGGCACCTGCGCCCTGGTCATCACGACCCGGGATCCATGCCGCCCTTGCCCCGGGTCGCGGACAACCGGCCCAAGCGACCGGACCTGCCCGGTTCGTCACGGACCTCGCCCACGCTCTCGTTCGCATCGCATTCCGCCTGACGTTCGGCGCGTCCGCCGCCCTGCCGGTCGCGCCGAACGCCGCAATCCCGAAGAGGCGGGCAACGCCCGGTCCGCGTGGGTGGTTCCCGCAGGCATCAAGCCGTCGGGACCTGGGCTGTGCCAGATCCCTTTCGCGCCGCGGCCTTGCGACGAACATGGACGTTGTCGGAGTCTTTCCGGATGTCGAACCCGCCGGACCTCTCGACCAGGGTGCTCAGGTTAGCGCATCCGTAGCTGCGCGGGTCGAAGTCCGGATGCGCGCCCTGGATCCGCTGCCCGACGCTGCCCAGGCTCTCCCACCCGTCGGCGTCCGGCTCACCGATGGCGTCCGCGATGATCTTTCGCGCCTTGCGCGGCGCATCCTTCCTCTGTGCCGCCATCCTGGTCGGCGCCTTGCCGCCCTTTTCCGGTTCGGCCTCCAGGAGGTTCTCCACGTAGATGAACCGGCTGCAGGCGTTGCGGAAGGCCTCGACCGCCTTGCGCTCGCCGAAGCCGTACACCTCCAGGCCTTCCTCGCGCAGCCGCTGCGCGAGGCGCGTGAAGTCGCTGTCCGAACTGACCGGCACCACCCCGTGCAGCGGTCGCTTGAACATCAAGTCCATCGCGTCGATGACCAGCGCGATGTCGGAGGTGTTCTTGCCCCGCGAGTTGCTGCGCTGCTGGTGCTGCAGGATCGCAAGCGACTGGATCGCCTTGTCCCAGCCCGAAAGGCGGCCTCCCGAGAAGTCGCCGTAGATGCGTCGCACGTTGGCCTCGCCCAGCTTGACGATCTCGTCGAATATCGCCTGCGCGTGCCTGGCGCTGGTGTTGTCGGCGTCGATCAGCACCGCCAGGCTCCTCGTTCCCGTATCGGTTGCCATGATCCCTTCCTTCGCCATTTCCTCGTCCGGCACGATCCTGTCTTGAACGCCGCGCCTTCCCGGCACATCTCCTACAGGATTGGCCCCGGGCTTTGCAGCCCCGAATTCACTTCGGGGCGCAGATGCCGAAGGCCACGGCCGGCAACCGCGGAAACCGGCGGTGACGCGGATCCGCCCCTCTCGGGACGCCGGGACAGGCTCCCGGCAGGCCGACAAAACGCGACCATGAAGACGAAAGGCACCATGTCGACGCGTTCGATTCAGGTGGCGAAGGCGCGTGAATCGCGGACGAACCGCGAGTTGCGATCGACGGCGGGGCGAGATCGCGTCGGCACCCGCTGAGCGGGCGGCGCGAACGCAGGCGCGGCGGTTCGGCGGAGTCCGGCATCCTCGCCCGTTCGCCCTTGCCGAAGGCCGCGAATTCCGGGAAACGTCTCTGAAACCGCCGATTGCGCCACCGGGAGGGACCATGAGCCTGCATCTCGAATTCTTCGAAGACACCGCCCGGTTTTGCTACCCGCCGGAACACGACAAGTGCCTGGAGGAGTTCCAGCGGCTTCTCGACCGACACCGGTCCGGCCAGATCGGCGAGAAACGCTGCATCGACGCGCTGCAGGGCCTCGCCGAACGGCATCCGTGGTTCGTCGACGCCCATGCGCACATCGGCAACGTCCTGCTGGAAGGGGGCAAGCCCAAACGCGCGCACGACGCGTACCTGGCCGGATTCTCGATCTGCGAAGCGGCCATCCCCCCGGGCTACGCCGACCTCATCGAGTGGAATTGCTTGGACAACAGGCCGTTCTTCCGTGCCGCGCACGGCCTCGTGCTTTGCCACCTGCATCTCGGCGCGTGGAACGAGGCCGTCGACCAGATGAACGCGATGCTCGTCTGGAACCCAAGGGACAACCAGGGCATCCGCTGCCTGCTCGGCTCCGCCCTCCTGCGTGCCGGCAGGCTGGACGAGGCGCGCGCGCTCCTGGTGGAGTTCCGGCACGAGGAGCCGTCGTTGCAGTATGAGCTGGGTCTCCTGCGGCTGGTCGAGGGAGAGCACGTCGCGGCAGCGACGTGCCTGCGGCACGGTTTCGTCGAGAACCGCTACATCGCGGAGATGATCTGCGGAACGCCGGACCCGCTTCCGGTCCCGATGTGGCACGGCTCGAATTTCGCCGAGCCGGACTGCGCGAAGAGCTACGTCAAGCTGTTCGGCGACCTGTGGAAAGAGACGCCCGATGCGGTCGCGTTCGTGCGCTGGCTCCACACCCATCCGAAGGTCATGGAGGAACGCGCGGCCATCTTCGAGTGCCGGGAGGCGCTGCTGTGGAAGCGCGACGCCGAGGTCCGCAGCACCGTTGCCGACCGCCTCCGCTTCCTCACGGAATCCATTGACGGCAGCCTGTCGGACACGATCGTGGTCGAGCGCATCGACATGCACGGCGTCAGGACATGGCCATGGCTCCACCACTCCTTGCAGGCATGACGTCCCGGTGCACCGGGATCATCCGGAAGACCGGCCGGAAACCCCGTTCGTTCGGGCGCCGTCCCTGATCAGCCGTCGGCAGGCCGCTTCGGCCCGGGCAAGGCCATCGCCGGCCAGGTGAACGGATTTCGCCCTGGTCGCCGGATCGGGGACGAGACCGCTTTCGTGAAGCCAGTCCGTGGCTTCCCGATCGAGGGATCTTCCACGCACCGACGACCGATCTCTCGCCCGCACTGCCCGCTCGCCGAAACAGAGCCTCCAGCCTGGCAAGCTTCGCCTTCAGATGCCTGTCCCCGTTCAAGGCTCTCCGCAGGACCGATTCGTCTCCGGCGCAGCATGTCCGAATGTCGACTCGCATGCCCATCGGGTTCCGGATCGCGCCAGGAGAAGGCGGCCTGAGCCATGTCGCGCCCAAAGGAGCGATTTTCGGCCAGTTCTCGCAGGCGCGACATGCCCGGATTCCCCTGGGAACGAGCCCCGTTCCGGCCACGTCGCCCCCCTTGTGCGCGACCGGCTGCGGACGGTGCGGGAATGTCCGTCTCCCGGCCCGTCGAAACCGTTCGGCTCCCGCCCGGACGCGCTTGCATGCCAGACTCCAGGCAACGACCGGGTGCTGCGTCTCAGTGCATCGGCGCGTCCGGCGGCAATGCCGAGTCGAGCTCGATCGCGTCCAGCTGCTCGTCGAGCGCCTCGATCATCTCCATCGCGCGCTCGCGGACCTCGTCGCGGGTTCCGGCATCCATGTCCGGCAGGTCCCGACGGCAGTCCGGACACCCGCAGTCCAGCGCGGACACGAGCTTCGTCAACGCGACGAAGACGATCTGCGCGGCATTCGGGTCAACCATGAAGCCGACCAGCGGCGTCACGTCATCCTCCATCGGCAGGTGTCCTTGCGTTGACTCGCACGATCGCGAGGGTGATCCGTCCATGTGACCTGGTTGCACCCATTTGCCCGTCCCGTGCTTGCATGGCCGCCGTCGTGGCCTGTCCCGATGCCGCGCCTTGCTCCTGTCCGCAGTCCGGCACGTATTCGGCGATCCGCCAAATCGTGTCAATCGGCACATGACATCTGACATCTCGTTTGGCCGCCCGCCGGCCTCGGAAATCCGGCTTGACCTGCACCGCATCGCCAGCTGCGCGACCGCCGTGCGGGTGCAGCTCAGTGGCAGGGGACGGGCCATCCAGGCTCGAGACGGGGCTTCGATTCCCGTCCATCCGATCCAGCCCCGTTCAGCCGATCCAGCGCACCTCCCGGATGCGCCGCGCGCCGCAGGCGCCGCACGTCATCGAGGCGGCGGCATCCCGAACGCGGGCATCCTCCCCGTGCCGGGCGACGAGGGCCGAGACCGGAACGTCGCACGAATGCCCGCAGCCGCACGTGATCCGGCGCCTGCCGCCGCGAAAATGGCCCAGGCGCCGACCCTCGCATCGCATCTCCGGTCCTGCGCGAGAGGCTGCGACCGGCGTTCCGGTTCCGGCCGGAGAATGCTTGGGCGGAGCCTTGCCTTCGGGCTTCCGGGCCGCCTGCGGGATCGAGGCCGAAGACCGGAACCGGTCTGACGGCAGCTTGCGTGACGCGCCGGCCGGCATCGAACGCCTTGGTCGTGACGCCATCCGAACCCCTCTCCCAAGCGTCTCCTGACAGTGACGCCTGCAGGCCGGAAGACCTCGTCCAGCGTGCCGATCACCTTTCGACCGAACGATACATGCCGCCGGAGGGCGGAAGCAACCGCCCGAACGGCCGTCAGGCCCGCCGAGGCCCGGTCAGTCCGCGGCACCCGGTTCGGCGGCCTGACAGTCGACGAGGAAATCGGCGGCGATGCTGTCCGACACCCGAACCGCCGCGTCCCGGACCGAATCCTGCGCCAGGTGGGCGTATCTCGCGGTCGTTTCCAGTTCCGAGTGGCCAAGCAGGCGGCCGATCATCGGAAGGCTCTCCCCCAGCGCAAGCGCCCGGGAGGCGTACGAGTGACGCATGTCGTGAATGCGCATGTCCTCAAGGCCCGCGCGGGCGCACACGATGGCCCACGGGCCGTTCAGGTTGCGCAGCGGCCTGCCCGAGACCCTCCCCGGAATGACATGGGGGTTGCCCTTGACACGCGGGATGCGCGACAGCACCGCAACCGCCTCCGGCGACAGGACGATGGTCCGGGGACCGGTCTTGCTGTCGCTCAAGCGCAGCTCGCCGACATCCATGTCCACCTCGTCCCAGCGGAGGTTCAGGATCTCCCCCTTGCGGCAGCCCGTCAGAAGCAGAAGCCGCATCGCGGCCACCGCGTTCGCGGAGACGCCCTCGCAGCCCTCCGCCTCGTCCAGGACCGTCCCGAGGCGGCGGAACTCCGCGTCGGTCAGGAACCGTTCCCGTCGGCGCTGACGGTGCCGGACCACAAGGCGGCACGGATTGCTGCCCTCCGGGATCCGGCCACGGTCCTCCGCCGCGCCGTAGATGCGCGACAGGAATTCCACCGTCCTGTTCGCCGCCGCCGGACGATCGCTCAGCCGGTGATGGAGATCCGTCACCTCCCGCAGCGAGACCGCAAGAGCGGGGCGGTCGCCGAGCGCCGGGATGATGTGCTTGCGAACGACCGACCTGAAGGTCTCGATGGTCGAGGGCTTGCAGCGCACCTCGACATGCTCCGCCACGTAGAGCTCGGCGAGATCGGCGACCGTGGGTCCCCCCGCCAGCCGAACCGCTGGCGGCTCGGGAACCGGATCCTCGCCCGCCTTGATCCGCGCGATCACCAGCGCCGCCCGGCGGCGCGCCTCCTCGGGCGTGAGAACCCCGTGAACGCCAAGCGTGACCCGCGTCGCCGCCGCGCCCCGCGCCCGGCTCTGGACGACGTAGACCTTCCGGCCCGACGGATGCACCCGAACGCCGAACCCGGGCAGGTCCCGGTCCCAGAATGTCGTGTCCCGGTCGGTCTCCAGCGACGCAACCGTCTTCCGCGATATCGTCCTGTTCCGCAATCGCGCCATGTCAGGCCGCCTCCCCGTCACGTCCGTTCAGGATGTCCGCCCCGATGCTGCCGCCGACCCTCGCCGCCGACGCCCGCTCTGTGTCGCGCTCGAGGTGAGCGTATCTTGCGGTCGTCTTCACCTTGCCATGACCGAGGAGATGGCCGATCATCGGCAGGCTCTCGCCCACCGCCAGCGCCCGGGAGGCGTACGAATGCCGAAGATCGTGAATGCGCACGTCATCCAGTCCGGCGAGAGGCCTGAGCCTCAGCCAGACATGGTCGACGCCCTTGAAATGTCCGCCGGACTTCTGCCCGGCGATCACCCATGGGGAGCCGCCGGCACGCTCGATGCCCGACAGCACCCGCTCAACGGCCGGGGTCAGCGGCACCCGCCTTGGTCCCGTCTTGCCGTCCCGGATCCGGATCTCGCCCGCCGTGCGGTCGATGTCGTCCCACCGCAGCGTGACGATCTCGTTCCTGCGGCACCCCGTCAGCGCGAGAAGACGGATCGCCGCGATCCCCGACGGCAGGCACCTGCCGTCCGCCTCCGCCTTGGCGAGAACCCGTCCCAGCCGACGGTACTCCTCCGGCGACAGGAACCGCTCGCGCCCCTCCGTGCGGTAACGGCGCACCGACCGGCACGGGTTCCGCCGGCGCGGCGTCATGCCCCAAGCCTCGGCCAGGCGGAACATCTTCGCAAGGACGTCGACCGTCCTGTTGGCCTGGCTGGGCCTGTCCCGCAGGGAGAGATGCAGGTCCGCGACATGCGACCGCTCCACCGCCGAGACCTTCATCCCGCCCAGCGCGGGCAGGATGTGGAGATCCACCGTCCGGCGGAACGTCTCGAAAGTCCCCGGCTTGCAGTTCTTCGCGACGTGCATCTCCATGTAGCGTTCCGCCAGTTCGGCCATGGTCGGCTCCGGCGCAGGCGGCATCGGGAACGGCTCCTCGCCGCGCCTGATCCGGTCGATGACCTCAGCCGCCGCGCGCCGCGCCGCCTCCGCGGTCATCTTCCCGTGCCGCCCGACCGTGACCCGTTTCAGCCGCCCGCCGGGACCGCGCGTCTGAACCACGTAGGCCTTGCGGCCGCTGGCGTGGACGCGGACGCCGAAACCGCGCAGATCCCGGTCCCAGAAAACGGCGTCGCCCTTGTCCACGGACAGCGCGTCGACCGTCCGCTTGGTGATCCGGATGCCGTCCTCTCGCCCCATTGGCCTCGCTCCCCGAATTCGTTCGACCATTTGCAGGCCATCCGTTCCCGTCATCAGATAGGTACCGGACGACCTCATCCCGGATGCAGCATATGGCATTCCCTGACCACGTTGCAAGAGGGGAGTTTCGACATGTTGGGTGGTAACATGCTGATAAACAATATTTTATCATCCTCATGTCGCTGGCAGGCGGGTGCTGTCCGCTCAAGGGGAAAATACATTATTTTCGCCATCCGTCCGCTGCATTCTGCACCCGTGAGCGTGGACGAGGGTCTCGTGACGCTTCAGGACGCCACCCGCATCGCACGCGACGGTCTTGCGGAAGTGTTCGGCATCAAGCTCAACCGGGTTGGAGGATTGACCAAGGCGGCGCGCATGCGCGACGTCGCGCTTGCCCACGGCATTGACATGTTCATCATGGCAACCGGCGGATCTGTGCTGGCGGACGCCGAGGCGCTCCACCTCGCCGCCACGGTGCCGGACGCCAATCGGTTGGCGGTCTGGGCTTGCCAGGACATGCTGTCCAAGGACATTGCCCGGGGCCAGGGGCCGCGCAACAGGGACGGCCATCTTCATCTTCCCGAATCGCCGGGCCTCGGCGTGCATCCCGACGAGGCGGCCCTCGGTGAGCCGGTCGCGGTCTACGGGTCGGCGTGAACGTGCATGTGCTTGCAAACCTCGGGCAGGCAACTTGCCTTGCGGACATCGAAGATCGTCCCGCCACCGGCTCGCGGCATCGGTATCCTCGCGCGGCTGCAGGAGTGCGGGCATGAAAATCTCCGCCGTTCGCCTCTGGCACCTGCCGTTGAAGAGCCACGAGGCCTATCGCATGGCCGACGACAAGAACTGCGACACGGTCGAAACCGTGATCCTTGCGCTTGACACCGACACTGGCGTCACCGGCTGGGGAGAGGTCTGCCCGATCCCCCGCTATCTTCCGGCCTACGCGCGCGGTGTTCAGCCAGCGATCGCGGAACTTGCGCCGGTACTGCTCGGCAGCGACCCGATCGGGCCGGACGCCGTCTTGTCGAGAGCCGATGCCTGGTTGCAGGGACACGTCTATGCGAAGTCCGCGATCGACGTTGCGCTTTGGGATCTGACGGCGAAGGTCGCCGCCCTGCCACTGTACCGCGTTCTCGGCGGACGCCAGGCGGATTCGATGCCGCTCTATCATTCCATCACATGCATCGCGCCGGACGAAATGGCGCGCATCGCTCGCGAAGCCAAGGCGCAAGGCATCGGTCAAATCCAGGTCAAGCTCGGCGCCTCGGGAGACTGGCAGACCGATGTCGAGCGGTTGACCAAAGTCCGGCAAGCCGTCGGACCCGGGCCGCTTGTCTACGGCGACTGGAACATGGGCGCCACATCGCTCGAAGCCACGCGCGTCGGCCGTGCGGTACGCGACCTGGACATCATGCTTGAGCAACCGTGTCGTACCATCGCCGATTGCGCCAGGGTTCGCGATGCGACCGGCCTTCCGATGAAGCTTGACGAGGCGGCCTTTGACACTGAGACCCTCCTCGAAGGGCACGCGCGGGCGTGCATGGACGCGGTCGCGCTCAAGCTTTCCAAGTTCGGCGGCATCTCGGCCTGTCGCGCCGCCCGCGACCTCTGCCTGAATTTAGGCGCAAAGATGTGCATCGAGGACACCTGGGGATCGGACATCTCCACCGCCGCTCTCCTGCATCTGGCGGCCACGACGCCGCCCTCGCGTCTCCTCAACACCTGCGATCTCTCGGGCTACGTCAGCCCGCGCCTTGACCCGAACGCACCGAGCCGCGAAGGAGGTTGCATCACGCCGCCCGAGGGTCCGGGTCTCGGGGTCGAGCCCGACCCGGACATCCTGGGAGACCCGGACCTGACATTGGAGTAGGACATTGACCACGATCACATTGCAGTCCGACTGGAAGGCGCGTGCGCAAGCCCTGCTTCTCGCCGGCGGCATCGGCGATTTCGATCCCGCATTGCATCCCGGTCCATGCGCGCGGCGATCAGCCCGCGATCACAGAACGTGCGCCGACGCCGCCCGGCGGAAACCCGATCAGGCAGGAAGCCGTCATGTCGACAACCGACGCTCGTGACGCATGCCCCGTACCAAGACAAGGCCGCGAACGGCCTTGCCTGGCGAGAGTGCCGCTTTCCGCGCGGTCGTCCCGGCCTAGGCACGCCGATCTCACCAATGTGATTGAAACGTGCCGGGGGCGCCGATGGCGGTCCGTTGGGCACACGATCCGCGACCTTGAATTTCCAGACCCGATCGCAGTTCGCGATGCTTCGTTCAAGCACGCGCACCGTCGGCACGCCCGGAGAAGTCCCGCATGCCGATGATCACCGAAGCCACGCCGATCGTCCATGTCGACCCAGTTCCGGATGCCGTTGACGTCGTGGTGATCGGCGCCGGGATCATCGGCACCTCGACCGCCTGGTTTCTCGGGCGGCAAGGCGCAAAGGTCGCGCTGATCGAGAAGGGGCGTGTTGCCGGCGAGCAGTCGAGCCGCAACTGGGGCTGGATCCGCCAGCAGGGCCGGGATCGGGACGAGCTGCCAGTCGTGATGGAGTCGAACCGGATCTGGCGGAGTCTCGCGGCAGAGACCGGAGAGAAGGACCTCGCCTTCGCAGGATGCGGTCTGGCGTATCTCGCTGAGGACGAGGGCGCGCTCGCCAAGTACGAGGAATGGCATGATCTCGCCCGGGAGCACCAGCTCGACACGCGCATGCTTTCGTCGGCGGAAGCACGGGATGCGTGTCCCGGATTCAAGGGAGAGTGGGTCGGCGGAATGCTGACCCCGAGCGACGGGCGGGCGGAGCCGCTTGTCGCGGTACCGGCGCTGGCGCGCGCGGCACGACAGGTCGGGGTGTCGATCACGGAGGACTGCGCCGTGCGCACCCTCGAAACCAGGGCCGGCAGTGTCTCCGGCGTGCACACCGAGCGCGGGCCCTTACGGGCCGACCGCGTGGTGCTGGCAGGCGGTGCCTGGTCCACCTGCTTTGCGCGCAACGCGGGAATTGACCTGCCGCAACTCATCGTGCGTTCCACGGTCGGCCGCACCCACCCCGTGGCCGACCGCGGGCTTCCGAACGTTTCCATGCCCGGATTCGCCACGAGCCGCCGTGCGGATGGCGGCCATACCGTGACGACCGGAAACCTCGTCGAGCATTACGTGTGTGCCCGCTCGTTCCGGGACCTGACCAAGTTCGCGAAGCTGGTGCGGAAGTCGGCCGCGAATCTGCGGCTCAAACCGAAGCCTCCCGCGGGTTATCCGGGTGCATGGGGTTCAAAGACGCGCTGGCGTGCAGACGAGGTCACGCCGTTCGAGCGGATGCGCGTGCTCGATCCGCCGCCGTCGAAGAAGGGCCGGCGACGCCTGATGAAGCATCTCCGCGAACGAGCGCCCTGGCTGGAAGAGGCCGGCATCGCAGAAGCGTGGGCAGGGATGATCGACGTGACTCCGGATGCCGTGCCCTACATCTGCGAAGTGCCATCGCTCCCTGGCCTGTTCATCGGCACCGGCATGAGCGGACACGGCTTCGGGATCGGACCGGGCGTGGGCAGGGTTCTCGCCGACCTGGTGTTGGACCGCCCAACCGGCTTCGACTTGTCGCGGTTCCGCTTCGAACGGTTCACTGACGGCAGCCCCATCGTTCCCGGCCCCTACTGACAACGCCCGTTCGGGACTGCACCCGCGATCCGGCCAGGCCGGCCTGCGCCTTGACCCGAACGCGCCAAGTCGGGAAAAGGGGACGTGCACCGCGATGCCCGAAGGTCCGGGAATTGGGGCCGGGTCCGACCGGGACATCATTGACGGCCCAGGCCTGATTCAGGAGTAGGACATTGACCACCATCACATCGCAGACCGATTGGGTCGCGCGTGCGAAGGCCGTGCTGCCGGCAGGCGGGTTCGGCAATTTCGATCCGGGCATCGTCATCCGCGAGGGTCGGGGCGCACGTGTCTGGGACGAAGACGGCAACGAATACGTCGATTACCTGATCGGCTCAGGACCGTTGATCCTCGGCCACAGCCACCCGGAAGTGCTGGAGGCCGTGACGGAACAGCTGCCCAGGGGCCAGACATTCTTTGCCAGCAATGCTCTCGGCATCGAGCTTGCCGAAGAGATCTGCAGGGCCCTGCCTTGCGCCGAGCATCTCCGCTACGTCTCCACGGGCGGCGAGGCGGACATGTACGCCATGCGGCTCGCCCGCGCCTTCACGGGCCGCGACAAGATCGTGAAGTTCGAAGGCGGCTATCACGGCATGAGCGCCGAGGCGCAAATGTCGCTCGCGCCCGAAAGACCCGCGAATTTCCCGGGAGCCGTGCCTGACAGCGCCGGGATTCCGGCCGGAGTCGCCACCGAAGTCCTGATCGCGCCATTCAACGACCCGGACTACATTCGCTCGCTTCTTGCGGAATGGGGCGACCGGGTGGCCGGGATCATCGTCGAACCGCTTCAACGCTTCATTCCGCCGGATTCCGGATACTTGCAGGTTCTCAGGGAAGAAGCCGACAGGCATGGCATCGTCCTGATCTTCGACGAAATCGTCACCGGGTTCCGGCTCGCCTATGGAGGCGCGCAGGAAACCTACGGCGTCACGCCTGACATCGCGACGCTTGGCAAGATCATCGGCGGCGGGTTTCCATTGGCCACAATCGCCGGGCGGGTCGAGATCATGAAGCACTTCGACAAGAGCCTTGCTGGACCCGACGGCTGGCTGATGCAGGTCGGGACGCTCTCCGGCAACCCGATCGCCGCTGCCGCGGGCCTCAAGACCCTCGAGATCCTGCGGCGCCCCGGCCAATACGAGCGCCTGGAGGATATCGGCAAGACGGTCATGGGGCTGGCACGCGACGCGCTCGACCCGACGGGCATTCCGTATCGGCTTGTCGGAGAACCCTCCCTGTTCGAAGTCATCTTCACCGACCGAAACGTCCGGAACTATCGCGACGCTTTGTCAGCGGACGATGCCCGCACCGCGTCCTGGAACGAAGCGCTCCGAGCCCACGGGCTGTTCAAGCCGCCCGGCAAGATTTATTCATGTCTTGCCCTCAACGACGACGATCTGGAAGTGACGAAGCGGGCTTTCGAAGCGGCGGCATCGCAGCTCAGCTGACGGATTGTCGGATGACGGTCCGGGGCGGTCGGAGGGCGAACCCGACACTGAACGGCCGGAAGCCGAAGTTCGTTCACGTCGAGGGGCGAGAATGAGGCGGCCATCCGGAACGGAACCGCGGCAACGGACGCTGCGGTCTGACCCCTTTCCAAGGATTGACCTTCTGCGTGCGTCAAACAACCGTAATGTACATGGCCACAAGCGACGAAGAGCTTGCCCTTGCGGCGGCGGGCGGCGACGCCGCAGCGTTCTCCGCGCTGCTGGAGCGGCGTTATGACGCGCTGTTCGCACTGTGCTTTCGGCTCACCGGCAGAAGGGCCGACGCCGAGGACCTGACGCAGGACATCTGCGCCGCCCTGCCCGCGAAGCTTGCCGGGTTCCGGGGCGACGCCCGGTTCGTCACCTGGCTCTACCGCGTGGCGGTGAATGCCGCCCATGACCGACGCCGCCGCGCAGCCGCACATGCGAAGGCTGCTGCTGGCTGGGGCGACCGGGAGCTGGATCGTCGTGCCGCCGACGCTGAGGCGGCCGACCAAGTGAGGTGGCTGAGGCAGGCGATGCGCGCCCTGCCGAACGATCTTCGCGACACGCTCGCACTGGTACTGGACGAGTTGACCCATGCCGACGCCGGGCAAGTGCTGGGTGTCTCCGAAGGCACGATCAGCTGGCGGGTGTCAGAAGCAAAGAAGATCATGCGCGCCCTGCGCGAGACCGAGGATCGGACATGAACGACAATGATCTCGACAAACTGAAGGCGGCCATGCGCACTGCCACACCTGCGCCGAACGACGCGAACAAGGCCGCCAATCTCGCGCTGGCGCGGAATAACTTTGATCGGATCCAAGGATCGGTGATCACGCCGCGTCAAACCCCTGACTGCCCGGAATCGGGCTTTGCCAGGGAGCTGAAGAAGATGCTGAATGTTCTTTCCAACCGCGCGGCGCTGGTCGCGACCACCGCGATCGTCGCCGTGGGTGCACTGACGTTTCTGCCCATTGGTGACGGGCTGGAACCACCGACAATGTCAGCCAGCCGCGAGGCCGTGGCGCCCGGAGCGGTGCTTGATCACCTTGCGGAGGTTCGCGCGACGGCCGAGCGGCGATCTTCCGCCGTCCGCAGATCTGCTGAGGAGCACTTTCGCGCGCAGTCGCCCGATGCCGCACCAGTAGGCAGCGAGAGCTTCTCCAACGCCACCGACGGCATCCTGGTCGAGCACCAGGACATCGAATCAACGTGGCTGCCGGCAGAAGGCGGCACCGAGGAATTCGCCAATGCCGACGACAATCCGGTCAAGGTGACGGCGGAAAGCCCGGTTTCGACCTTCTCGATCGACGTGGACACCGCGTCGTATTCGGTGGTGCGGTCGTCACTGATGAACGGCTACCTGCCGCCGGCAGAGGCCGTGCGCGTGGAAGAGATGATCAACTACTTCCCCTACGCACATCCCGCGCCGGACGGGACCGCGCCGTTCCGGCCCACTGTGTCTGTCGGCCCAACGCCGTGGAACGCAGGCACGAAGCTGGTGCAGATCGCGATCCAGGGCGCACTGCCCGAGGTCGAGGCCCGCCCGCCGTTGAACCTCGTGTTCCTGATCGACACGTCCGGATCGATGGACCAGCCCGGCAAGCTGCCGCTTCTGAAGCGGTCCTTCCACCTGCTGCTGGAGCAGTTGCGACCCGAAGACGAGGTGGCCATTGTTGCTTATGCGGGCAGTGCCGGGCAGGTTCTGGATCCGACCCCGGCGCGGGAACGGACCACCATCCACGCCGCGCTTGACAGGCTGGATGCGGGCGGGTTCACCGCCGGTCAGGCCGGGCTGCAGCAGGCCTACGCCACCGCACGTGGCATGACCGAGGATGGCGAGGTGACGCGCGTGATCCTCGCGACCGACGGCGACTTCAACGTAGGCCTTTCCGAACCCATGAAATTGAAGGAATTCATCGAGCGGCAGGCCGAGTCGGGTGCCTACCTGTCGGTTCTGGGCTTCGGGCGGGGCAATCTGGACGATGCCACGATGCAGGCATTGGCGCAGAACGGCAACGGTACCGCGGCGTATATCGACACTCTCGCCGAAGCGCGGAAGGTGCTTGTGGACCAGCTGTCAGGCGCGCTTTTTCCGATTGCCGATGACGTGAAGATTCAAGTGGAGTTCAACCCTTCGCAGATCTTCGAATACCGCCTGATCGGATACGAGACCCGCGCACTGCGGCGCGAGGATTTCAACAACGACACTGTAGATGCAGGCGAAATCGGCGCAGGCCACTCCGTCACGGCGATCTACGAGGTCACGCCCGTTGGCTCGCCCGCACGGCTGACCGACCCGCTTCGTTACCAGGCAGATGAGGTCGCGAGCACCTCGGACGAACTGGGCTATCTGCGGCTGCGATACAAGGAGCCGGGGGCTGCGACCAGCCAGCTGATCGAGCAGCCGATCACCCCGGATCTGGCACCCTCGCCCGAGGCCGGGTTTGCCGCCGCGATCGCTGGCTTCGGGCAGCTCCTGCGGGGCTCGGACTACCTGGGCGATTGGTCCTGGGACGATGCGATTGCGCTTGCCAATGCCAACCGGGGCGACGACCTCTTCGGCTATCGCGCCGAGGCGGTGCAGTTGATGCGGCTGGCGCGAAGCCTGGATCAGCAGCGCTGACGGGACGGGCGCGGTCGGCGCGGGGTCGCGCCCAACCGCAGCGCAGCGATCATCCGTATCGCAATGTGGCTCGTTGGGTTCATCTTCCTCCTCCTCCACAGAAAGCCCTCGTCAGATCCGACTGCTGTGCTGCCAACGCTGCCGGGGTTCTTCTCCGGCAGCATCAGCCGCCGCGCCAATCGTTCATCCCAAACGAGAGGCGCGGGTTTCCTGCAGTCGCCCGGCAAGCCGACTCTGAATTTCAAAAACCCCAAACCGATCAATCAGGCCAGCAGATGCGTCAAGCGAGCCACGGGCAACGCGCAAACCATCTCGGATTGCCGGACATGTCGGGCAGCAAGTCAGTGAAGCGCAGCCCTCGATCGCCTTGCCCTCAATCGTCGTCAATGCCGTCCACGGCATCAGCCCCGAATCTTCGGGACGTCTCGGAAGCCGGCGCATGGATCCTGCGAGCGAACTCGCCAAGCCGACCCCATGCTTGAGGATCGGGAAATGCACGGCCCGCACCGAAACGGGGTTCCGGCATTTCGCCACTGACCGCGACCAGCATGCCGTCGAGTGCCCGACCCGGGTCATCTTGCAGCGCAAGCCCCGCCCCGTCGGTGAACGACGAACCATCAGACCAGCTCACCCGCAAACTGGTGCCGATCCTTGCGGCCGCCCAGCCCGCGAACGGCAAGAACAGGAGCGGCGACGCCATCCGGCCGAACTCAAGTGGGCACCGCAGCAACTGGCGTGCACGATCCGACAGGGCCGTGCCCGCCAACAGCGGACAGAGCGTACCGCCGGGCGCAGACCAGATCTCTCCCGGGTCCGGCGACAAGTCGTCGAGATTCGAGCCGTCGATCCGTTCCAGCAGGGATGCCAGTTGCGGGCAACCATCAATGCCGCGTCCCGCCAGCCATCGCATGGCCGAAGCGGCTTCCTCCGCAATGCCCCAAGGGTATCCAGCGCCGCGTGCCGCTTTCCATGCGATGGTTTCGACCTCGTTCAGCGACCGGCTCACGCAACCACCTCCGGATAGATCCAGTCTTCGCAATTTCCGGGATCGAGTTCTCCGGGATATGGCGCGCCGGCGTACATCCGGATGCGCACCCAGCGGTCCGACTTCGGATCGAAATGCGTGGCGCCGAAGAAGCTCAGCTTGGCCCGCAACATGTCGATCGGCAGCATCGATGCGCTTATCGTGTTGTCATGTATCTCGGCATATGGAGCGGTATGGCACACCTGCACGCGGCGAATGACATGACGATGCTCGGGATGCTTCAAGAGGAACGCAGCCACCTCTTCGCCGGGAGACCAGCGTTCAAGATCGGCATAGGCACGTGCCGCATCCCGGCCCGGGGAAAGCGGCTGCTCGAATTCCGCGATGTCTTCCTCGTGGCGCTCGCCGAGACGGGGCTCGAGCTTTTCTTCCGAGATGTACCATGCGCGTGCCGTTTCCTCGGGCGCCGTCCAATCAATCTCCAGCGCCCAGCCATAGTGCCCGCGAAGCAACCTGCATGTCTCCGCCAACGACAACGAACCGTCGATGCGGAAGCCTCCGTCATCCGGATCTGCCATCCCCTCGGAAAGTTCGTCCACGATTGTCCCGTACGGTTCGAGAATCAGCGAGGCCAGGCACTCCTGCCCTTCCTCGCTCAGGGCCGCTTCGGACCACTCCACAAGACGGTCCCACGGCCAGTCGCCGATCAGACAGTCTTCGATCCGGGCCTTGATCAGCTGCAGGTCCAGTTGCAGCCTTTCCACCTTTGACCGCTGAACCGGGTGCCCGGAGCGCCATTCGCGAACCATGACCTCGCTGCGCTGCAGCCTGTCAAGAAACAGCGCCAGTTCCGCCTCGGTTGCCGTCGGGACCGACCGAACGCGCCGGATCGCCTCTTCGCGTGCCGCAATCCAGTTGTTGAAGAGTGCTGCGTGATTGACGATGAAGGGTGCCATCCCCAGCCCCGTCGCATTGCCGATGCCAAGCTTCCTCGCCGTGTCGCGGTCCAGCGGCACCGCCTGCTTGCCGCCTCGGCAACGCGCCACGTGTTCGACAAGATCGAGCACGAAGGCCCGGATAAGGTAGACAATCAGCATCTCCGCCTGGAAGGGCGCAGCAAACTCGGGCCGCTCCCGGACGCACGCGTAATCCACGGCCCCGAACTTGCCTGAACCATATACCGCAGTGGTTCGCATCAGGTATCCGACGGCATCCAGTTGCTCGGCGTCTGGCTGCATTCCCGCTGCAAGCGCTGCCGCCACGTGCTCCCATAGCCGCGACGATCGGTTGGCCCGCGACACGACCAGTTCGCGCTCGCTGTACCGACCAGCCTCCTGAAGGGGCACGTTGGCTTCAAGGCGCTCGACGTCCGTTTCGTCCGGCACACCGTCAAGAAGCGCGAAGGTCGCGTCCCAGGCTTCCGCAATGACCCGGTCCGATCGCATCTCGTCCGGCAGGTCATGGCCGAATGCCACCAGGGAATAGGTGCGCTGCGGGCAATCCACCCTGTAGATCGCGCGGCCGATGCCCTTTTCGTCCATGTCGAACGCGGTGCGCGAGAATTTCCAGTTCTCGCGGGCCATGCGGCGCGTCAGGACCCGCATGAAGCTCAATCGGCTCTGGTGCAAGGAGCCGAGGCGCGCCAGCCTCATGATTCGGGACGGATCGCGAAGCGATGCCTGTCGGCCGCTCACGGTCACATCGGCCCGAAATTCTCGGCGAAGAACCTGTACCAGTTCCCGCCCATGATGGCCTTGATCTCGGACTCGTTCAAGCCGACCGACCGCAATCCCTTCTCGATTTTCGCGAAGTCCCGATTGTCCTGGAACCAGTCCGGCATAGGAGGGAATCCGGGCGCGGCTGCCGATCCCTCCCCATAGTCGATCTCTTTCGTCCAGCGCCCCGTGCGCATCCATTCAACCACGCTGTCCGGCTGATCCTGGCAGAGATCAGAGCCAATGCCGAAGTGTTCCGTGCCAAATGCGTCAGCGGTGCCTGCAATCATCTCGCAGAAGCTCTCGATGGTGCATTTGGAATTGTCCTTGAGATGATGCGGGTAAAGTGAAAACCCCAGCATGCCACCGGCTTCGGTGACGGCACGGATCACTTCGGCCTTCTTGTTGCGCAACGCCGGTGCCCACTCGTGAGGATTTGCGTGCGTGACCGCGATCGGTCGCTCCGAAATCTCTGCAGCCTCGATCGTCGAGCGATCAGCGGAATGGCTCATGTCCACCACCAGGCCGACACGGTTCATTTCCCGGATGACCTGTCGGCCCATGCGCGTGATGCCGCAGTCTTCCTCCTCGTAGCATCCTGTCGCCAGGAGCGACTGGTTGTTGTAGCTCAACTGCATGAAGCGCACGCCAAGTGCGTGGAATATCTCGACAAGTCCGATGTCGTCCTCGATGGGACTCGGATTTTGGAATCCGAAGAAGATTGCCGTGCGGCCAGTCTCCCTGGCGCGTTTGACATCATCCGCCGTCAACCCTTTCGTGATCAAGTTTGGATAGGTTTCGAACCACTGGTTCCAGCGTTCGAGGTTCAACACCGCCTCGCGAAAGGACTCATGGTAGGCAATGGTCACGTGAACGGCGTCAACCCCACCTTCGCGCATCTGCCTGAAGATCTTTTCTGACCAGTTTGCGTATTGCAGTCCGTCTATCCGCACCAAACGCTCGCCCCCACTCTGCCCCCGTGTTCAACCGACAACTATCGTGCAGACCCGAACACCCATCATCTCGACCGTCAAGCCTTCAACGATGCCGATTTCAGGAGTTGGCAAATTGCCGGCTGCGTTGGCTTCCCGATGGCTCACTTCCCGAATGCAGGAGAGGTGAACCTGAACCGCACCAATTCTGTAGATGCCGGGAAATACGGCACCGCTGCATTTTGCAGCTGCCGTTGATCGTGATCCATCGATAGCCGACGACCAGCTCAATGCAGAAGCCGACTCTCTTGCGGACCCGCCTCGAACCACTTCGCTTTCGGCTTGCCTCAGTTCAGCAATCTCGATATAGTTTGACCTAGTCTGACTAAAAGGAAAGCCGTATGTCAACTGTGCTAAGCCTCAGTGAAGCCAAGGCAAAGTTTTCCGAAGTCGTGGAACGTGCCAGCCTGGGCGAAGATATAATCATCACCCGAATGGGGCGAACCACAGTCCGCATCACACGCTTCGAACCCGCGAGTCCCAACCGCCGTCTCGGCCTTCTGAAAGGTCAAATTCATCTGGCGGACGATTTCGACGAGTGGCCTGAAGACATCGCCCGCGATCTGGGAATTCGCTGACGCCAATGGGCTACCTGCTGGACACCCACTCCCTGCTTTGGGCGCTTGGCGAACCGGACGCTCTGTCGAATCGAGCAAGAGCCGCCATTGGCGACACCGGCAGCATCGTCCAAGTCAGCACGGCATCCCTGTGGGAATGCGCCATCAAGGCGTCCATCGGAAAACTGGAACTGCCGGAAGAATTCTTCGATGCGGTCACCATGGCCGGCTTTGAAGAGTTGCAAATCAGGATTCCACACCTGCAGGTTTACGTTGCATTGCCGATGCATCACCGGGACCCGTTCGACCGAATGCTAGTGGCCCAGGCTACAGCCGAGTCCCTGACGCTGATCAGCAATGATTCGAAGATCGCGGAATATGACGTCGATGTTCTCACCTGAGTCTATCAGGAGGTTGTCATCGGGTCCGCTTGCGGCAATGCACATGATCGAGATCTCTGGTCTCGGATCGGGCTCAAATTGCGCGATAGAACGAGGCTGCTTCGCAGCAGTTGCCAGCGGACAGCGAAGCCCGAACTTTGCAGCCTTGCGCAGCGGACGCTGATCCGTCCGGCCTTCCGGCTCGATGACGTGCAGCCACCAGCGCTCTTTCTGGGGTGCGGCAGGAACCTGGCCGGCAGCGAAGTGGCGGCCATGGACATGGTCGGGGAGCAGGGCGCGGCATCTTCAGGGAACGGCATCGGGAATCTGATCCACGCGGTTTCCCGCTGCGTCCAGCGAGGCGCAGGGCAGACATGGGCCGCCTCGCCCATGCGAAAGTCACCGACGCAGGTTTCGGGCAGGAACGCGAACCTGCAATGCGACAAGGCCGGACATGCCCGCTCCAAAGGTCAGCGGCCCCTTGACAGTCCGCCAGACAGTGCCGGACACGATCCGACTGGCACCGTCATGGCATTGCTTTGCCCGGAAAGATCGTCGCTGCCGCCTGATCGGTTGCCGATGTGGCATTGCATTCGCAACACGTTGATTGGGTTGGGAGACAGTGACGAATCACCGATACCACTTGGCGCTCGCATGATGAACGGACGCGCCCTGGGTGTCAGACAGGATGGCACGAGCAACCTGACGGCAGGCCTTCGGTCATGCGCGCCCCTGCCAGCGCCAGGGCCTTGAGCGAGGCAACGACACCTTCCGGTCCCGGATCGTTCGTCGGGCACGTTCGCGGGCTGCCCGGCATCATCGCCGAGGCCGTCCCGGAGGTCGGCGCCAGTCTCTGCGGATTCACGATCGAGAGACGGAATTCCGCCACGAACCGGTACCGATGAAGACGAGGCGCGTGAAGTCCGCGCCGCTTGCGCCATCCTGTCATGCAGGGGCCCGGCTGCGCCAAGGGCTGCGGCAACGGCTGCGCGTCCGTGTTCCCTGGCGGACGGGGCGCCGCGAGGCTCCCGTCCGCCCGACCGACAGCCGTCATTCCCGTTTCCGGGGAGCAGACCGCGCCGGCTCCGTCATGTCCCGCGCTCCCGTTGCAGTCAGGCCTTCTTTAACGGACTCGCCAACGGCATTCCCTCGTCCTCGAAGTAACGGCGCGTCACCTTGAACACCATTGGCGCCAGCAGGATCAGGCCGATCAGGTTGGGAACCGCCATCAGCCCGTTCAACGTGTCTGACAGGTTCCACACGAGATCAACCTTGACGTTTGCAAACGAAAGCGCCGCCAGGATCCAGAGCACTCGGTAGACGAGAAGGCTCCTCTCGCTGAACAGGTACTGCCAGCAACGCTCCCCGTAATATGACCAGCCGAGAATCGTCGTGAACGCAAACACCGCAAGCGCAACCGTTACGATATACTGGCCGCCGGCAATCGACGTCTCGTAGCTGGTCGAGGTGAGAACCGCACCGGTCAGCCCGCCGCCATCGGCGCCGGTCAAGGTCCATGCGCCCGAGGTCAGGATGACCAGCGCCGTCATCGTGCAGACAATGATGGTATCGATGAAGGTTCCAAGCATCGCAATTACACCCTGCCTGACGGGGCTGTTCGTCTGTGCCGCTGCATGGGCAATGGCTGCCGAGCCCAGCCCTGACTCGTTGGAGAACACGCCCCGGGCGACGCCGAAGCGGATTGCCGCCGCCACGGCAGCGCCAGCAAATCCGCCGGTTGCGGCCGCTGGCGTGAATGCATGGGTGAAGATCATCCCGATGGCTGAAGGAACTTCAGTGATGTTGATGATGATGATCAGGAGCGCCGCGCCGACATAGAGCACGATCATCGCCGGAACAAGTTTGCCCGCCACTTCGCCGATCCGGCTGATCCCGCCGATGATGACAAATCCCGCCAGCGCGGCGACAACAATTCCCGTAATCCATGTCGGCACATTGAAGCTGCCGCCGAGGGCGGCAGCCATGGAGTTGACCTGAACCGCATTTCCGATGCCGAACGCAGCTATTGCCCCGAAGACCGCAAAGGCGATGCCAAGCCACTTGCCGAGTTCAGGGGCAAATTCGCCAACGCCATTGCGCAGATAGTACATGGGTCCGCCGACATACTTGCCGGTTGCGTCCACTTCGCGGTAGGTCACCGCGCAGACAGCCTCTGCATACTTGGTCGCCATGCCAAAGAGCGCAATCAGCCAC
>JAJEGW010000197.1 GCA_022819605.1 Silicimonas sp. | reverse complement strand
GTGCTTCCCGGCGCCGCACGCCATCGCGCCAAGGCTGGCGCGATCTGCAACCGAACCCACCTGCCATGCAGACACCGGGCGCCTGTCGGCAGCCCCCTTGCCACACCGGCGGTCGAACATGGATCGCGAGAGCCGAATTCTGCCAGGCAAGCAACGTTCCGGAAGCGCAATTGAACCAAGATGCTTCGATGCAATTCCGGCAAGCATGCCCTGACGCAAATCGTTGCCGCCACGTCGACTCCACGCTTGCAACCGAGCCGCCGAAGGCCGAATGTGGCTCGGTCCCGAAGAATCCAGATTCATGTCCGCAACCGACATCCAGACCCTCAGCCCGCCAGCGTCCGAACCCCGAACCCGGGAGAAGCTCGAAGGCGGCCATCCGCTCGTCATGGAGTCGGAATTCGAACCTGCCGGCGATCAGCCAACCGCCATTGCCGAACTCGTTGAAGCGGTCACGGCAGGCGAGCAGAACCAGGTTCTTCTGGGTGCCACGGGCACCGGCAAGACCTACACGATGGCCAAGGTCATCGAGGCGACTCAGCGTCCGGCGATCGTCCTTGCACCGAACAAGACGCTCGCGGCGCAGCTCTATGGCGAGTTCAAGGGCTTCTTCCCCTCGAACGCGGTCGAGTATTTCGTGAGCTACTACGACTACTACCAGCCCGAAGCCTACGTGCCGCGTTCCGACACCTACATCGAGAAGGAAGCCCAGATAAACGAGCAGATTGACCGGATGCGCCACTCCGCCACGCGTGCGCTTCTCGAGCGCGACGACGTCATCATCGTCGCGTCGGTGTCGTGCATCTACGGCATCGGCAGCGTGGAGACCTATGGCGCAATGACCCAGGACCTGCATGCAGGCCGCGAGTGCGACTCCCGCAAGGTCATCGCGGATCTCGTCACCCAGCAATATCGCAGGAACGATCAAGCCTTCCGCAGGGGCACGTTCCGCGTCCGTGGCGACGTAATCGAGCTCTGGCCCGCGCATCTCGAAGACCGGGCATGGCGGCTGTCCTTCTTTGGCGAAGAGCTTGAGGACATCACCGAGTTTGACCCGCTCACCGGCGAAAGGACCGACAAGTTCGAGCAGATCCGGGTCTACGCGAATTCGCACTACGTGACGCCAAGGCCGACCCTCCAGCAGGCCGTCAAGGGCATCCGGGAAGAGCTCAAGATTCGCCTCTCGCAGCTTGTCGACGAGGGCAGGCTTCTTGAAGCGCAGCGGCTTGAGCAACGCACGAACTTTGACCTCGAGATGATCGAAGCGACGGGATCGTGCAACGGCATCGAGAACTACTCGCGCTACCTGACCGGGCGGGCACCCGGGGAGCCGCCGCCTACGCTCTTCGAGTTCATTCCTGACCACGCCATCGTCTTTGCCGACGAGTCCCATGTGAGTGTGCCGCAGATCGGCGGCATGTACCGTGGCGACTATCGGCGCAAGTTCACGCTCGCCGAACATGGCTTCCGCCTGCCCTCCTGCACAGACAACCGGCCGCTGAAGTTTGAGGAATGGGACGTCATGCGCCCTCAATCTGTCTTCGTCTCGGCAACGCCCCAGTCTTGGGAGCTCGAACAGACCGGCGGCGTGTTCGTCGAGCAGGTCATTCGCCCGACCGGACTGCTCGACCCTGAAGTGGAGATCCGTCCGGTCGAAATGCAGGTCGACGACTTGCTGGACGAGGTGCGCAAGGTGGCCGCCAACGGGTATCGCACCTTGGTGACGACCCTCACCAAGCGCATGGCAGAGGATCTCACTGAGTATCTCCACGAACAGGGCATCAGGGTGCGCTACATGCACTCGGACATAGACACGCTCGAACGGATCGAGATTCTGCGCGACCTCCGGCTCGGCGCTTTCGACGTGCTCGTTGGCATCAACCTGTTGCGCGAGGGCCTGGACATTCCTGAATGCGGCCTCGTGGCAATCCTCGACGCCGACAAGGAAGGCTTCCTGCGAAGCGAGACCTCGCTCATCCAGACCATTGGCCGGGCCGCGCGCAACGCCGACGGGCGCGTCATCATGTATGCCGACCACGTCACGGGGTCCATGGAACGAGCCCTGAAGGAAACGGAACGGCGGCGCGCCAAGCAGCTCGCCTACAACGAGGAACACGGCATAACGCCCGAAACGATCCGGAAGAACGTCGCAGACATTCTGGAGGGGCTCTACAAGGGCGATACCGATACGGCCCGCATAACCGCCCAGGTCGACAAGCCGCTGGTGGGAGCCAACCTGCAGGCGCATCTGGAAGGGCTGCGCGACAAGATGCGCAAGGCAGCCGAAGACCTGGAATTCGAGGAAGCGGCACGGCTCAGGGACGAGATCAACCGGCTTGAGACCGTCGAACTCGCGGTGGCAGACGACCCGCTCGCTCGACAATCGCAGGTGGAACTGGCCGTGGAGGATTCGCGTGCGGCTCAAGGCCGTTCGTCGGCCGGAAAGGCCGGACAGCGAGGTGGAAACGTGCACCGGCGGAAGAGAAAGTCGAGATAAGCCTTTTGGGCGCGCGGTCCCGAGTGCCGCTTGCGTACACTTCTCCTACCTAGGGTCAGGCCCCGACATCCGGCTCCCGCAGGATGTGTACTCCATTGATCCGCCAGTTCCCGTCAACCCTGACCATCTGGTAGTCGAGCAGGTGAACGCCTCCCGCCCGGTCGCGGATCAACACCCTTTGCCACAGCGCACCCTTCACTTCGCGCAGCTTGAGATAGCGCACATCCGCCGGCCGCCAGACCATCGGGTACCCGTTGCGCACCATTTGGCCGAACCGCCGGTGGTTGCCGAAGAGTCCCTGGATGCCTGGCGATGCAAAGGAAAAGGCGCGTGCAAAGTCATCCTTCAGGAAAGCGTCGATCTGCGAATCTATGGTTGCCTCGATGCCAGGCACTCGTGCCAGCACGTCTGCAGCCGACGCGATGCTGACCCAGCAAAGGGCGAATGTCACGACAATTGAACGGAGGCACGATCCCACGGCGCTTCTCCATTACAAATGGAAGTCACCTTGTTCATCCTGTCCACGCGTCCTGCCTATGTCAATTGATGATACTGCGGTCGACCGCCTTGCCCGCCGCAGCCAATGATGGACGCGCACCAACGCAGTGCGAGGTGATCAGGCGGGTGCGCCGGAGCGGAGACCGGCAAGACCGGAGCCCCCGCGCGCGTTGCCAGAGCCACCTGCCTTCATTGGCACGCACAAGAATGGCCGGACAAACGGCAAGGATGCCGTCGACAGGAATCTGACCATGGCACACTTCCAAGATGGAGGCTCGGCCTCAGCAGCGCTCTTGTGTCCTGATTGTTCGCAAAAGGCGATTGAGGCGTCGCTTCCTTTTTGAGTTTCGTTCCTGGCCAAGCTCGGATCCGGCACCTGCGCAATCGCCTTGCATCAGGAACCTTACCGTATCGGCACCCATCCCCACGAAGCTGAAGGTCCGATGGTGATGCAGAAATCACTGCGCAATCATCGCCAAGAGCATTCGAAGAAACCCTTGTTCCACCTGGCTTTCCGGAGTCTCTCTTCGTCGAATTCTTCCAAGCGGCCGATGGAATTGGGGACGATCAAAGTCGAGGAACACCAGCTGATCTTCCAGGTAGGGCCGCGTTGTCGCCTTGGGCATCGTCGTGATCAGGTCCGTGTCCGCAACGATCTCCAGCACTGAGCGAATGGAATCGGATTCGCAGGCGATCTGAATGGACTTGACGCCGGATGCGATCATTGCGGCTTCCGTCTGCTGCCGCAGAAGACTGCCGCGCGAGTGCGCAAGCCACACCTGCGCTTCAAGATCGGCGGGCATGATGTTCTTTCGGCGCGAAAGCGGATGGCCAACCCGGGCGAGGATGCCCACTCGGTCATCGATGATCGGATCGAATTCCAGCCCGTCCGCAGGATCGGCGAGACCTTGAGGCCCTATGACCAGGTCGATCTGGCCGCGCACCAGCATCAGGCGCAGTTCGTGCACGAGGCCCGTGCGAAGTTCGACGTTGCAATTCGGGTTCTCCTTGATGAACCGGGCAAGGGCTTTCGTCAGGAAGCGCCCTGCCACGATCGGCGGCGCACCGATGCTCAGTTCTCCGACCGACCCTGCGGCGGTCTGCTCGGCCACGATGCCGGCCTGCTCTTCGGCAATGCGAATGGCCAGTCCGCTTCTGGCAAGCCGCAACCCCAGGTTGTTCGGGACCGATCGCCGCCCCTCGCGCGTGAACATCGAGGCTCCGAGCCGTGCTTCGAGGACAGACATGTTTCGGCTGAGGGCAGGTTGCGTGATGCCAAGCCGGTCCGCTGCCGCTTGAAACGAGCCGGCCTCGACGATGACCGAGAGTTGAGCCAGGTGCTTGGGATCGATTTTCATATCATTTTCTTATGTATTCTAGCCAAATTTCAATTATTCGCAATGTTGCCGTTCTGCTAGGAGGCACAAAAACCAAGGGAGGACCTCCGTGTTTCACTGCAAATCACTCATCTTTTCGGTCGGCATCGCTGCGGCCGCATCCGTCATGCCGTCGGCCTCGATGGCCGAAATCTTCAAGGGGGAAACCGCGGGCGCCGGCGACCCGGTTCACGCGATGTTCGTGGCGTTCACCAGCCAGGCCGGAAAGGCCGGCGTGGAAATCCAGGTCAACGCCGGCCAGACGTTGACCAAGTCCATGCTCAGGGGCGGACGTGGCGAGATCGACTTCTTCTCGTCGGTTCCATCGCTCGTGAACCTGATGAAGAACCAGGCCCGCATGTACGAAAACGTCGATGACGCCGCGGCGGCGGCAGACCAGCTCCGATCAATCCTTGGCTTCAAGGCGGGAGCCTACCACCCCGTGACTTTGGCAGGGTCAGGAATCGAGGCATGGGAAGACCTCAAGGGCAAGACCGTCTTCACGGGTCCCCCTGCCGGATCGGCGTCAGCGACGTCCGAGGCGCTGATCAAGATCATCACTGGATACGAGGCTGGCACGGACTACACCGCCGTGCGACTGGCCTGGGGCGAGGGCTACGCGGCACTTGCAGATGGCAAGATCGACATGATGGTGCGACCTGCTGAAATCGGTTCTGCCAAGATCGAGCAATTTGGCCTCTCGGGAGAGTTTCGCGTTCTTTCAATTCCTGAAGACGTCGTCGGTTCGGAAGCCATGCAGGCACTGTTCGGGCGTCCGGGACGTGGCATGATGCAATTCGGCGGCGACGTGTACAAAGGACAGATTACGGAAGGCACCATCACCGCGCTCGGGTTCTTCCAGTTCATAGGGACACATGCGGGCGTCTCGGAAGAGGTCGTCTACAACGCCACCAAGGCGTTCTGGGAAAACCTGGACGAGGTCCACGCAACGGCATTTTTCCTCAGGGATGTCACGCCGGAGACCGCGTTCACGTCCGTCAACGTTCCGATTCATCCCGGTGCCGCGAGGTACTACGAAGAAGCTGGCGTCAGCATTCCGGAAGAGCTTCGCCCGTAGCCAACCCGCCACGGGCCGAGCGGCCTGCCCGGCCCGTGGCGAACGCTGATCCAGAACTCCGATGACCGACGCGGCCATGATGTCCAGCGGGCCCTCCCGACTGTTCGTGCTTGCCGGCACGCTGGCATGCTTCCTGCTCGGAGCCATCGCTTTCTACAGTTCCGGCGTCGGGCTCATTGACCCGAAGCTGCACAGGGCGGGCGGATTTGCCCTCGCGCTCATTCCTGCGATCGCCGTTGCACGAACCCGTCGAGAAGAATCAGGACCGATCACGGGCACCTCAGCCATGCTTCATCTCGTCCTAGACGTTGCGATGCTCGGATTTGGCCTTTGGGCGATCTGGTCGTTCCTTTCGGTTCAGACGCAAATGGAAGTGGCGCTCTACGACGTGACCCGGGCGGATGCGTGGCCCGCGATTGCGGGTCTTGTCGTGTTTCTGGAACTTTGCCGAAGGCTCTGGGGCTGGGGGCTCTTCGGCGTAGGCGTCTTTGGTGTCGCATACCTGCTTTGGGGCCAGGACCTGCCCGGCATCATGGCCCATACAGGTTTCACCCTGAAGGAAGTCGCCGAGGCACTTTGGTACAACACGAACAAGGGCGTTTTCGGCTCGATTACCAACATCGTTCTCAGCACCGTATTCATCTTCATCATTTTCGGCGTTCTGCTTGAAGGCACGGGGGCGGGCGACACATTGCTCAAGTTCGCGTTTCTCGCGACGAGGAGGACGCGGGGCGGGCCTGCGCATGCGGCGATCCTCGCGTCGTCAATGTTCGGCACGATGTCCGGCTCAACCGTTGCCAACATCGTCGGCACCGGCACGTTCACGATCCCGATGATCAAGAGGCGCGGGTTCTCGCCAGCCTTTTCCGCCGGGATCGAGGCAACGGCATCGTCTGGCGGCCAGATCATGCCACCGATCATGGGGGCGGCTGCCCTCGTCATGGCCGACCTGACTGGCGTGGGCTACCTGAACATCATCGTTGCAGCCCTGCTTCCGGCGCTGTTCTACTATTTCAGCCTCTTCTCCGCAGTTGCGGTCGAAGCCCGGCGGCAAGGGATCGAGGTCAGGCCACTGACCATCGACGACAGAATCACCAACGTCGATCTGATCAACTCGGCGCTGTTCATCGGGCCTATCCTGACCGTTATCGGGTCGCTTGTTGCCGGAACCAGCACGTCCGCCACCGGCTTCAATGCCGTCATCGTTCTGCTGGTTCTTTCCGTGATAAACCCCGATGTGCGCAGCGACCCGATGAGGATCTGGCGGTCGTTCAGGAAAGGGGCGCAGTCCGGCGCCACGCTTCTGATCGCCATTGCCGCGATCGGCATCCTTGTTGGATCACTGGACACGACGGGCCTTGGCCTGAAGCTCGCTGACGTCATTTCCACGGTTCGGGGCGAGAGCCTCTTTTCCGCGCTCTTTGTCGCCATGGTCGGCGCCCTGGTTCTCGGGATGGGCATGCCGACTCTTCCCGCCTACCTGATCATCATCCTGGTGATGGGTCCGGCAATCCAGGCGCTGGGCGTGTCGATGCTGACCGCGCACATGTTCGTGTTCTACTACGGCGTCGCCTCGTCGCTGACTCCGCCGGTGGCAATCGCCGCCTACGCGGCAGCGCCAATTGCCGGGGCAAATCCGCTGATGACCGCTTTCATGTCCTTCCGCCTTGGCATGGCGAAATTCATCATCCCGTTCATTTTCGCGTTTTACCCGACCATCCTGATCATCGAGGAGTTCAGCCTGCTTCCTTTCCTCTGGATCGTCGCAAGGACCTGCTTCTTCATCTGGCTCTTTTCCTCCGCTCTTTCCGGTTTCGACCGCCGCAGGCTTACGGTGGTCGAAATCATCGTCAGGTTTGCCGCCGCCTTCGCCGCGCTGGCGTTCAACCCGGCGATCCATGTGCTGGCGATTCTCGCTGGCCTGGCGCTGATCGCCTACGACATCCGCGCCGGAAAGACGGTGCCGACCAAGACGGCGGCGAGCTCGTGAGCAGACGTCCGAACTTCCTGTTCATCAT
This sequence comes from Silicimonas sp., assembly GCA_022819605.1. GTDB lineage: Bacteria > Pseudomonadota > Alphaproteobacteria > Rhodobacterales > Rhodobacteraceae > JAJEFO01. The sequence continues at coordinate 15,331 of JAJEGW010000197.1, read as the reverse complement.
CACCGACCAGCATCGGGCGGACCACTTGGGGTGTTATGGCAACGACGTCGTCCAGACGCCAAACATCGATCGGATCGCGGCTAAGGGAACGCGATGGGACAGGTTCTACGTAGCCAACCCGATCTGCATGCCGAACAGGGCTTCGATCATGACGGGCCGAATGTGCTCTGTTCATGGCGCCAGGCACAACGGCATTCCGCTGTCGCAGGACCATACGACATTCGTCGAGCTGCTTCAGAATGCGGGCTACAGCACCGGGCTGATCGGCAAGTCCCACCTGCAGTGTTTCACCGGCCTTCCCGCGACCAACACGTTCAAGCCGAAGGACGGCCTCCAATCGCCGGGGCCCTTGCTGCGAGATGCAGTCAAGAACAACCGGCAAGGGCCCGAGTACGACCACGAGCTTGCCCCAAGATGGACGGCCCCGCTGTCAAGCCGCATCGACGGACACTATTACGGGTTCGAACACGTTGAGATCGCGGCTGATCATGCGGACGGCGCCTGCGGGGACTACCTGTTGTGGGCACGCGACCAGAACCCGGATTTCGACAAGCTTGCAGGCCGGGAGAATGCGCTGCCGGACAACCGTGTCAGCGCTCCCCAAGCGTGGCGAACCGCGGTGCCCGAAGACCTCTACTCGACCTCATGGGTTGCTGACCGGTCAGAGGCTTGGCTGGCTGAGCGGGCGGGCACGGATCAGCCGTTCTTCCTGCAAATGTCATTCCCGGACCCGCACCATCCGTTCACTCCCCCAGGCAGGTACTGGGGAATGTATGATCCGACTGAAATCGAGCTGCCCGCCTCGTTCGGACAAGGCGACCTGCCACCGATCAAGGCCATGCGGGAAGCGCTTCGCGACGGTACGGACCCACGGGACACCCAGAACCCGTTCGCGGTGACTGAAGACGAGGCTCGCTGCATCATCGCCCTGACATACGGCATGATCACGATGATCGACGACGCCATTGGTCGGGTGCTGAAACGGCTGGACGATCTCGGGCTGGCCGAGGACACCGTCGTGATCTTCACCTCGGATCACGGCGACTACATGGGCGACCATGGCTTGATGCTCAAGCTCCTGCTGCATTACCAGGGCATCATCCGCGTGCCGTTCATCTGGTCTGACCCGACCACACTCCCGTCAGGCGGGGTCGACCCGGGTCTCGCTTCGTCAATCGACATTTCCTCGACGATCCTGGCCCGCGCAGGAATCCAGCCCTTCAACGGAATCCAGGGCCGCGACCTGCTGACCACGGAACCGCCCGAGGCGGTCATTGTCGAAGAGGACAGCCAGCGGACCATGACCGGATTTGACCGTCCGCAAAGAGTGCGAACGGTCGTTACGGACCGCCACAGGATGTCGTTGCGTGAAGGCGAGAACTGGAACGAGCTCTATGACCTTTCGTCCGATCCGCATGAAACGACAAACCTTTACGACGACCCTTCAGCAAGAGCCACGCGGCATAACCTGTCAGAGGTCATGCTCAAGCGGCTCATCGAGCTCCAGGACAGGTCGCCGTTGCCCTCGTATCGAGCCTGACCTGCCTGAGCATTGGGCCAAGATTGGATCTCGTCCGGCAGGGCATTGAGCGGTCCAAATTTCCCGGGCTGTCTCTCATTCGACTTGACCATGCCGGGCCATGCGCCTCTGACGGCTGTCCTTTCAACTCGTCGCGAATGTCGTTTGGCGATCCGGCTCAGGCTGTCAGAGACTGGTCAAATTCGGATGACTCCAGGAAAAACCTGTACTCCGCGTCCAGAACGAAAAGTCTATGTCGGAATCTGCCCCGCAGCCGGTCCAATTGGCGAACGGCACCAGACCGGCAGTGCCTCAGGCGAGCTCTCCCTCGAGTGCCTGCTCGATCAGCGCCGTCGTCTCGCCAATGCCGTACAAGGCGATGAACACGCCGAAGCGCGGCCCCTGGCTCGATCCCAGAAGCACTTCGTAAAGCGCCTTGAACCAGTCGCGAAGAGGGTCGAACCCGTGCTCGCGACCGACGGCATAGACCATGGACTGAATCTCTTCGGCGTCCGTGTCGCCGTCCCAGGAATCAAGCCGTGCCTTCAGGTCCTCCAAGGCGGCCCGCTCCTTCCCTGCCGGAGCACGATAGGTCCTGTGCGGCCGCACGAGATCGTTGAAATACGCGACGGCAAACCCGACCGCCGTGTCGAGGTCAGGGTGAGTGTCCGGTGCCGCATCGGGTGCATAGCGCTTGATGAAGCCCCAGAGCCGGTCCTTGTCCTCCGCCCCGGAGACGCTGGCAAGGTTCAGAAGCATCGAGTACGGCACGATCAGGTTGGAACTCGGCACGTCGCCCGAATGCACGTGATAGACCGGATTCACGAGCCTTGCGGCATCGTCCTGGCCCTCGTAGGCGCGAAGCTGCTGATGATATTCATCCACCGCCTTCGGGATCACGTCGAAGTAAAGCCGCTTTGCCGTTCGCGGCTTCAGGTACATGAAATATGCAAGGCTCTCAGGTGCGGCATAGGCCAGCCAGTCCTCCAGCGACAGGCCGTTTCCCTTGGACTTCGAGATCTTCTGTCCGTGCTCGTCGTTGAACAGTTCGTAGTGCAGGAGCTCGGGCGGCCTCGTGCCCAATGCCCGGCAGATCCTGGACGAAAGCTCCGCAGAAGGGATCAGGTCCTTGCCGAACATCTCGTAATCGACCTCGAGCGCGGCCCAGCGCATGCCCCAGTCCGGCTTCCACTGCATCTTGACGTTGCCGCCCGTCACGGGAATCTCGATCCGCTCCCCGTCCGGTTCCTCGTAGACGATCGTGCCGGCCGGGACGTTGCGCTCAAGCGTCGGGACCTGGAGCACGTGCCCGGATTTCGGGCTGATCGGGAGAAACGGCGAATAGGTCGACTGCCGGTCCGCGCCCAGCGTCGGCAGCATGACCTCCATGATGCTGTCGAAGCGTTCGAGAGCGGTCAGCAGGATGTCGTCAAAGCGGCCTGACCTGTAGGCATCCGTCGCAGACACGAAATCGTACTCGAAGCCGAAATCGTCCAGAAAGGCGCGGAGCCGGGCATTGTTGTGCGCAGCGAAGCTCTCATGGGTCCCGAACGGATCACGCACCCGCGTCAGAGGCAAGTTCATGTCCTCCTGCATCTGCTCCTTGTTCGGCACGTTGTCCGGGACTTTCCTCAGCCCGTCCACGTCGTCCGAAAAGCAGACGAGCTTCGTGGGAATGTCGCTGATCAGCTCGAAGGCACGGCGCACCATCGTCGTCCGCGCCACCTCTCCGAATGTGCCGATATGCGGCAGCCCGCTTGGCCCGTAGCCAGTCTGGAACAGGACATGGCCCTTCTCGGGCGGGCCTGCCTCGCAGCGCCGCAGCAGCCGCCGGGCCTCTTCGAACGGCCACGCCTTCGAGGCCAGTGCCGCATCTCGCATCGCGGTCATCGGATCGATCTCCAAATTGCGGAAACGGTGTCCTATTGCAGCGGCGCTGTCGCGTCAATAAATTCCCGGTCAACATGAGAGAGGAGGCTCGCCTTGGCCCTGAAACCCGCCGACTTCACCCCAGAGGACACGCTGCTCGCCGTCATGATCGCGGTTTCCGCCACGGACGACACCATTCGCACGTCCGAACTCGTCTCGATCGAACGCATGGTCAACCACCTGCCCGTCTTCAGCAACTACAAGACGGACCGCCTGAAGGAGGTCTCCGCCGCGACTTTCGACATTCTCGAGGAAGACGACGGGCTCGACATCCTCTGGGACACGGTGCGCAGGAACCTGCCCGAACGGCTCTTCGACACGGCCTACGCAGTGGCCTGCGACGTTGCAGCTGCTGACGGCACCGCGCGCGAGGCCGAGCTCAGGCTTCTCGCCGACATGCGCTACGAGTTGAACATAGACCGGCTGCTGGCCGCCGCGATCGAGGCAGGGGCGAGGGCGAGACACCGTGTCCTTTGACTGGCCGGGCGTGACAGGCCCAGGCAGGTCAAGCCTTGTCAGGCAATTGCACCAACGGCGCCCGACCGGCAAAGCCGAGTCCGCGACTCAAGACGGCAGTTTCCGCAGAGGAGGTTCCCTGGACGCGTGGCCGGATGAATCACTCGTGTGACCAGCCGCCGAATCCACGGATGCTTGTAGACGAAAGATCGCTCATCGGCATGTTCAAGAATGTCCAGGCCGGCGGATCGGCAAACGCCAGTTGCGGCGCCGCAGGTTCCGGAAGCCGGTCGCGCCGGAACCGGCGTGCCGCCGGCGAAAACAGCGGCGACACCCGGTGGCCGGGCCTGGACAGAACGGCTGCCGGCACCTGGGCCATGATCTCCTCCCAGTTATCCCAGCGATGCAGGTCCGCCAGATTGTCGGCGCCCATGAGCCAAACGAAGCGAACACCTTGGTACCGCCCCTTCAACTGGTGGAGACTGTCCCATGTGCGCCGCGTCCCAAGCCGCGATTCCAGTTCCGTGACGCGGACGCGAGGATGCCGCATGACCGCCCTCGCCCGCGCCATGCGCTCCGACAACGGGGCGGGCCCCCTTTCCTTCAACGGGTTGCCGGGCGACACCAGCCACCATACCCTGTCGAGCGCAAGTCGCTTCAGCGCTTCGCGCGTGATGTGCGCATGACCTTCATGGGCCGGATCAAATGATCCGCCAAGCAGCCCGATGCGCATTCCAGGTCGCGCTGGAGGGAAGCCTCTCTCCATGAGACCAAGGTCGTGTCCTGCCGGCCCGCAATTGTCCAGTGGATTCCGGATCATGCATCGCTGCGGGACGGGCGGCGAAACTCGTTCTGGACGCGCCATGCGGGACCGCCTAGGTTCGCCCTTCGAAAGGATCTGATTCATGGCATTTGGCACCAATGTACGCACGTATTTCGAGGGCAGTTGGCATGACCGTGACGCATTCGTCATGAGGGCCGCAGATCACGGTGCCTGGCTCGGCTCCAGCGTCTTCGACGGCGCGCGCTACTTTGACGGGGTGGCTCCCGACCTCCTGGCCCATTGCGAAAGGGTCAATCACTCGGCGGAAGCGCTCATGCTGACCCCGACCCACACGGCAGAGGAAATGGTGGAGATAATCTGGGAGGGATTGAAGTCCCTTTCCACGAACGCCGCCGTGTACATCCGGCCCATGTACTGGGGAGTCGACGGCGACGAAACGGCGATCGTGCCGGATGCCGGGAGCACCGCGTTTTCCGTCTGTCTCGAGGAAAGACCGCTGGCGCCCGAGGACGCATCGACCCGGCTGACCACCACGCGGTTCCGTCGCCCGATCCTGGAAAGCGCGGTCGTCAATGCCAAGGCGGGCTGTCTCTATCCCAACAACGCGCGCATGATCGCCGAGGCGCGGGCAAAGGGCTATCCAAATGCGCTCGTCGCTGACGCCATGGGCAATGTCGCCGAAACCGGCACAGCAAACATATTCATGGTCAAGGATGGGGAAGTCCTGACTCCGGTCGCGAACGGTACATTCCTGGCCGGCATCACGCGTGCACGTCACATGGCGAATCTTGCCGCCGACGGCTCATCCGTCCGCGAGGCCGTGCTGACCTTCGACGACATTCGCGGGGCGGACGAGCTCTTCATGTCAGGCAACATGAACAAGATCACACCGGTCGTCGAATTCGACGGAACCGAGTTCCAGCCGGGACCGGTCACGCGCCGCGTGCGCGAGATGTACTGGGACTGGGCGCTTTCGGAAGGCAGCTGACTGGTTTTTTCGCATCCTGGCGGATCCGGCTGCGTCGAAAGTCACCAGCAATCGCTCCACGGGCGAGTCGCGCCTGAATGCGTCAAGAACTTCGCGGATCAGCATATGGACACGTCCCCGAACCTCGTCCACGCTGTTCCTGACGCAGAAAAGGCGATCCACCGATGGCATCACAAGATAACGGCGGCTTCCTCTACCTGCCGGACAGCGCGATCGAAGCGCTTGCGATCCCGCCTGGCGAAATCGCCGATGCCATCGAGGCCGCCCTGATCGCGAAGTCCGAAGGCCGACTGCATGTCACGCCAAAGTCCGTGCTGCTGCCGGGCGGCGGACGTTACACGATGTCCACTCTTGCCGTGGGCGATGAGGGCCTGACGGTTCTCAAGACCGTCAGCGTCAGCCCGGACAACCCTGGGCGGGGCCTGCCCTCGATCAACGGAGCCATCCTCGTGCTCGATTCCGAAACCGGCCTGTTGAAGTCGGTCATGGGAGCGAACTGGATCACGGCGCACAGGACGGCAGCGCTCTCTGCGGTCGCGGCGCGGCGTCTTGCTGATCCCGCCTCGGCATCGATCGGGTTCGTTGGCTGCGGAGTCCAAGCACGAAGCCATCTCGCGGCGTTGCGTGCGCTATTTCCCCTGCAACAGGTCCTGGCATACGGTCGGAGCGCGGGCAGTCGCGACGCCTTCTGCGAAGAGGTCCGAGCATTGGGACTGGACGCCCGCGCGGCAAGTGCGGAAGCGACTCTCCGCGAGGCCGACATCGTGGTCACGTCCATCACGCTCGACTACTCCGTCGAACCCTTCCTTGACGCCGCCTGGATGAAACCCAACGCATTCGCCGCGATCACTGACCTGTGCATTCCCTGGCGCCCCGACAGCCTCGCCCGCTTCAGCACCGTCGTCATCGACGATCTTGAACAGGAGCGGACCGCTGAGCGCCCCTTAATGGGTGCGCAAGCCGTTGCCGGAGATCTGACGGATCTCGTCACGGAACGCACTGACGAATTGAAGCGACCCGCGGCCTTCGCGTTCCGGGGACTGGCCCTCGGCGACTACGCCGCAGCAGTCCTGGCGTATTCGAGTGCACGTGAGACAGGGGCGGGACAGGTCGTCGCAGATGCCGCAGGCGACAGGGATGCCTGATCTGCGCATCATGCGTCCGGAGTCGGAGGCGGAGCGCGAAGAAATTCCTGGTGATCCTTGACGACAGCCGCGAATGCCCGAACGCGATGCGTTTGCGGCCAAGGGTGCCTCCAAGGCAGGCGGGGGCGTGCAGGTTCTCGCGGTCATCCCGCCGGAGGAATTCCAGTACAGGATCGGCGTCGCCGAAATCATGCGGGAGGAGGCGCGCGAGCGCATTGACGCGCATTTCGAGGTCTTCGCCAAGCGGATGCGCGATCGGCAATACGTGGATCCCGAACCGGTGATTCGCGAAGGAGAAGCCGTGCCCGAAATCCTGTCGCAGATCGAGGAAGATGGCGAAGTCGGGCTGTTCGTGCTTGACGCCAGCCCCAAAAAGGGGGGCGGAACCCATCGTGACAGCCCTGTCGCGACGTCTTGGTTCCCTGCTAGTGCCGCTTGCCAACTTCCCCGGAGGGCTCTCGAAAGAACGGCTCGGCCAGATCTGGTAGCGGGTCTCGCGCGGCGCGCGGCGCTGGAATGGCGCCTGACCCGTTTGCCGGCCAATTTGGAATCATTCCAAATTCATTGACAGCGGCGTCGTCTGGGCGCATATCTGTGTCCTGCCGGAGGCATGCCCATGTTCATACAGACCGAGTCCACGCCCAACCCCGCAACCCTCAAGTTCCTGCCCGGGCAGACCGTGCTTGGAACGGGCACCGCGGATTTCCCGTCACCCGACACGGCGGGTCCATCGCCGCTTGCACAGAGGATATTTGCCGTAAACGGGGTGACAGGCGTCTTCCTTGGTGCAGACTTCGTCACGGTGACGAAGGAGGGCACGCAGGAATGGGATGTCCTGAAGGCGCCCGTTCTCGGCGCGATCATGGAGCATTTCCAGTCAGGCCAGCCAACCATGGAGAGCGACGCGGCCGAGAACGCTCACGCCGATCACGATGGCGAGAACGACGAAATCGTCACGCAGATCAAGGAACTGCTCGACACGCGCGTGCGCCCTGCCGTTGCGCAGGACGGCGGCGACATCGTGTTTCACGGATTCGACCGGGGCGTGGTCTATCTCCACATGCAGGGTGCCTGCGCCGGATGCCCGTCATCCACGCTGACGCTGAAGATGGGGATCGAGAACCTGCTTCGGCACTACATTCCGGAAGTCGTGGAGGTGCGCCCTGTCGCAGCCTGATCCCACGATCCTTGCATTCGACACGTCGGCCGCGCATTGCGCGGCCGCATTGCTGAAAGAAGGCCGGATCGCAGCCTCAAGATACGAGGAAATGGCGCGCGGCCAGGCGGAAAGCCTCTTCCCGATGCTCGAAGAACTGATGGGCGAGGCCGATACGGTCTGGCAGGAACTCGATGCCATCGGCGTCGGCGTCGGGCCCGGCAATTTCACTGGAATCCGCATTTCGGTCAGCGCTGCGCGAGGCCTTGCGCTGTCGCTGGGCATTCCTGCCGTTGGGATCAGCACTTTCGAAGCGATCTTCCATATAGCGGGCCGCCCCTCGGGTCGGGTTGCCGTCTTCCTTCCCGCCCGAAAGGACTCGGCATATTTCCAGATTTTTGCAGGTGGCCGGCCCCAGGGTCCGGCATTCCTCGAACCGGACGGATTGCCGCGCGACCCGCAATGGGCCGAGGCCGTGAAGGCCGTCGTCGGACCCGGAGACGACGGCCGTTGCCGCCAGGTTGCGATCGAACTCGGCCGGGCTAGCGAGGGACCTGTGCCCGAGCAGCTCGTGGTGGACGGCCTGAACGAGCAGGCAAAGGCCATCACGGCCATCGCCGCAGGGCGCTTCGGGTCACGGAACGAGCGGCCGAAACCCCTCTACGTTCGCCCGGTCAATGCCGCTCCGGCCCGTGGCGCGCCGCCGGCCATGCTTCCGTGACGCCCGAGACGCTTGCCGCTCTCCACGCGCGCTCCATGGACGTTCCGGGCCCGTGGAGCGTTCGCGAATATTCCGACCTTCTGGCGAGCCCCGGCGTGTTCCTCGCGAAGCCGCCTCGGGATGTTCGGGCGCTGCGCGGGAAAGGTGCTGACGACGCATCCATGCAGTTCCATGGCTTCGCGCTTGGGCGCGTGGCCGCGGACGAAGCAGAACTCCTCACGATCGCCGTTGATCCCGGGCATCGGCGGCAGGGCCTGGGCAGCGCCTGCTGCGCAGCCTTCGAGGCGGAGGCGAAATCGCGTGGCGCAGAGCGAGCCTTCCTTGAATTGGCGGCGACAAACGAAGCCGCCCTCCGTCTCTACCTGGCTTCAGGATGGAGCAGGCACGGGTGCCGCAAGGCCTACTACCGCACGCAGAGCAGGCGCGTAGATGCCATCCTGATGAGCAAGAGCCTCGCAGACACCTGATGCCGGTTTCCGCCTTGCCGCTGCATCCGGTGACAAGACGCCTATTGACCCTCCCGTCCTCTGTTGCCTAAATCGTGTATCCGGCGGGCACCTGGGGACTCGACCTCCGGCGCCAACGCCCTGAATGAAACTAGGAGATTCACGACATGACCTTCATGCAAAAGACGCTCGGCGGCGCTGCGGCCCTGGCAATCGGAGCCACTGCCTGCCTTGCGGAACCGGCCCTGATGTACGACCTTGGCGGAAAGTTCGACAAGTCGTTCAACGAGGCCGCCTACAACGGTGCGCAGCGCTGGGCTGAGGAAACGGGCAATTCGTACCGCGAAATCGAGGTGACGGCCGAGGCGCAGCGAGTCCAGTTCGCCACGCGGCTGGCGGAGGCCGGGTTCAATCCCGTCGTCGTGCTCGGATTCCAGAACGCGGCAACCCTAGAAGAGGTCGCGCCCAAGTATCCTGACACGTCGTTCGTCCTGATCGACATGGTGGTCGACCTGCCGAACGTGCGTTCGGTCATTTTCCAGGAGCACGAGGGATCGTATCTCGTCGGCATGCTGGCCGCGATGGCAACCGAATCGAACACCGTCGGATTCATCGGCGGAATGGACGTGCCGCTCATTCGTCACTTCGGCTGCGGCTACGCACAGGGCGCAAAGGCCGTGAATCCCGACATCACCGTCATCGCCAACATGACGGGCACGACGCCTGCGGCGTGGAACGATCCCGTCAAGGGCGGCGAACTGACCAAGGCGCAAATCAGCCAAGGGGCCGACGTGATCTACGCCGCGGCGGGCGGAACCGGCGTTGGCGTGCTGCAGGCGGCAGCTGATGCGGGCGTGCTCTCGATCGGGGTCGACTCGAACCAGAACCACCTGCATCCGGGCCAGGTGCTGACCTCGATGATCAAGCGCGTCGACAACGCCGTGTTCAACGCCTTCAGCGACGGCGCTGGCCTGGAAACCGGCATCGTTTCCATGGGCCTTCCCGACGACGGCGTGGGATACGCGCTCGACGAGCACAATGCGCCCCTGGTCTCCGCGGAAATGAAGGCGGCCGTCGACGGCGCCCGCGAAAAGATCATCTCCGGCGAGATCGAGGTCGTCAGCTACTACGCGAACGACAGCTGCCCGGCACACGACTTCTGATGAGCGAAGGCTCTGAAACGGCGGGGCGGCCGGATGCGGTCGCCCCTGCCATCGAACTTCGGGGAATTTCCAAGTCCTTCGGCCACGTGCAGGCCAACAAGGACATCTCCATGCGCGTCATGCCGGGGACGATCCACGGCATCATCGGCGAGAATGGAGCCGGAAAGTCCACGTTGATGTCGATACTTTACGGATTCTACAAGGCCGATGCGGGCGAGATCCTCGTCGGCGGCACGAAGACCGACATTCCAGACAGCCAGGCCGCCATTGCCGCCGGAATCGGCATGGTGTTCCAGCATTTCAAGCTGGTCGAGAACTTCACGGTCCTGGAAAACGTCATACTCGGCGCGGAGGACGGAATTAGGCTCAAGCCGTCGCTCGCCAGGGCGCGTTCTCTTTTGACCGAACTGGCGCGCGAATACGAACTGAACGTGGATCCCGACGAGAGGATCGAGGATCTCTCTGTCGGCCACCAGCAAAGGGTGGAAATTCTGAAGGCGCTGTACCGCCATGCCGACATCCTGATTCTCGACGAGCCGACCGGCGTGCTGACCCCGTCGGAGGCGGATCACCTGTTTCGCATTCTCAAGGGACTTCGCGACGAGGGAAAGACCATCATCCTGATCACGCACACGCTCCGCGAAATCATGGACGTGACCGACACGGTGAGCGTCATGCGCCGGGGCGAGATGACGGCAACCGTCAGGACATCCGACACGAACCCGCAGGAGCTGGCCGAACTGATGGTCGGGCGCAAGGTGCTGCTTCGCGTCGACAAGAAGAAGGCCGATCCAGGCAAGAAGGTGCTCGAGATCGAAGACTTGCGGGTCGTGGACGACGATGGCGTCGAACGGCTGAAGGGGATCAGCCTCGACCTGCGGCAAGGCGAGATTCTCGGCATTGCCGGGGTCGCCGGGAACGGACAGTCCGAACTGCTCCAGGTGCTTGGCGGGTGTCGCAGGGCGACCGGCCGCATTCGCCTGAACGGCGAGGAGATCGATCCGTCGGATCATGTTCTGGACGGACAGGTCTGGCGCGGCCGGGGCGTGTCGCACGTGCCGGAGGACCGGCAGCGCGAAGGGCTGATCCTGGACTTCTTCGCTTGGGAGAACATTGCTTTCGGCTACCACCATGCCCCGGAATACCAGAAGTCACGCTGGCTCATGGACAACGCCGCCATCCGGCGCGAATCCGGCAAAAAGATGGAACGATTCGATGTCCGTCCGCCGATCCCGGAACTGGCGGCAAAGAACTTTTCAGGCGGCAACCAGCAGAAGATCGTGCTGGCCCGCGAGATCGAGCGCGACCCGGACGTGCTCCTGGTCGGGCAGCCGACGCGGGGCGTGGACATCGGCGCCATCGAGTTCATTCACCAGCAGATCGTCGAGCTTCGCGACCGGGGGAAGGCGATTCTCCTGCTTTCGGTGGAACTCGACGAGATCCTCTCGCTCGCCGACCGCATCGCGGTGATGTTCGACGGGCAGATTATGGGCGAACGGGTGCCAGACCAGACAAGCGAGCACGAGCTCGGCCTTCTCATGGCAGGGATCACAAACACGGCGAGCGCTGCATGAAGAGTGCAGGCATCAGCTTTTTTGCGCGACGATCCGGACCGTCGGCGCGTTGCGCGCGTCGACGGGAAGAGGACCCTGACCGATGACCGTCCTGCCGAAATGGGCCGATGCGATCCTGATCCCGCTGCTGTCGATCCTGATCTCGTTCGTGATTTCCGGGCTGGTGATCCTCTATCTCGGACTGAACCCGTTCGAGGCGCTGCGGCTCATGGTCACCGGCGCGCTCGGCTCGAGCTATGGCTGGGGCTACACGCTGTTCTACACGACGAATTTCATCTTCACGGGGCTCTGCGCGGCGATCGCGTTCCACGCCAGGCTCTTCAACATCGGCGGCGAAGGACAGGCCACCCTCGGGGGCTTGGGCGTGGCGCTGGTCTGCCTGGCGGTTCCCTGGCCGCACTGGACCCTGGCACTCCCTGCAGCGTTGATTGGCGGTGCCTTGTTCGGAGCCGCCTGGGCCTTCATCCCCGCATGGCTGCAGGCCAAGCGTGGCAGTCACATCGTCATCACGACGATCATGTTCAACTACATCGCGGCGGCCCTCATGGTGTACCTGCTGGTCGAGATCCTGAAACCTGAAGGGTCGATGGATCCGGCGACCCGCCGATTCGGTCCTGGTGCGGAGTTGCCGCTCTTTTCGGACATCTTCGGGCTTGTCGGAATACCGTTTTCGTCCTCCGCACCCGCCAACATAAGCTTTTTCATCGCGCTCCTCGCCTGCCTGCTGTTCTGGCTGCTGGTCTGGCGGACACGGCTCGGCTACGAGATCCGCGCCTACGGCCACAGCGAAACAGCCGCCGACTACGCAGGCATTTCGCCCGTGCGCATGATCATCATCGCGATGATCGTCTCCGGCGCGCTGGCTGGCTGCATGGCGATCAACAGCGTCATGGCGACCGAGCGCCTCGTGCTCAACTCGGTCGAAGGGGCCGGATTCATCGGGCTCGCGGTCGCGCTGATGGGTCGTTCGCATCCCGTCGGCGTGATCCTGGCCGCGCTTCTCTTCGGCTTCCTCTACCAGGGTGGCGGCGAACTCGCGCTCTGGGCCAACATACCCCGTGAGCTCATCATCCTGATCCAGGGCCTGGTGATTCTCTTCACCGGTGCGCTGGACAACATGGTGCGCATGCCGCTTGAACGGATTTTCCTCATGATCCGTCGGCCTGGAAGGCAGGGGGCCTGAGCAATGGATTTCCTGACGCTTCTTCAGGTCCTGGACACCACCGTGAGGCTTGCCACGCCACTCCTGTTTGCCTGCCTTGCCGGCCTGGTCTGCGAGCGTGCGGGGATCTTCGACATCGGGCTCGAGGGCAAGATGCTGGCATCGGCATTCTTCTCGGCGGCGGTGGCCGCGATTTCCGGGTCCGTCTGGATCGGACTGCTCGCCGGGGTCATGGCATCGGTTGCTCTGGCGGGCGTGCATGGCCTCGCGTCGATCACGTTCCGAGGCAACCAGCTGATCTCCGGCGTGGCGATCAACTTTCTCGCGTCGGGTCTGACGGTCCTGATAGCCCAGGACTGGTTTGGCCAGGGCGGCCGCACGCCGTCGCTCAGCGGCGGCGCGCGATTCAACGAGATCAAGCTGCCCTTTGCCGACCTGCTGTCCGGCCTGCCCTACATCGGCCAGAGCTATGCCGAGCTGTTCTCGGGGCATTCGCTCCTAGTCTATGTCGGCTTCCTGACCGTGCCGCTGACCTGGTGGGTGATTTTCCGGACGCGCTTTGGTCTGCGCCTGCGCGCGGCCGGCGAAAACCCGGAAGCCGTCGATACGGCCGGGGTCAACGTGATCAGGCTGCGGTACACGGCGATCGCGATCTGCGGACTGCTGTGCGGTCTGGCCGGGGTGTATCTCGCCACCGGGCTGCAGGCGGGCTTCGTCAAGGAAATGTCCTCCGGGCGAGGATTCATTGCGCTTGCCGCGCTGATCTTTGCCAAGTGGCGGCCATGGTACGCCCTATTTTCGTGCCTGCTCTTCGGCTTTTTCCAGGCGCTTTCGTTCCGGCCGGATGTCGTTAAGGCAGTGACGAGCCTGGACGTCCCCGGCCAGCTTCTGGACGCGCTGCCCTACATCCTGACCGTGGTCATTCTGGCCGGCTTTGTCGGAAAGGCCATTCCTCCGCGCGCTGGCGGAGAACCCTACGTCAAGGAGAGTTGAACGTCGCTTGACCGGAAGCTCGCCCGACTTGGGAAGGAACTGCCACTGTCCCGGAAGCCCTTGGCAACACGCTTGGAGCCTCTCCCGCTTGGTGGTCGAAAGCGCACCAATTGCCTTCACTCGACGAACCAATCGGAGCAATGCCGTCCCTGCGTGGGGTGCGGGCGGGAGATCGATAGAGATGCCTGAACCGTCGCAGATGCAATTCGGTGTTGATCCAGAGTCTAGGTGGCGTCCAGCAAAGCGACAATCACCACTGGCTTCGCCTCCACGGAAGTGGGGCGGCAATTTATGGACGGGAGAAAGTGACCGCAATGCGCTCTTACAGATTTTACAGATTATATGTATATTTTGCACAAGCGGAGGATCAGATCATGCAGCAGATTCCTGAATTCAAGGCGATCGATCTCACGCGTCACACAAGTGACCTTTTTGATGCGGCAATTCGGTCGCCGGTCGCAATCACCAAGCATCGCAAACCGAAGTTCGTCTTAATGAGCATGGATCAGTATCAGCAACTCGCACGCGGCGGCACCCAGCAAGTTCACATGCTCGACGAGATGGCCGACGATCTCAGGACATTGATGATCGAAGGGCTTGAACGGGATCTGAAACCCGATGAAGAATGAACCTGCGGCAGGCGAAGTCTTCTGGTACCCGTTCCTCTGGAAGCGAGAGCAGCTGGCCGGTCGGTGGCCCGGGAGCTGGGGCTGGCCCGGAACACCGTTCGCAAGGTGGTCCGCGGCGAGGCGACAGAGCATCGCTACGACCGCGGCGATGCGCAACCCTGTCCGAAGCTGGACAGTCACATCGACGAGCTCGTGGGTCTGCTGAAGACCAACAGGGACCGCAGGAAGCGGGACCTGACACCCGTTGGCGATTGAAGCTGCAGTTGGCGAAGTCTTGCGATATCCGTTCCTCCGGACGCGGGAGCAGTTGGCAGGTGAAACCGAGGGCCACAAGAAATGACCAATCTGCTTCGGTGCAGACAGGAGGAGAAGCGATGCCGAGACCGGACAAGGAAGAGCGCAAAGCGCGAAAAGACGCCCGCTTCCGTGAGCGCGTGGAGCAGCGACGGGCAAACGGCTCGGATGTTGTGGAGTACGCGCTGCTCAACACTTGCTTCATTCCGCAACGAGCGCAACTTCCGCGCCCGCCGCCTGGAAACGGCCCAAGTTGCCGTAGAGCGCGCGCAGCATGATGCCGCGTGCGCCGTTCATGTCCCGGTCGACGACGATGCTGCCGTCCGAGACCGTCTTCGCGCCGCCGAGCTTCCGGTCGACAATGCCGTCCCA
>JAJEGW010000134.1 GCA_022819605.1 Silicimonas sp. | reverse complement strand
CTTTCAGAACTTCGCGCTGATGCCGCATCGCTCGGTGCTGGACAATGTCGCGATGCCCTTGGAAATCCGGCAAGTCGCGAAGAATGAACGGATGCGGCAGGCTGCTGCCATATTGGACATCGTGGAGCTTGGTGCGTGGGGGTCCAAGTTCGCTCACGAGCTCTCCGGTGGCATGCAGCAGCGAGTCGGCCTTGCACGCGCCTTGGCTGCGAACCCGGACGTTCTGTTGATGGACGAGCCGTTCTCGGCGCTCGACCCGCTGATACGGCGACAGTTGCAGGACGAATTCATCAAGCTTTCCAAGATCCTGAAGAAGACCACGATCTTCATCACCCATGACCTCGACGAAGCTGTCCGCATTGGCGACCGCATCGCGATCATGCGCGACGGACGCATGGTGCAGATCGGCACGGCGGAGGACATCGTGATGCATCCAGCCGATGATTATGTGGCTGACTTTGTGGCCGGCATCTCGCGGCTCAAGGTCGTGCATGCCCATGCCGTGATGCAGCCGATCGTCGCGCCCATCCCCGCCGATGCGCCGCGCGTGGATGAGGCCGAAACACTGAGCACGCTGATCAACCTGGCCATCGACGACGATCACCCGATCATCGTGCAGGATGCGGGCCGCGATGTCGGCGTCATTACACGTGCGGACCTGCTTCGCACCGTGATCGAAGGGACGGAGGTATCATGACCGAAACTGCAGTCAACCCGCTAGAGGCAACCGACACCGAGGTCGCGCGCGCCTATGCCGCCGAGCGCAAGGACAATATCCGCACCTTCGTGCGCACCAGTCCCGACTACTACATCAAGATGTTCGACAAGATTGGCGCCTCGGCCAAATTCACGCCGACGCTGAACCTGACGGCCGGGCTGTTCGGCCCGATTTGGTTTGGCGCTCGCGGACTTTGGAACTGGGCGCTGCCGTTTCTGATCATCGAGGCTCTTGCCATCGTGCAGATCGCGCGTGGGTTGTTTGGCGACCTTGCTGCCGACGCGATGGCGCGGATTGCATCCATCGAGGGCACGTTGGAGCTGCGCCGCAAGCAGCTTGCCTCGGCCATTGAGAACAACACCGACAAGATTGACGTCTATCAACGCACCGTCGATTCGCTGGAGGCCAATATCGGCGGCATCAGGGACGAGGCCGCAGCCCTCGCCGCGCAAGGACCAACGATTGCGCTCACCGGTCTGGGAATCCTGGTTCTCGCCAAGCTTGCGCAATCGCTTGCGGCCAACACGGCGCTGGAGGCGCGGTTCTCCGACTGGATCAGCGACCGATCAATCCGCTCAGGCATGCCGATGCTGCAGATCGCGTTCAGTGGCATCTTCATGGCGCTGATCGTGGCGGCGGCGGTGCTGCACTACTCTTTCCCGGGCCGGTTCACGTTGCTCAGCGACTTCCCCACCGATCCCGAAGTCCGTTTGACAAGCATCGCCGGGGTCGAGGGGTTCTTCAACTGGGCGGTGCTGAATGGAGAGGCGCTGTTCGATGCGATCACCTATTGCATCCGTCTTGTGCTGGACGCGCTGGAGATCGTCTTTGTCAGCACGCCCTGGATCGTGATCGCCTCGCTCATCATCCTCTTGACGTGGCTGACGGCAGGTGTCCGGATGGCGATCTATTCTGGTGCGTTCCTCGCCTACATGGGCTTCTTGGAGTTCTGGGAAAAGGCGATGACGACGCTGGCATTGCTGGGCACCGCAGCGTGCCTGTCGATCATCATTGGCATCCCCCTGGGCATGTTCGCCGCGCGCCGACCAAGATTTTACAGCTTCATCCAGCCAATCATGGATTTCATGCAAACCATGCCCGCCTTTGTCTTCATGATTCCCGTCATCGCCTTCTTTGGCACCGGCAAACCGGCGGCGGTGGTGACCACTATGATCTTCGGCGGCACCCCTGTGGTGCGCCTGACGGTTCTGGGCCTGCGCGGCGTGCCTGAAAGCGTGCGGGAAGCCGCAATCAGTTTCGGCGCGAACAAGTGGTATCTGCTGACAAAGGTAGACCTGCCGCTCGCCAGCCCCTCGATCCGTGCGGGCATCAACCAGACGATCATGCTGTCGCTCGCCATGGTCGTCGTCGCATCGCTGATCGGCGCCAAGGGTCTTGGCGAAGACGTCCTTGAGGCATTGCAGTACGCCAACGTGGGGCAGGGGATTCTAGCCGGATTCTCGATCCTCTTCTGTGCGATGATTCTTGACCGTATCGTGCAAGGCGGCCGTCGATGAAGCCATTGGTCTTTGTCCATGGATTCATGGGCGGCAGCGATCAATGGGCCTTGCAGGCCCCCTTGGCTGAGGGACGTGATCTGATAGCGATCGACCTGCCGGGCTTTGGCAAGAACGCGCATATGCCACCCGTCAACACGATCGAGGGATTTGCAGAATGGGTGCTTGCGGAGATCGCGCACCAGGAATTTGACCTGCTTGGCCACTCCATGGGCGGAATGATCGTGCAGGAGATGACACGCTTGGCTCCCGACCGTGTCCGCAAACTGGTGCTCTACGGAACCGGTGCGAGCGGCGCGCTGCCGGGCCGGTTTGAGTCGATCGAAATCTCGATTCAACGTGCCCGGACAGAGGGTGCCCGGCACACCGCGCGCCGGATCGCCGCAACATGGTTTGTCAAACGCGAATCCGCGCCGGAATACCCTGCCTGCGCCGCCATCGCCGAGCGGGCCAGGCTGACGGCGATTGTCGCGGGGCTGGAAGCCATGAGCGGTTGGTCCGGGCTTGATCACCTCGTCGACATTTCTGCGCCAACGCTGGTTGTTTGGGGCGACTGCGACCGCACCTACGAATGGTCCCAGATCGAGACGCTTTGGCGGACAATTCCCGGCTGCAACCTCGCGGTCGTGCCCTCCTGCGCGCACGCTGTTCATCTCGAGCGTCCGCGGCAATTCAACGCGTTGATCGCTGATTTTCTCGACGAGCATTGAGTTGCCCCGTCCGCGCGGCACCTTCCGTCCCGACGAAGGAGTCTGTCCTCCGCTCACTTGCGCCCGCCTTGCGAAGCGGCTGGCCGCAGAACGCACGGCTTGACTCGGTGATCGTCGAATTCACAGGGACGACGGGGAGCAGACCCTGTGCGCGGCCGATGACAGCTTGCGGCCTTCTGTGCGCCGTGGTCGCTCTTGCCTGACTGAAGCGTTGTTTTCTCTTACGCGGAATCCAGCGGTTCGACCGGGATCGGCGGCTGCCGGAGTCGCAGGAACGGCACTCCGGCCCTCGGCATTGACGTCTGGTGAACATTGACAAGATCTGACATGGGTGCGTTGATCAACTGCGGACACTCACGCCCAAGTATTGAAGTGGGGCTCTGAGGGGAAACATGCTTCTTTGCATCGATACGGGCAACACGAACTCCGTCTTTGCGATCTGGGACGGCACGTCATTTCTGGGCATCTGGCGTGCCTCGACCGAGCATCAGAGGACTGCGGACCAGTATTTCGTATGGCTTTCGACCCTTATGGAGGCCCAGGGTCTCGCGGACGTGGAAATCGATGAGGTCGTGATTTCCTCGACGGTCCCGCGCGTCGTGTTCAATCTTCGCGTACTCTGCAACAGCTACTTCAACTGCAGGCCGCTGGTGGTGGGCAAACCGGACTGCCGTCTTCCAGTCCCATCAAGGGTCGACGCCGGCGTCACGCCGGGTCCGGACCGGCTCGCCAACGCTGCAGCAACTTTCGATCGACATGGCGGCGATGCGATCGTCGTTGACTTTGGCACCGCGACGAATTTCGACGTCGTGGCGCATGACGGGGCCTACCTGGGCGGGGTCATCTCGCCCGGGGTGAATCTCAGTCTCGAGGCGCTTCATGCCGGAGCGGCAGCACTTCCGCACGTGGACATCACGCAGCCTGAGCGGGTGATCGGCGCCAACACGGTGGCCTGCATCCAGTCAGGCGTCTACTGGGGTTACAGCGGGCTGATCGAGGGCGTCGTGGCCCGCATCAAGGCGGAGTACGGGCGGGACATGAAGGTCATCGGCACGGGCGGGCTGGCGCCGCTGTTCGCGCAGGGCGACATTCGGTTTGACTCGATTGACGACGACCTGACGATCTACGGTCTGGCCGTAATTCATCGGTTCAACAAGGGCCGTGCATGACCAAGGACAGGCTGTTCTACCTGGCGCTCGGCGGCGCCGACGAGGTCGGCATGAACACCTATGTCTATGGCTACGGTCCGCCGGGCCGGGAGCGCCTGATCGTCGTGGACCTTGGCGTGGCCTTTCCGGACATGGAGAGCACGCCAGGAGTGGACCTGATTTTTGCGGACACGAGCTGGCTTGCCGAGCGGGCGGACCGAATCGACGCCATCTTCATCACCCACGGCCACGAAGATCATGTCGGTGCGCTTGGCCATCTCTGGCCGCAGTTGCGAGCGGCGGTCTTCACTCGGGCCTTCACCGGACACATGGCGCGGCGCAAGATCGAGGAACAGGGCCTTGACGGCAACCTCGTCAAGGTTGTGCGACCGTGGCCAGAGACTGTCCCGGTCGGTCCGTTTCAGGTGGGGTTCGCGCCCGTCAGCCATTCGATTCCGGAAAGCTCGGCCCTGATCATCGACACGCCTGCTGGTCGAATCGTGCATACGGGCGACTTCAAGCTCGATCCGACGCCGATCGTGGGCGAGGCTTTTGACGAGGCATTCTGGAAGGAAATCGGGGATCAAGGCGTGCACGTTCTGACCTGCGATTCTACGAACGTGTTTTCGCCCTTGCCGGGCAGATCCGAAGCCAGCATCGAGGCCGAGATTCGCAATTTGGCGGCAGCTGCGACCGGCACCTTCGCCGCGACGACCTTTGCCTCGAACGTGGCCAGGCTGAAGACGCTCGCTTCGGCAGGTGTGGCGGCTGGCCGTTCCGTGTGCCTGCTTGGCCGGGCAATGAGGCGAATGGTTGAAGATTCTGTCATGACCGGAATCCTCGCCGAATTCCCGAAGACCATCTCGCCGGACGAGGCCAAGAGCGTGCCTCGCGAGAACCTGATGCTTCTCGTGACCGGTTCGCAGGGCGAAGGTCGTGCCGCATCGGCCGCACTGTCCCGTGGCAAGTATCAAGGGCTGGAACTGTCCGAGGGCGACACTTTCCTGTTCTCGTCATAGACAATTCCTGGCAATGAAAGGGGCGTCCTCCGCGTCGTGTACGCCTTGGCAAAGATAGGCGTCGATGTGATTGATGCCACGTCAAACCTCTATCACGTCTCCGGGCATGCGAACC
>JAJEGW010000030.1 GCA_022819605.1 Silicimonas sp. | reverse complement strand
TGGGACGACAGGCTGGTCGGCTTCGGCTGCCGCGTGCAGCCCTCCGGCACCAAGTCCTTCATCGTCAACTACCGCTCCGGCGACGGCGGGCGCAATGCGCCGAACAAACGCGTCGTCATCGGACGCCACGGACGGGTCGGCCCCGACGAGGCGCGCAGGAAGGCGCGCGACATGCTCGGGCAGGTCGCGCGGGGCGAGGATCCGGCGGGAGAGCGGGCCGCGGCGCGCGGCGTGCCGACGCTGGCCGAGGCCTTCGAGACCTACATCAAGGCGAATCCGAACCGTGCGGCCAACACCGTGAAGCTCTACCGCCAGGTCCTGCGGGGCAAGCTCGGCGACTGGACGCGGCGACCGCTCGACGCCATCACCCGGCAGGACGTGGAGGACCGGTTCAACCGGATCACCGACAGGCACGGCTGGGCGACGGGGAACCAGACGATGTCGATGCTGCGCTCGGTCTATCGCCGGCCCTGCGTCGATCACGAGGGCCTGCGCAACCCGGTCGATCTCTGGCTGGCGGCGGGCGGGCGCTTCAACCCCAAGCGGCGGCGGCGCATCCCGGGCCCCGCGGAGGTGCTGCCGCGCTGGCGCGCGGGCATCGAGGCGGTCGTGCCCAGTCCCGCGCTCCGAGACATCTTCCTGATCGGCCTCTACACGGGCATGCGCCGGGGCGAGGTCGTGTCGCTGCGCTGGGAGCGGGTCGACCTGGAGCGGCGCATCCTGCGGGTCGAGGCGACGAAGACGGGGGAGCCGCTCGAGCTTCCGGTCACGCGGCAGCTCGCCGCGATCTTCGAGCGGCTCGGGTCGGATTGCGGCGACCAGGCCGCGCTGTCGGGCTGGGTGTTCCCGTCGCCGAAGAAGGCGCGGGCAGGACATGTCGCGGACATTGCGCGATTCTATGAAGGCATCGGCGAAGCGGCGGGGACCCGATTCTGGTTCCACGGGCTGCGCAACGCCTTCATCACGGTGGCCGAGCGCGAGCTGATGCTGCCGCGCTCGCTGACGAAGCGGCTGGTGAACCACGCGCGTCCGTCCGACGTGACGGAGGGCTACGCCGCCGACTGGACGGTGGACCAGCTGCGCGATCCGGCCCAACGCATCGCCGACCGCATCGACGAGCTTTGTTCACTTGAACCGGCCACGATGCGCGCATGAGAGCGCCGGCCAGATCGGGCGGCGAGTGTTCGCATCCGGACACGCAAGTTCCCTATGCCACCGTCACACGGCCAATTTCCGTCCAGCGAAAGCAGTTGCGCGATTGCGCGTTGATCAGGTTGCTGTACCGACCGACACGCGACATGCCCTCAAATGCCTTATTTCCAATGTCGTGCGCTACGGTGGTCTGGCCTGGGCGCCGACCCAAGCTGCCAAAGATTGAATCAGGATTGTCTTGGAGGGCAACGGGGCAAGCACTCCACGAGATCCGAGTGAATTCGTGCTCAGACCTTTCGTCCTGCTTAACCCGGGAAGGAATCATGGCGGTGGCTTGGCGAAAGCGGGAATCGGGCGGCTGGAATTCCGGAACTTCAGCCCGGAAGTGAAATGAGCGGCGAATGAGCGTCGCCCCTTTCCCGAGTTCAGATTTCGAGGGTCTCGGCGGACTTGCCCTTGCCGATTGCCTCCCTGAACCACGCTGGCTGGCGCCCACGTCCGGACCAGGTCTGGCCCGGATCGTCCGGGTTCCGGTACTTCGCAGGCACAGGGGACGTACGTTGCTTTCTTTTCCTGCCCAGGACTTCGCTTACGGTCAGGCCATGCTTCTTGGCGATTCTCTGGACCGCGACCTGCAATTCCTGCGCCGCTGCGGCAATCGCGCGTGTCCTGCTGGTCTTGAGCTCGCTTTCGATGCGTTGCTTGAGCGCCTTGAGTTCCTTGTCGGAGAGCTTTCCGAGGTTGATTTTCGTTGCCATCCGGATCTCCCTAGTTGCGATGAAGCAATCGGCCATTTTGGTACCGGATGCGTGCTACATACTCGGCACCTGAAGCGCAACTCGGAATTGCCCGGGCCTGAAGAAGTTCCTGAAGCCGGTCTTCGGCATTTCCGCCCTTGCTTGATCCGGGAATTTGACGCGTTGCCAGTCATCAATTCGAGATGCAATCCCCTGCTCCAGCGCGACCAATTTGTCGGCGGGAAAGCGACAACCGCGAATGCATGACGCCGGATCTGGGTTCGGGACGATTGACGCAATTGCACACATGTCCCGAATGGAATTCGAGATGAGCGCGGCTGCTCGCCAGCCTGTTCGTGAAGGAAGGTGCGTCGGACCAGTAACGCGACAAGGCAGGGGAACCGCAAAGGTGACTTGCCGTCAGCAAGAAATCCCCGGCGCTGCGAGGGCGTTGGATCGGGCCGCTCGTTTCATGTGCCTGAAGCGACGCGTTCATGCCGGTCAACCGGCAAGCGGCATGCCGTCCCGACCGTTCTCGCTTCCCAATCCGCGATGGCGAGGAGGTTGCCGTCTGCGTTCTGCATGCGCGCGAGCGCTCGACCGTTCGTTTCAGATGCCTTGCGCGCCGCGTCTGCGGCGCGCGCCACGAGTTCAAGGGAGCAGCAGGCCCGGTCGATTTCCTGCAGCCGATTCCTGCCTTGAGCGCCCGAAGCACACGGGCACGGAAAATTTTTTCGCCGCAAAAGGGGTGACATGCAAAGCCACGCGTGGACAGGCGCCTGAAACGCAGGATTCGCCGCATCGAAGGGGGTTGCGGACGCTGCAGACGCTCCCATCTGAGGAGAAATGAACGCATTGAATCCAGGTCCCTGCGGCACCCTCGATGCCCGATTCCTGCGGGCGGTCGAGTCCTGGTGCGTCGGTCCGGGTGTCGGACAGCATCGCGGCGGACTTTCTCGGCGGCACCGCCGCTGGCAGGGCGGCCGACCAGATCCGGATGCCCGAGCCAGCTGTCCGCCGACGTGGGCAAGGGGGGCCAGGGCTGGTCGGCAAGAAGAGGGAAAGAGCTGATGACATCTGGAAAAATCGAAACGGGGTCTGACGAAGCCGACGGGAGCGAAAGGCGCAGGTCGCGCTCGGTCCGCTTCCTCGACTTGGAGTGGGAGCGGATCGAGGCCTTCGCGGAAGCGCGCGGCCTCACCGGGTCGGAATTCGTGCGCTACGCGGCGCTCGCGGCGACAGCGGACCGGGGCGAGGCAACGGGTCGCCTGGCGCCGCTGATCGAGACGACGTTTCGGGCAACGCACATCCTGGCGACGAAGATGCGCGATGACATGTTCGCTGCTGACCGCAGGGCGGAGGTGGAGGAACTGGTCAAGGCCGCCCGGGCGTTGCAGGACAAGCTGCTCCGCAAAGGGTCCGGCTGACGGCCCGTGGCGTTCCGCAACGCCGCAACCGGGCGAGCGTGTCCGGATCGCGGGTGCAGTGCGTTCATGGGACTGCTTCGTCGCCGTTCCAGGGCGATGTTGGCAGGCCGCTCTGGCCGGCACGCAACGGGTGGCGTCGACGGGAGAAGCGGTTCTCTCGCGAACTCCAGGGGCATGCGGAGCCCTGAAGCTTGACGCGTCATTCCCCGGAGCGGTCGCGCGGCTCGCGCGGCGGGCGTCCGAACACGTCCTTCAGTTCGTCAAGCTCGATGAAGCTGTCGGTCTGTCGGCGCAGCTCGTCGGCGATCACCGGCGGCTGCGAGCGGACCGTCGAAACGACGGCACCCGCACGCCCTGGCTCTGCAGGCCCTCCACCAGCGGCCGGAAGTCGCCGTCCCCGGAAAACAGCACGATGCGGTCGACATGCGGCGCAAGCTCCATGGCGTCGACCGCAATCTCGACGTCCTTGTTCCCCTTCACCCGGAGGCGGCCCTGGTTGTCGATGAACTTCTTCGCTGGCTTCATCACCATGGCGAACCCGTTGTAGTCAAGCCAGTCCGCGAGCGGCCGGACCGGGGAGCATTCCTCGTTTTGGAAACTATGTCGGAAAGTAACATTTTCCCATTGTGCCCGCCCCTGATGTTCCTAAATTGTATACAACGGATAGGGAATCACATGACCAGAAAGGCACCGGGCAAGTCGCGCCGCAAGGGCCTGACGCTGCTTCAGATCGCCGACATGTTCCGCGACGAGGAAACCGCCAGGACGTGGATCGCGGATCAGCGTTGGCCGGAAGGACCGCGTTGCCCGCATTGCGACACGGATAACGTCCAGTGCAACATCAAGCATCCCACGATGACCCATCGCTGCCGTGAGTGCGAAGGCAAACCCCTTTTCAGCGTCAAGACCGGAACCGCGATGGAAGGTTCCAAGATCAAGTATCGTCATTGGGCCGTTGGCATTTACCTGTTTTCGACCAATCTGAAAGGCGTTTCATCCATGCGCATCCACCGCGAATTGGGCATTGGCCAGAAGGCGGCTTGGTTCATGATGCATCGCCTTCGCATCGCCTATGACAACAACGGCGGTCCTTTCTCCGGCCCGGTCGAAGCCGAAGAAACCTATGTGGGCGGCGTCGAGAAGAACAAGCACAAGCCGAAGAAGCTGAACGCAGGACGCGGCACTGTCGGGAAGACCGCCGTTGTCGGCATGAAGGACCGCGAAAGCAACATGGTTGCCGCCAAGGTCATTGCAGACACAACGGCAAAGACGCTGCAAGGCTTCGTGGAAGGTCACACGGAGCCGTCAGCACAGGTCTACACGGATGATGGCACCGGATATGCCGGCATGGACAGGGCGAATGAGAGTGTTAAGCACGGTGCCGGAGAAGATGTCAGGGACATGGCCCACACCAACGGAATCGAGTCCCGTTGGGCCACGCTCAAGCGGGCGCACAAGTGCGTGTTCCACAAGTTCAGCGTCAAGCACCTGCAAAGGTGCGTCGATGAGTTCCCCGCGAGCTACAACGCCTGCAACTCGGATACCACCGACCAGATGCGGGGCGTTGTCGTCGGAATGGTCGGGAAGCGGCCCTCCTATGCACAACTGATTGCCGACAACAACCTGCCGTCTGGTGCGCGGTCGTGTTGATCGCGGGATTGATCGCCGCCAGGAAAGCGAAAAACGACGAGTTCTATACGCAGCTTGCGGACATAGAGAATGAACTGCGCCACTACAGAAGCCACTTCAAGGGCAAGACGGTCTACTGCAACTGCGATGATCCCCGCGCCAGTCAATTCTTCCACTACTTCTCGCACAACTTCGAGCATCTTGGCCTCAAGAAGCTATTGACGACGTGCTACAAGAACCGGAGTCGCGACCTGTTCTCTCGGCATGACGATGAACGCGCCATCAAACTTGAGTATGACGGTTTTCGGGATGGAGACAGCATTCCGAATGTCGATGATATAGGCGTGACTGAACTGGATGGCGACGGCGACTTTCGCAGTCAGGAATGCGTCGAAGTCCTCAAGCAAGCGGACATCGTAGTGACCAACCCGCCATTCTCATTGTTCAGGGAATACGTTGCGCAACTCATGGCGTACGAAAAGCAATTTCTGGTCATCGGGAACAAGAACGCCATAACCTACAAGGAGATTTTCCCACTCATCAAGAGCAACAAACTCTGGATCGGTCATACTTCTA
>JAJEGW010000066.1 GCA_022819605.1 Silicimonas sp. | reverse complement strand
TGGGACTCTATGGCATTGCGTGACTTCACGGGCGACCTTGGCGCTTTGGCCCTGAACACGGCGACGCTTGGCCATAACTTGGACGGCTACGGTGCAGGTTGGCCGGTGGAACAAGTGATCGATGCTTGCGCCGAGCGTGGCTTTGCTGGCCTGGTGTTTTGGCGCCGCGAGATCGGCACGCGCGCGCAGGTCATCGGCGAACGTGTGCGCGCCAGCGGCATGAAGGTCGTGGGGCTTTGTCGAACCCCGTACATCACCGGTCCTGGCGCTCCCGTGACCTTGGACGAGGCACGCGAGTCCGTCGACATGGCGGCCGCGCTTGGGACCGATGTGCTCACCATCGTGACCGGCGGCACCGAACGCGGCACGAAAGGTGTCGAGGAAAGCCAGAAGCGTCTGGTGGAGCGCGTCGCAAGCCTCGCGGAATACGCGGCAAAGTGCGGCGTCCATCTGGCCTTGGAGCCGCTCAACCCGATGTTCGGCGGCAACAGGACGTGCCTGTTCACGACGGCCGAGGCCATCCGCATCTGCGATCGGGTGGGAGCGCACAACGTGGGCGTGGCCGTTGATGTCTACCATGTCTGGTGGGATACGACCCTGTCCGAGACGTTGCACGCGGCGGGCCCGCACAGGATCCTCGGATACCATATGTGCGACTGGCTCGCTAACACCGGCGACATGCTTCTGGACCGCGGCATGATGGGCGACGGTGTCGCAGACCTGAAGAACATTCGGCGTGCAGTTGAAGGCGCGGGATACGACGGCGCGTGCGAAGTCGAAGTGTTCTCGGCGGGCAACTGGTGGCAACGTGATCCGGCGGAAGTCCTGGACACGATTGTAGAGCGATTCAGGACGCTATGCTGAGTGAATTCGGATGCGGGATGCGGACATCGGCACAGGATGTCACGCCTTCAAGCCGAAGAGATTGACATGCATGCCGGCAAGGGCAGGCATCGTACGACGGTCACGGGCCCTGTGGTACGATCGCGTGAATTGATTGGCGCGTCTGGTTTGAAGCAGAATGCAGAGCGCACCTGCAGATGGAGGAAGCGATGGACGCCGACGAAGTGATTGCATGCTACAGGCTGGAGCCGCATCCGGAGGGCGGCCACTATCGCGAGACCTTCCGCGCTTCGGCACCCAATGGTGGCCGCGGGGCCGTTTCGGCGATCTACTACCTTCTGCAAGCCGGAGAGACATCGGCGTGGCATCGCATCGACGCAGTCGAAATCTGGCACCACCATGCTGGCGCACCCTTGCGTCTCTCGCTGTGCTCCGATGGCATGACCGTAACCGAGCGGTTGCTCGGCACCTGCGATGCAGCAGAACCGCAAGCGGCCGTGCCTGTCGGCTGCTGGCAGAGCGCGCTTTCCCTGGGGGACTGGACTCTTGTCGGCTGCACTGTCGCTCCTGGATTCCAGTTTTCTGGCTTTGAACTCGCTCCGTCGGGTTGGCAGCCAGGCATATCGCTAGCCTGATTGAATGTGCAATGGCGCACCCTTTCGCAGTCACCGGCACCGCCTCGGTTGCGGCGTGTTGGCTGCAAGCTTCACGATGTGGGTCGACGACACGGATTTGCAGATCTGATGTCTTGGCAATTCGCACCAGAGCGCGGAATGGCCGCATCGTCAGGCAAGAACGAGCCGCATGACGGTGTCGATGTTGAAGGCGAGCCGGTCTTCAAGCGCCTTGCTTTCCATGAAGTCGCGTTCGAACAGAATCGTGCCGGTGAACCGATTGGTCAGGTAGTAGTAGCCGATGGCCGCGATCGTGATGTTGAGTTGCACCGGATCGATTCCCGGGCGGAAGACGCCATCGGCAACACCTCGGTCCAGGATTTCCTGAACCATGCTGACAAACTTTCGGCTGGCCGTCCGTAAACGCTTGGATTTCTCCACGTGCTTGCCGCGATGCAGGTTCGCGCTGTTGACTAGGGTGATGAACTCCGGGTTGTCGAGGTAATACGCCCAAGTGAACCGAACAAGACGCTCCAAGGCGTCGCGTGGTGGCAGGTGGTCAAGTTCCAGTTCCTGTTCGGCGTTGCGAATGTCCAAATAGGCTTCCACGAGAACCACGCGAAACAGCGCTTCCTTGCCACCAAAGTAATGGTAGATCATGCGCTTGTTGGCACAGGCTTGCTTTGCGATCTCGTCCACGCGCGCGCCGGCAAGGCCAAGTCGCGCAAATTCCGACTTTGCGGCGGCAAGAATTCTGGCCTTGGTTGCGTTTGCGTCGCGGGCCCGAGGCTGTTCCTCCACAATTCCCACGTGTGTTCCTTCGCTCCCAGAGATCGCGTTACCTGTCACATATAACCCACTTGACAGGAAAGAGAAGCAAGAAGTAACTAACTAGTGCGTTACGGACTGAGTTGCCGCTACTGCCTGCGAGTCGGGTATGTCCGGGAGAATTCGACCGAAAGCGAGACTGATTCAGATCCTCATCTAGAGTTCGAGAAAAAGGAGAGGAACGTCCATGTCCTTCATCAAGAATTTCATCGAGCAGGAGACGGTATCGCGCCGATTCTTCCTGTTTGCCTCTGCCTACGGCAACTCCAGCGCAGCGGCGATGCGCTTGTTCGGCGCTTCGCTGGTGCAGGCGGCGACCTATGTCGATCCGACCATCGCCCTCCGTAAATGGGGGCCCCGAAGTCTATGGTAAGCCCACCATAGCAAAATTCGATTTGGGGCTCTGTCGCAGGCAAGGGTAAGGATATGCATGACGCGCTGAAACTGCTGACGCATGGCCGGATCGTGGCTGCGCCCTTAACGGATGCGACCCATCCGCTCGACGACATCCGGGCGGCATTTGACAGCTTAGCCGATCGACCACAGGATCTGAAAGCCCAGATCGTGATGTAGTTGGCCGGGAGAAAACCTCATGAAGACAGAAGCATACACGTCCAGGCCCGAAGGCCGCATTGCCAACAGCCGCTTTCCTTTGCTGGTGCATCGCGACGCCATCCCAGGCGGCGGCGTCGACGCGATCAAGACGCGGTTCCGCGAGAACGGCTGGTCGAACAACTGGGAGTTTCCCGGGATGTTCAGATATGCCCATTTCCATTCGACGAGCCACGAGTGCCTGGGGTGTCCTCAGGGAAGGATAGAGTTATTGCTTTTCCTCGAGGGCTGGACGCGCGTGAAACTTGGTGTCGGCGACGTCATCGTGATGCCGGCCGGAGTGTGCCATGAGATTGTGGACTGTTCCGAAGACATCTTGATGGTGGGCGGCTATCCAGACGGATGCGACTGGGACAACATCCAAGTGGAGATCCTGACGGAAGAACTGTTTCGGCAGGCGGCAAAGCGGATCATGATTCTGCCAATTCCGCCAAGGGATCCGGTGACTGTCGAGGCGCTGCAACAGTGGCTTGACGTGCCGACTTCGGTCGATGGCGGCTGGAACGACCTCCGTGACGGGCTGGACGCCTCAACGTTGGAGGGCAGGGCTTCGTGCGTCGACGGCCTCTTCATCCTGCATTGCGGATGAGCCCGTGCGTTGCCGGCGCCGCCTCTGGTCCGAATCCGTTTGCCAATGGCGGCATTGATGACTGTCGCGCACGGAACATGTCTTGCAGGGCCGGGATCTTGTCCGGCGACCATGGGGTTGAATAGATGGCGGAAACGGGATTCGATTACGTAATAGTCGGCGGCGGATCGGCGGGCTGCGTTCTGGCGAGCAGGTTGAGCGAGGACCCGGGCGTGCGGGTTCTCCTTCTCGAGGCTGGAGGCACGGACCGGCATCCGCTCATTCACATGCCTGTCGGCTTTGCAAAGATGACGGACGGACCGCATACTTGGGGCTTTTCGACGGCGCCGCAGAAACACGCAAACAACCGTGAAATCGCATACGCACAGGCGCGGGTGATTGGCGGCGGATCGTCAATCAATGCAGAGGTATTCACCCGCGGCAACCCGGCGGACTACGACCGTTGGGCGGAACAGGAAGGCTGTGACGGCTGGGCGTTCAACGACATACAGCGGTATTTTCTTCGCTCGGAAGGCAATGCCATTCTTTCGGGAGGCTGGCATGGGACCGACGGTCCGCTCGCGGTGTCAAACATCCCCGATCCGCAACCGATGACGCGCGCATTCGTGCAGTCGTGCCAGGAATTCGGCATTCCATACAAC
Organism: Silicimonas sp.; assembly: GCA_022819605.1. Classification (GTDB taxonomy): domain Bacteria; phylum Pseudomonadota; class Alphaproteobacteria; order Rhodobacterales; family Rhodobacteraceae; genus JAJEFO01. The sequence continues at coordinate 5,325 of JAJEGW010000066.1, read as the reverse complement.
CCGGACTTCAACGGGCAGGTGCAAGCCGGCTGTGGCGTTTACCAGACCACAACCAGAAACGGTCGGCGGTGCTCCGCTGCAGTCGGTTACCTGAGGCCGGTTTTGGATCGGCCGAACCTTACGGTGGAGACCGGCTGTCTCGTCGAGCGAATCAACTTTGAGGGTACTCGCGCTTTCGGTGTCACGTATTCCAGCGGTCGCGGGAGGAGGTCGGTACGGGCGGAGGTCGAGATCCTGGTAACATCCGGGGCGATAGGGACTCCGAAGATCATGATGCTGTCAGGAGTCGGCCCAGCCGCGCACCTGCGCGAGCACGGAATCGATGTCGTGCACGACCTGCCAGGCGTCGGTGAAAACCTGAATGATCATTTCGGAATCGACATCGTTGCCGAGCTGAACGGCCATTACAGCCTGGACAAGTACAACAAGCCGCACTGGGCACTTTGGGCCGGCATGGAATACGTTCTGTTCCGCTCGGGTCCGATCACGTCCAACGTGGTCGAAGGCGGTGCGTTCTGGTTTGCCGATGACGGCAAGCCGGTGCCCGACCTGCAGTTCCACTTCCTTGCGGGTGCCGGAGCCGAGGTCGGCGTTCCTAGCGTACCGAAAGGTTCGTCGGGCATCACGCTCAATTCCTACACGGTCAGGCCAAAAAGCCGCGGCACCGTGCGGCTGCGCTCCGCCGACCCGTCGTCACCGCCCGTCGTGGATCCGAATTTCCTGGCCGAGCCGGACGATCTCCGGACAAGCGTCGAAGGCGTGAAGATCAGCCGCGAGATCTTCTCCCAGCCCTCGCTGCGAAAGCACATAAGGGAAATCAAGTATCCTGATGATAGTGTGAAGACACAGGCGGACTACGAAGCTTACGCACGTCAGTACGGGCGCACATCCTACCATCCGACCTGCACGTGCAAGATGGGCAACGATGAGATGTCTGTGGTCGATCCGCGATGCCGGGTTCGCGGTCTGGACGGGATACGCATCTGCGACAGTTCGATCATGCCGAGCCTTGTGGGATCGAACACCAATGCACCGACGATCATGATTGCCGAGAAGGCAAGCGACATGATCCGTGGCAATCATTGATTGAATGACCGACCTCGAGGCCTGTCCCGGACGAGGTTCATTTTTTGCCAGCATGGCTGCGCAAGTGTCGAATGGAACCGGATGGGCCGGGATCGGGTCGTCAGTCCCACTTCGGCGCCCAAGGCACCAAGTCTTCTCCTACGATCCGATAGCCAGTCTGGGTGAGTTTCTCGACCCGTGCCATGTCCACACTCGACAGCGTGAAGTCCATGATATCGAAATTTGCCCGGATGTTCTCCGGTTTGGTTGACATGGTATTCACGCTAACGCCCTTTTGAACAATCCAGCGCAGCACCACTTGGCCCGCAGTCTTGCCGTATGCAACTCCGATCTCGGCGAACTCGGGATGCTTGAACACCTCGCCACGGGCGACCGAGCAATAAGATGACAGGGGAATCCCTGCCTCATTCGCGCCGGCGATCAGACGGTCCTGATTCAGGAGTGGATGGAACTCGACTTGGTTGGTCACGATCGGGGCATCGACGATGGACTTTGCGTCCTTCATCATCTGGATCGTGTAGTTCGAAACGCCGATGTTCCTTGCCAGTCCCTGGTCATGGGCTGCTTGCAGGAGCTTCAATGACGGCGCAATGTTGCCGTCCATCGGAGGCCAGTGCAGCAACAGGGCGTCCACGTAATCGACTTGCAACGCCCTCAGGCTATGCTCGACCGAGGCCATGAACTTGTTTTTGCCGAAATTGCTCGGATGAACCTTCGTCGTGATGCAGAGATCTTCGCGCGAAATGTCAGTCGCCTTCAGTGCTTCGCCGGTCTCGGTTTCGTTGCCGTACATCTGCGCAGTGTCGAATGCCCGGTATCCGACTTCGGCTGCGGCAAGAATCGCTTGTTTCGCAACGTCTCCTTCCAGCGGAAAAGTGCCGAAGGAGCGTTGATAGGTTCTTTGGAAAAAAATGTTCATTGCTGGCTCCTGCAGTTCCAGCCAAATGTAACTCAATGGTTACTTGAAGGGAAGGCTTGCGTGTCTGAGGGCTGACTTTTTTCCGGCATTCCGTGCTTGTTTCGGCGCTCCGGGCTTGGCATATTCAAGATAACCAACCGGTTACTTCTGCAACAACGCGACTTCGGGGAGGCCGTCGTGAAAAAGCAAAAAAGTGCAGCCGACGCCGTCGCGCTGATTCCGGATAACGCGGTTGTTGCCGTCAACTCCTCGAGCGGATTGTGCTGTCCGGACTCGGTGCTCCAGGCGATTGGCGAACGATTCGAGGCCGAGGGTTCACCGAAGAATCTCACGACAATCCATCCCATCGCCGCGGGCGACATGTTCGGCGTCAAGGGTGTGGACCATATCGCAAAGCCCGGATGCCTGACGAAGATCATAGGCGGCAGCTATCCTTCAGGCCCGTCGAGTTCCGAACCGCCGCTAATCTGGCAGATGATCGCCTCGAACCAGGTGAAGGCGTACAACCTACCTTCTGGCATCGTCTTCGACATGTTGCGGGAAGGTGCCGGGCATCGCCCCGGAGTCCTTACGAAGGTTGGCATGGATACGTTTGTGGACCCGGACCAGGAGGGCGGTGCCATGAATGATTTCGCTGCCGCGGAGCCCATCGTCAAGCGCATGGAATTCGAAGGCGAGGACTGGCTCTACTTCGCCGCGCTTCGCCCTGACGTTGCCATCATTCGCGCGACGACCGGCGACGAACGCGGCAATCTTGGTTTCAAGTCCGAGGGCGCCTATCTGGGCGCGATGGAGATGGCACTCGCCGCGCACAATTGTGGCGGGACGGTCATTGCGCAGGTGCGGCAGGTGACGCAATGTGGCACGCTGCGTCCCCATGACGTCCATGTGCCGGGCATTCTTGTCGATGCACTGGTCGAAGCGCCTGACATGCTGCAGACCACCGCAACGACCTACGATCCGGCGATATCCGGCGAACTCATTCGCCCGATCGACAGTTTCCGGACAATGGATTTTGGCGTGCCCAAGATCATTGCGCGGCGCGTGGCACAGGAACTTCGCAAGGGATGGGCGGTGAACATCGGCTTTGGCGTGTCTGCCAACGTGCCGCGCGTGTTCATTGAGGAAGGCTGCCACGGTGATGTTACCTGGGTGATCGAGCAGGGCGCGATCGGAGGCGTTCCGTTGCTGGACTTCAAGTTTGGCTGCGCTTCCAATGCCGATGCCTTCGTGACCTCGCCACATCAGTTCACTTATTTCCAGGCCGGGGGTTTCGATGCGTCGCTGCTGTCGTTTCTCGAAATCGACGCGGATGGCTCGGTCAACGTGTCAAGGCTGAAATCGACCCCGCACCGAACGGCGGGCGCCGGCGGCTTCGTCGACATCACGGCACGGGCTCGGCGGATCGTCTTTTCGGGAACTTTCAACGCCGGTGCAAAAATGCGTATCGAGAGTGGCAAGCTGGTGATTGACGCCGAGGGACACACGGCAAAGATCGTGCCCAAAGTGGACCACGTCTCGTTTTCTGGACGACGCGCCGTCGCACAAGGCCAGGAAGTCACGTATGTCACGGAGCGCTGTGTCATGCGGCTGACGGAGGAGGGGCTTGAAGTAAGCGAGATTGCGCAAGGCGTTGACGTAAAGCGTGACGTGCTTGATCAGGCGGAAACGCCGCTTAAGGTGGCTGGCAACCTGCGCGTGATGGACGCGGCGCTCTTTGATCCGGCCCAGTTCGGGCTCATGCCATGAGCGAGTCACAGATAACGCTGACGATTGACGGTGCGATCGGGCAACTTCGGATTGCCAGGCCGGAAAAGCTGAATGCGCTGGACGCTGCCATGGTGGACGATCTCGCCGCGCGGTGCAGGGAGGTCGAGCACCACGACGACATTCGGGTTGTCATTCTTTCTGGCGAAGGCAAGGCATTCTCCGCCGGCGGAGACATCGAAGCCTGGTCTGCGGTGAGCCCGGAACGGTTCGGGCGGCACTGGATTCGCGAAGGGCATTCTGCTTTCGACGCCTTGGCGAGACTGCGCCAACCCGTCATAGCCGTCCTGGACGGGCATGCGCTTGGTGGCGGCCTGGAACTGGCGGCTTGCGCGGACGTTCGCATCGCAGAGGAGCAAGTGAAGATCGGTCAACCGGAATCCGGTCTTGGCATTGGTCCCGGCAGGTCCGGCACGCAACGCGCTGTCCGGCGCTTTGGCGCGCAGAACGTGCGACGCATGGCGTTGTTCGGGGAGGTGTTTGCAGCCGAAGAAGCATTGAAGCTCGGCATTGTCGATAAAGTCGTGCCTGCCGGAGCGGGTGCGGCGGCGGCAGTGGAATTGGCGCAGGTCGTCCTGAGGCGTGGATCACGGGCGACGGAACTCGTGAAGATGATGATCAATGCAGGCGAAGGCGAGGAATGCGAGCGCGTTCTTGAAGCTTTTGCGGGGGCCTTGGCGGCGGGCACGGATGAATTGGTCGAGGGGCTTGCGGCGTTTCGGGAAGGCCGCAAGCCCGACTTTGGAAAAGGCGACACATGATTCGACATTTTGTCGCCCTGAGGTTCAAGGCTGGCACGCCCAAAGACGCGAAGCGGGGGCTCACGGACGATCTTTCCGGGCTGGACGAACGGATCGACGGCATTCTCGACTTTCGGGCGTGTCCGAACATCAGCGTCGAAGATCCGCTGGTGCGCGGCTACCGCGATCTTTTCTTGTTCGATTTCCGGGATGCATCCGTGCGCGACGCCAATCTCGCCGACGAGGTGCACCAAGGCATCGGAGCCCGGATTGTCGCAGAACTCGAGGGCGGTGCTGAAGGCGTGTTCGTACTCGACTTCGAAACCTGATGCCGGTCAGTGATATGCAAACAGGCGGTTGGTGCCGGACTGCACTTTCCTGCCGTGTTGATTGGTGACATCAAAGTCGAGCACCAGCACGGCCTAATCTTCCTGTCTCGCTCTTTCAATTGCTGCATTGGTGACGTTCACTGCAATCCGATCGCCTTCGAGCACGGGCCGATGGAAACTCCAGTACCAGTCCAGCGCAGCTCTGGCGCGAAACTGCGCAGGCGCCCGATTCTTCAACCCATCGATCAAGGAAGGCACGAGAAGCCCGTGCGCAACGCGCGCGTCAATTTCGTGACGGCGGGTCGCCTCGCCGGACATGTGAATCTCGAACCTGTCGCCGTCATGTCGGCGAAGGCGTCAATCATCTCTGCGGTGACTGTCATCGTCCCGCAATTGATGCGGTCCCCACGCGTAAGAGTTGTTGCGCCGTGGTGGCCCGGAGGAAGGAGGCGCATCGCGATGCCCCCCTGACGTGCTGGTCCCG
>JAJEGW010000144.1 GCA_022819605.1 Silicimonas sp. | reverse complement strand
CGGCGCTCCTGCCGGCTCGCGGCGGCTCCCTTGTCACTCGAGGATGGCGGTGACCACGCCGGAGCCGACGGTGCGCCCGCCCTCGCGGATGGCGAAGCGCAGGCCCGTCTCCATCGCGATCGGCGCGATCAGCTCCGCCGTGAACTTCAGGTTGTCGCCCGGCATCACCATCTCCGTCCCCTCCGGGAGCGTCACCGTCCCGGTCACGTCCGTCGTCCGGAAGTAGAACTGCGGGCGGTAGTTCGCGAAGAACGGCGTGTGGCGCCCTCCCTCCTCCTTGGTCAGCACATACACCTCGCTCTCGAACCGCGTGTGCGGCTTCACCGAGCCCGGCGCGCACAGAACCTGCCCGCGCTCCACGCCGTCGCGGTCCACGCCGCGCAGGAGCGCCCCGATGTTGTCGCCGGCCTCGCCGCGGTCCAGGAGCTTCCGGAACATCTCCACGCCCGTGCAGGTCGTCTTCCGCGTCTCCCGGATGCCCACGACCTCGATCTCGTCGCCGACGTTGATCACGCCACGCTCCACCCGGCCCGTCACGACCGTGCCCCGCCCCGAGATCGAGAACACGTCCTCGATCGGCATCAGGAACGGCTGGTCGATCGCCCGCTCCGGCTGCGGGATGTAGCTGTCCACCGCGTCCATCAGCTCCTTGAGACGCTCCGAGCCGATCGCCTCGTCGCGGTCCTCCAGCGCCGCAAGCGCCGAGCCCGTGACAACCGGGATGTCGTCGCCGGGAAACTCGTAGGCGCTCAGGAGCTCCCGCACCTCCAGCTCCACCAGCTCCAGAAGCTCCGGGTCGTCCACCTGGTCCACCTTGTTCAGGAACACCACAAGCGCCGGAACCCCCACCTGCCGCGCCAGAAGGATGTGCTCCCGCGTCTGCGGCATCGGGCCGTCCGCCGCGCTCACCACCAGGATCGCGCCGTCCATCTGCGCCGCACCCGTGATCATGTTCTTCACGTAGTCCGCATGCCCCGGGCAGTCGACATGCGCGTAGTGCCGCGCCGCCGTCTCGTACTCCACGTGCGCCGTCGCGATCGTGATCCCCCGCGCCTTCTCCTCCGGCGCCGCGTCGATCTGCTCGTAGGCCTGGAACTCCCCGAACTGCTTCGTGATCGCCGCCGTCAGCGTCGTCTTCCCGTGGTCAACGTGCCCGATCGTACCAACGTTCACGTGCGGCTTCGTGCGGTCAAACTTTTCCTTCGCCATGATGGCCTCCTTCTCGTATGGGGGCAGGTCTCGCGCTGCCCTCCGGTTATGCGTATTTCGCCTGAATTTCTTCCGAAATGTTCTGCGGCACCGCTTCGTAGTGGTCGAACTGCATCGTGAACTGGGCTCGCCCAGAGGACATGGACCGCAGGTTGTTGATGTAGCCGAACATGTTCGCCAACGGCACGAACGCGTCGATCGCTATGGCATTGCCGCGAGGCGCCTGCCCCGAAACCTGGCCGCGACGGCTCGTTAGGTCGCCGATGACGCCGCCGGTATATTCCTCAGGAGTGACCACCTCGACCTTCATGATCGGTTCAAGGAGCTTCGCGCCCGCCTTCCTCAGGCCTTCCCGCATTCCCATGCGGGCAGCGATTTCGAAAGCCAGGACGGACGAGTCGACGTCGTGGAACTTGCCGTCAACCAGGGCCGCCTTGAAGTCGATGACCGGGAACCCGGCCAGGGGCCCGGAATCCATGACCGACTGAATGCCCTTCTCGACGCCCGGAACGTACTCCTTCGGAACCGCGCCGCCGACAATGCGGCTTTCGAACGAATACCCCTCGCCCGACTTCGTCGGCGTGATGACGAGCTTGACCTCCGCAAACTGTCCGGCACCGCCGGACTGCTTCTTGTGCGTATACGTGTGCTCGACTTCCTGCGAGATCGTCTCGCGATAAGCCACCTGCGGCGCGCCGATATTCGCCTCGACCCTGAATTCGCGCTTCAAGCGGTCGATCAGGATGTCGAGATGCAATTCCCCCATGCCCTTCATGATCGTCTGACCTGACTCGATGTCGGTCTCGACGCGGAAGGACGGATCCTCGGCCGCCAGGCGCGCCAGACCCTGGCTCATCCTTTCCTGGTCGTTCTTCGTCTTCGGCTCGACCGCGATCTCGATCACCGGGTTCGGGAACGTCATGGTTTCCAGCACGACCTGCCTGTTCGCATCGCAAAGCGTGTCGCCCGTCGTGGTCTCCTTGAGCCCCGCCAGGGCGATGATGTCGCCCGCGAACGCTTCATCAATTTCTTCCCGGTCATTCGAGTGCATCATCATCATCCGGCCGATGCGTTCCTTCTTGCCCTTGGTCGAGTTGGCAACGCTGTCACCCTTCTTGATCACTCCGGAATAGATGCGCGCAAAGGTCAAGGATCCGACAAAGACGTCATTCATGATCTTGAACGCAAGTCCGGAGAAAGGCTGCACGTCGTCTGCGGTACGCTCGATATTCCGCGTTTCGGATTCGTCGCCGGGCGCAAAGCCCTTGTACGCGGGCACGTCCAGCGGACCCGGCAGATAGTCGATCACCGCGTTCAGCAGCGGCTGAATGCCCTTGTTCTTGAACGCCGAGCCGGCAAGCACCGGGACGAAGTCCAGCGACAGCGTGCCCTTCCGGATGAGCTTCCGCAGGGTGTCGATATCCGGCTCATCGCCTTCAAGATAGGCCATCATCGCGTCGTCATCCCGCTCGACGGCCAGCTCGATCATCTTCGAGCGCCACTCATCGGCGGCCGCCTGAAGTTCGCTGCGCACCGGCTGTCGGGTCCAGGTCGCGCCCAGATCATCGCCCTTCCAGGTCCACTCTTCCATCGTGATAAGGTCGACAATGCCCTCAAACTTGTCCTCAGCACCGATCGGAATCTGGATCGGCATTGGCTGGGCACCAGTGCGATCCTTTATCATGTGGACGCAGACCAGGAAGTCAGCACCTATCTTGTCCATCTTGTTGACGAATACGACCCTCGGCACGCTGTACCGGTCGGCCTGACGCCACACGGTTTCAGTCTGCGGCTCCACGCCGGCATTCGCGTCCAGAACGCAGACGGCACCGTCCAGGACGGCAAGCGAACGCTCGACCTCGATCGTGAAATCCACATGCCCGGGCGTGTCGATGATATTGAAACGATGCTTCTTGGTCTGCGCATCAACTCCGGATTCAGTGCGTTCCCAGAACGTGGTCGTAGCCGCCGACGTGATCGTGATTCCGCGCTCCTGCTCTTGCTCCATCCAGTCCATCGTCGCGGCGCCGTCATGGACCTCGCCAATCTTGTGGGACTTGCCGGTGTAGTAGATGATGCGCTCCGTACACGTGGTCTTGCCGGCATCTATGTGGGCCATGATGCCGAAATTGCGGTAGCGCTCGAGAGGATATTCGCGGGCCATCTGCCTGCTCCCTGAAAGAGTTTACCAGCGGTAGTGGCTGAACGCCTTGTTGGCGTCGGCCATCTTGTGGGTGTCTTCGCGCTTCTTTACCGCGGCGCCACGACCGTTGACGGCATCGGCCAGTTCTCCTGCCAAGCGTTCTTCCATCGTGTTCTCGTTGCGGGCGCGGGCGGCTGCAATGAGCCACCGTATCGCCAGCGCCTCGCGGCGCTCGACACGAACCTCGACAGGCACCTGGTAGGTCGCGCCGCCGACACGGCGGGAGCGGACCTCGACCGACGGCTTGATGTTTTCAAGCGCTTCGTGGAAGACCTCGACTGGCGCCTTTTTCAGGCGGTCCTCGACCCTGTCGAAGGCGCTGTAGACGATGCGTTCAGCAACGGACTTCTTCCCGTCCACCATGAGGCTGTTCATGAACTTGGTCAGAACTGCGTCGCCAAACTTGGCGTCGGGCAGGACTTCGCGCTTCTCTGCTGCGTGTCGGCGGGACATGTGGTCTTCCTCTGTCTATCTGCCTGCGTTCGGCGACGGAACGAATTCGAATTCAAGCGTCGGCGTGCCGGTGCAGCGCGTCCGTGATGCCTGTGCCAAAAGGGCACATGTTGCCAGGCGGGTCATTTCGGGCGCTTGGCGCCGTATTTCGAACGGCGTTGCTTGCGGTCCTTGACGCCCTGCGTGTCCAGCACGCCGCGAAGGATGTGGTACCGAACGCCAGGTAAGTCCTTGACGCGACCGCCGCGAATCAGGACGACACTGTGTTCCTGGAGATTGTGGGCTTCGCCAGGGATGTAGCTGATGACCTCGTAGCCATTGGTCAGGCGCACCTTGGCGACTTTCCGCATGGCCGAGTTCGGCTTCTTTGGAGTCGTCGTGTAGACCCGCGTGCAAACGCCCCGCTTCTGCGGACACTGCTCGAGATGCAGCGATTTCGAGCGTTTGACTTTCGGCTGCCGAGGCTTCCGGATCAGCTGCTGGATCGTGGGCATTGCGTCGTATCCCGTCTTTCGTTTTCGTCCGGCGCTAACGCCCCGGTTCGTCGTCACATCAATGTCTCTTGCGGCCACGAAACGCCCAAAACCGCGAAGCTCCCGGCCTTTCGAGAGCCTGCGGCGGGCTTCCAGAGGATCGAGGCAAAGACGCCCGGATCGTGACCACTTCCGTTCTGTTGAAGTCGGCACGCCAAGGGCGGCACCGACCGAGTAGCGCGGCGTATAGAGCGACTCATTTTGCCTGTCAACAGGGGCGGCGCGCGAAAAAACCTGCAATTTTGAATGGACATCGATTGCCCATTGCCGCGCCCGGCAAACGGTGACCGGATCCCAGGCCCCGACTGCCCTTGAACGTCCTTCATCGGCTGAGAACGATGCAGCCAGCGCGCGCGTGCAATGCAAGACGGGCTCCGCGGGAACGAAGCCCGTCTCCCTCATTCGGGCCGGGTCAGCTTACGCCTTCCGGCGCGTCCACGAAATTTGATTCGGCCGATTCGCCGACCATGTCCTCGGGCGCCGCAAGCGCTGCCGCCGCTTCGGCCTGGGCTTGAGCCTCCTGGATAAGCTTGTGGTCGCGATCAGCCGCGATGCGCCGGGCGCGCTGCGTCGCCCCACCGGTTCCGGCCGGGATCAGCCTGCCGACGATCACGTTCTCCTTCAGGCCGACGAGCTTGTCGCGCTTGCCCTGCACCGACGCCTCGGTCAAAACCCGCGTCGTCTCCTGGAACGATGCCGCGGAGATGAACGAACGAGTCTGAAGGGACGCCTTCGTGATGCCAAGCAGAATCGGTTCGCCGCTTGCGGGACGCCGGCCTTCGGCCTTTGCCTTCTCGTTGGCCGCATCCAACTCACCCTTGTCGATGTGCTCGCCCTTCAGAAGGGTCGTTTCGCCGGAATCCTGGATCTCCCATTTCTGGAGCATCTGGCGAACAATGACCTCGATGTGCTTGTCGTTGATCTTGACGCCCTGAAGCCGGTAAACGTCCTGCACCTCGTTGATCATGTAGCCCGCCAGTGCCTCGACGCCCAGAATCGACAGGATGTCATGGGGAGCCGGGTTGCCGTCCATGATGTAGTCGCCCTTTTGAACAAAGTCACCTTCCGCCACCGGAATGTGCTTGCCCTTCGGCAACATGTACTCGACCGGCTCAAGACTCTCGTCAACGGGATCGATCGAGACTCGACGTTTGTTCTTGTAGTCGCGTCCGAACCTCACGTACCCGTCGATTTCAGCGATGATCGCATGATCCTTCGGGCGCCGTGCCTCGAAGAGTTCCGCCACCCTCGGCAAGCCGCCGGTAATGTCCTTCGTCTTGGCTCCCTCGCGCGGAATGCGCGCCACGACATCACCAGCCTTGATCGCGGACCCGTCTTCGACCGAAAGTACGGCGTCTACCGACATCGGATAGGTGATTTCGTTGCCCAGGCTGTTCTTCACCGGCTTGCCGTTCTTGTCGACGATCAGGATCTCGGGCTTGAGGTCACCGCCCTTCGGCGCAGCGCGCCAATCGGTCACGATCTTTTGCGTCATGCCGGTCGCGTCGTCGGTCTCCTCACGCACGGACACGCCCGTGACGAGATCCACCAGCTTTGCCGTGCCGACCTCCTCGGCAATGATCGGCAGGGTGTAGGGATCCCATTCGAACAGCTTGTCGCCGCGCTTAACGCTTTCCCCCTCCTTGGGGAACACCTTGGTGCCGTAGCCCAGCTTGTGCTTCAGCCGTTCGTTCCCGTTCACGTCAAGAACAGCCAGTTCCATGTTGCGTCCGACGACGATCTGCTCGCCGGCGGAGTTCTTGATGATGCTGGCGTTCCTGTACTCGACTTTGCCGTCAGCGGAAGACTCGGTGAACGACTGCTGACCACCCTGCGCAATGCCGCCGATGTGGAATGTTCGCATGGTAAGCTGTGTGCCGGGCTCGCCGATCGACTGTGCCGCGATGATGCCGACGGCCTCGCCGATATTGACGAGCGTGCCTCGTGCCAGGTCACGACCATAGCACATGGCGCAGACACCGTCTTCCGAATCGCAGGTCAGCGGCGAGCGGATGCGCACCGACTGGACGGCCGCGGCTTCAATGGCATCCGCAGTCCTTTCGTCGATCAACTCTCCCTTCTTCGCCAATGTCTCGTCGGTTCCTGGAACGACGACATCTTCGGCCGTAACGCGACCGAGCACGCGCTCGGAAATCGACGCCACGATTTCTCCTTCGCTGATCGCCGCCTCCGCCGTGATCGCCGCGTCAGTGCCGCAATCCTCCATCCGGACGATGCAGTCCTGCGCCACGTCCACGAGACGACGCGTGAGATAGCCGGAATTCGCCGTCTTGAGCGCGGTGTCGGCTAGGCCCTTTCGCGCTCCATGGGTCGAGTTGAAGTACTCGAGCACCGTCAGGCCTTCCTTGAAGTTCGAGATGATGGGCGTCTCGATGATTTCGCCGGAGGGCTTTGCCATCAGGCCGCGCATGCCACCGAGTTGCTTCATCTGGGCCGGAGAGCCCCGCGCTCCCGAGTGTGACATCATGTAGACCGAGTTGGGCTCCACCTCGGCTCCCGCATCGTCTTTGCGCATCGCGGAGATGTCGTCCATCATGGCGTTTGCAACGTCATCCGAACACTTTGACCACGCGTCAACAACCTTGTTGTACTTTTCGCCCTGGGTGATCAGGCCATCCATGTACTGCTGCTCGAATTCCTTCACCTGTTCACGGATGGAGTCGACGATGTTCCACTTGGCGTCTGGAATGGCCATGTCATCCTTGCCAAAGGAGATGCCGGCCCTGAACGCCTCACGGAAGCCCATCGTCATGATCTGGTCGCAGAAAATGACGCTCTCCTTTTGGCCGCAGTACCGGTAGACTGTGTCGATGACGTGCTGCACCTCCTTCTTCCGCAGAAGCTGGTTCACCAGGTCGAACGGCGCCTTCGCGTTCAGCGGCAGGAGCGCGCCCAGCTTGACCCGACCGGGCGTGGTCTCGTAGCGCTTGAATACCTCAAGCCCGTCCTCGTCGATCTGCTTGATCCGGGCCGTGATCTTCGCATGGAGATGGACTTCGCCTGCGTCGAGGGCATGCTGCACTTCGTCCGCATCGGCAAAGACCATGCCTTCGCCCTGCATCCCCTCGCGTTCCATCGAGATGTAGTAGAGGCCAAGAATCATGTCCTGGGACGGCACGATGATCGGTGCGCCGTTGGCGGGCGACAGCACGTTGTTGGTCGACATCATCAGGACACGCGCTTCCAGCTGGGCCTCGAGCGACAGGGGAACGTGAACTGCCATCTGGTCTCCGTCGAAGTCGGCATTGAAAGCCGAGCAGACCAGCGGGTGCAGCTGGATCGCCTTGCCTTCGATCAGAATCGGCTCGAAGGCCTGGATTCCAAGCCGGTGGAGCGTTGGGGCGCGGTTCAGAAGCACGGGGTGCTCGCGAATGACCTCGTCGAGAATGTCCCAGACTTCGGGACGCTCCTTCTCGACAAGCTTCTTCGCCTGCTTGACGGTCGAGGAAAGGCCCTTCGCCTCAAGCCGGGAATAGATGAACGGCTTGAAGAGCTCGAGCGCCATCTTCTTTGGCAGCCCGCATTGGTGCAGCTTCAGCTCGGGACCGGTCACGATGACAGAACGGCCCGAGAAGTCGACGCGCTTTCCAAGCAGGTTCTGGCGAAAGCGGCCCTGCTTTCCCTTCAGCATGTCGGACAGCGACTTCAGCGGCCGCCTGTTGGCGCCCGTGATCACTCGGCCCCTTCGCCCATTGTCAAACAGGGCATCGACCGATTCCTGGAGCATCCGCTTTTCGTTGCGAACGATGATGTCCGGCGCCCGCAGCTCGATCAGCCGCTTCAGGCGGTTGTTCCGGTTGATGACGCGGCGATAGAGATCATTCAGGTCCGACGTGGCAAACCGACCGCCATCAAGGGGAACGAGCGGGCGGAGTTCCGGCGGTATGACCGGGATGACGGTGAGAACCATCCATTCGGGCCGGTTGCCCGACTCGATGAAGTTCTCTATGATCTTCAGCCGCTTGATGATCTTCTTCGGTTTCAGTTCCCCCGTGGCCTCGGCGAGTTCGGCACGCAGGTTCTCTGCCTCGGACTCGAGGTCGATTGCAGCCAGCATTTCGCGTATGGCCTCGGCGCCGATGTTCGCGGTGAATGCGTCGATCCCATTCAGATCCTGAGCCTCGAGATACTCGTCTTCCGAAAGCAGCTGACCGTATTGCAGGTCGGTCAGACCGGGTTCGATCACGACATAGTTCTCGAAGTAGAGGATGCGCTCAAGGTCGCGCAGCGTCATGTCGAGCATGAGGCCGATGCGGGAAGGCAGCGACTTGAGGAACCAAATATGGGCTACGGGAGCCGCCAACTCGATATGGCCCATCCGTTCGCGCCTGACCTTCTGCAGCGTCACCTCTACGCCGCACTTCTCACAGACCACGCCACGGTACTTCATTCGCTTGTATTTTCCGCACAGGCACTCGTAGTCCTTGATGGGCCCGAAGATGCGAGCGCAAAACAGACCGTCGCGTTCGGGCTTGAAGGTCCGGTAGTTGATGGTCTCGGGCTTCTTGATTTCGCCGTAGGACCACGAGAGAATCCGCTCGGGGGACGCCAGCGAGATCCGAATCTCATCGAACGTCTGAGGCGTGGCGAGCGGGCTAAACGGGTTGGTTGTAAGTTCCTGATTCATGTCTTGTCCCTAAAGGCTGGCCGTGGTGTCCGGAGCAGCGCCAAGCGAGGCGCGTTCGCAGCGAAATCTGCTGCAGAGGTTCCTCACCCGTCCTCCTCCACGGTTTCCCTGAGTTCCATGTTCAGTCCGAGGCCACGAACTTCCTTCACGAGCACGTTGAAGCTCTCGGGCACGCCAGCCTCGAAATTGTCTTCGCCCTTGACGATCGACTCGTAGACCTTGGTCCGGCCTGCCACGTCGTCCGACTTGACGGTTAGCATCTCCTGAAGCGTGTAGGCGGCGCCAAACGCCTCAAGCGCCCACACCTCCATTTCGCCGAAGCGCTGCCCGCCGAACTGGGCCTTGCCACCCAG
>JAJEGW010000006.1 GCA_022819605.1 Silicimonas sp. | reverse complement strand
GAGGGCTTCGGACATGTCAGACCCGAATGGGCCGCCAGTCGCACTGCCGATCAGTTTGTCACGCCGCGCGCTGCTGGCGGCTGGTCTGGCAACCTGTGCGTTGCCGCTGCAGGCGGACGAGGCGGAGATGCTTGCCGCGATAGAAGAAGATTTCGGCGCGGCGGCACTGAAATCGGGCAAGATCGAAATCACCATGCCGGAATTCTCCGACTCAGGTGCCTCCGTACCGATCGATACGTACGTCCCCTGCCAAATGACTCCTGACGACTACCCGCGTGTCGTCCGCGTCTACGCGCCTCGCAATCCGCGTCCCCGGGTTGTCGCTCTCTACTTTACGCCAGCCTGTGGCGAGGCACGGATGAGCACCCGCGTGCGGCTTGACTCATTTCAGGACGTTGTGGCTATTGCGGAAATGTCCGACGGCGAAACATTTACGGCTGTTCGGCACGTCAACGTCACATACGGGGCCTGCGAGGACAGCATCGCAAACGACCAATTTCCGCCGGGTTGGGCACCGAACATGCGAGTGGCGCTGCCAGACAGTGTGGCGAGAGATGAGGTTTTCACGGTGCGCACCATCATCAACCATCCGATGGAAACTGGATTGCGCCACGACAAGACAGGCCTTCTTGTTCCCATCCGTATTGCCGAACGATTCAGATGCCTTGTCGAAGGGACAGAGGTTTTCGGAGTCAAGCTGGAGCCCGCAGTCGCCGCGAACCCCTATATTGCCTTCAGTCTGCGCCTCTCAGAGAGTGCGAATCTGGTCTTTGAATGGGTGGACACGAATGGCGATGTCTATACGGTTCCGGGTCATGTGGACGTCGTTTCATAGTACCCTGCGCCGTTGAATTGATCGATGCAGCCATGGTTCCGGCCATCACGGGATCAGCCAACCCTTCAGATACGCAGGATTTAGGAGGCAGATTACTGGACGACCATTTCGGCGGCGTCGGTCCTGACGATTGTGCCGCCGTGCGTGCAGTGAGTTGTACAAACGTCTTGTTCGCCAAACGCGCCAAGTTTCAGCGGGATCGCCTTCTCGAGCGGAATTGCCATGCAATGTGGTGTCGTCTGACGGCCCATTCTCGGTAGCATGAGCACGCGCGGTGTTGAAAGGGTCGGGTTTTGTGGCCGTATCTGCTGGAGTCAATATTGGTGTCCGACCCATGTCTTGTGGTTTGGGGCAGAGCATGGCCAGCGGCGGATGAATTCGTAGCGGGCGGACAGTAGCTTGTTTTGCAAGCATTCGGATTGAAGATCGTGACTGTCAAACGTATGTTGGGCTGCATGAACGCACAAGTAGTGACTACCGGGCCAGAGCCCGAAATCCCGGGATTCCCGAAGGATTGGCGTGACCAGATCAAGGCAGATCTTGCGGCTCAGCTTGAGGCCGGAGGTACGCTTTACGGCGTGAGGGCGGACGGGGCCTATGTTGCGCGCACCAAGGATGGGGATCGGGTGCTCAGAAAACCTGATAGTGAGTGCGGCTGACCCGGCCGCCGCGCACCGGTTGGCCGACGCTCCATGTCGTTGCAGGCCCTAACGGATGCGGCAAGTCAACTCTGACACGCATGAGCGGCTTTCATGGGGTCGAGAAAATAGATCCTGATGAAATTGCACGCGAAATTGCGTCTGGCAGTGCTGCGCGTGAGGCGTTGCGCCGGAGGCAGGCGGCGCTACGCGCGGGTCGGGCACATTTGGTGGAAACGACCCTCGCAGGTGTCGGCAGTCTTCGGCACATGGCCGCTGCGCGAAGGGCGGGCTATTGCATTGTCCTGCACTACGTATCCGTCGGTTCGCCCGACGAGGCGCTCGACCGGATCCGCAACCGTGTTTTGCTCGGCGGCCACGATGTACCAAAGGCTGACGTTCGGAGGCGGTTCGTTCGATCTCACGCCAATCTTCCGGCTGCGATTGCGGGGGCGGACATCGCAATGCTGTATGACAATTCCGACTTTGATAGGCCGCACCAGATGGTTGCGATCTTTAGGGAAAGGACGTGGCGGAAGGCGGGAGCAGTTCCGGAGTGGGTGGCAGCAGTTCTCGCTCTTGCAATTTCATCGCACCCAACATGACAGATGAGCTGCCTGAAGGTTAGGACGAATCGTCGGACCTTTTTTCGTGCCAGTTGCTCCAAGGGAAACTGTGTCGATAATGTTCAGTTGCTGGCTGACCAGTTCAGCGGCACTTCGGTCCATTCTGATTGCAGGCACGTAGTGCGTAGGGAGACGGTATTCATGACCTGTCGGCAGGATTGGTGCCGCCGCGCATTATCTGGACATTTGAACGCCAATAAGCAGCGTCCTCAACAGCCACTTCGTTGCTGATCGGGAAGTCTGCACGTTGGCATCGCCGTGCAAATTCGGACCTTGGCATCGACGCGCCCGCCGCATGACATTCAGTCATTTGCTCGAGCATCGAAGATCATCGAGAAGTCATCGCGTGCAAGCGGTGTTGTCCGCTACCGAGTGGTTTCAGTCAGGCGGCGCTTAACATACTCGATGACCTGGCCAATCATGTCGTCCATGTGCGGCTCTTCGAAGAAATGTCCCGCACCCTTGATCTCGGAATGAGTGATCGTGATTCCCTTCTGCTCATGCAGCCGTGCCACCAGTTCGTGCGTGTCTTCCGGAGGCGCCACACGATCTGCGGTGCCGCTGATGATCAAGCCGGATGAGGGGCAGGGTGCCAGGAAAGAAAAATCATACCTGTTGGCCGGTGGCGACACGCTGATGAAGCCGGTGATTTCCGGGCGGCGCATCAGAAGCTGCATCCCGATCCATGCTCCAAACGAGAAACCGGCAACCCAGCAGTGCTTTGCATTCTGGTTCATGGACTGGAGGTAGTCGAGGGCGGAAGCTGCATCGGACAACTCGCCGATGCCCTCGTCGTATTCGCCCTGGCTGCGCCCAACGCCCCGGAAATTGAAGCGAAGCACGCTGAATCCCATGTTGTGGAACGCGTAATGCAGGTTGTAGACGATGCGGTTGTTCATCGTTCCGCCGAATTGCGGATGCGGATGCAGCACGATCGCGATGGGTGCGTCCCTGTTCCTTTGCGGGTGGTAGCGGCCTTCGAGCCGACCTTCAGGTCCTGGAAATATGACCTCGGGCATCTGTCCAGCTTCACCTTTCCACTTGCCGAAACTTCGTCAATAGTTGACGAATTTCATAAGTTACCTTAGAACCGTTCTAAACAGGCTCCGCCCTCCGGAAGGACTTTCGGGACGTAAGCTGCGCGGCGCGAAAGGTCAATGAGAAGTAGGCGAGGCACTCAGCCATGAAACTCAGCACGAAAGGGCGTTACGCCGTGGTCGCGCTGGCGGATCTGGCGCTGACACCGGAGAACGAGCTGCTGTCCCTGAGCGAGATCTCAAAGCGCCAGGACATTTCGTTGCCCTATCTCGAACAGCTCTTCGTGAAGTTGCGGCGCGGGGGGCTGGTGGAATCCGTTCGCGGACCCGGCGGCGGGTATCGTCTTGCCCGTCCGGCTTCGCAGGTCAGGATCAGCGAAATCCTGGGTGCCGTGGACGAGACGGTAAGCGCCATGCACACGGGTGCCGGCGCTAGCGGCGGCGTTTCGGGCTCGAAGGCGCAGAGTCTCAGCAACAGGTTGTGGGAAGGGCTGTCCGCCCATGTCTACGTGTTCCTCCACCAGACGCGGCTTTCGGACGTGGTCGGCAACGAACTGGCTCCGTGCCCCGCCGTCCCGGCGCTTCTGCAAGTGGTTGACGACGGATGAGCAACGCAAAGGGAATTCAGGGAGGTGCCGAGCCTCGTGCAGGAGTTGCGCCAGGATGTCCGTGAAGGGTGATCGCACATATCTCGACTGGAACGCGACGGCGCCGCTGCGACCGAGCGCCAGGGACGCCGTGATGGCCGCGCTGGAGGAAACCGGAAATCCGTCCTCCGTGCATGCCGAGGGCCGCAGGGCGCGCGGCATCGTCGAGCGTGCCCGTGTGCAGGTGGCGGACCTGGTCGGATGCAGTCCTGCGGAGGTCGTGTTCACGTCCGGGGCAACGGAGGCGGCTTCCGTGCTTCGACATCTGGCGCCGGAGCATTTCGTCTGCGTCAACGCCTTAGCACATGACTGCCTTTGGGCGCATCGTGACATGGCTTCAGCGAGTGCCGCACCGGATGGGCCGGGGCACTTGCTGGCCATGAGTCATGCAAATTCGGAAACCGGCGTGATCAAGGAGCCGCCGGATCCGGTTGATGGCTGCTGGTCAGCCAATGGCGTCCGCTGCGACCGGCTGCTCCTGGACATCGCCCAGTCGGCGGGCAAGGTGCACTTCGAATTTCGCGCGTCAGGTGCGGATCTGGCAATTCTCTCCGCCCACAAGCTGGGCGGCCCGAAGGGAGTTGGTGCCCTGATCGTGCGCGAAGACATGGAAATCGAGGCGTTGCTTTGCGGCGGCGGGCAAGAACTGGGTCGTCGCTCCGGCACGGAGAACGTCGCAGGAATCGCAGGATTCGGCGCCGCTGCTCAGGATGCATCGCTTGATCTTGCAGCCGGACGCTGGGCCGAAGCGGAGGCATTGCGGGACGATCTGGAAAACGCTCTGGAAGCCAGCGCAAAAGAGACTATTTTTGTCGGCAGGGACTCACGGCGGCTGCCGAACACTTCCTGCTTCGTCACTCCGGGCTGGAAGGGGGAAACGCAGGTCATGCAAATGGACCTCGCAGGTTTCGCCGTCTCCAGCGGGTCAGCGTGCTCGTCGGGCAAGGTGAAGGGATCTCGTGTGCTCCGCGCCATGGGCCTGGATGCGCAAGCGGCGGAGTGCGCGCTCCGAGTGTCGATCGGGCCGACGACGACCGAGAAAGAGGTGATGCGCTTCGCAGACGCGTGGACGAAGCAGGAAGGGAAACTCCGCCAGCGGGCGGCGTGAAGGGGAACCGGCAGATGGCAGTTCTGGAAAGTGTGGCTGAGGTAAAGGACGGCGTTGACCAGGAGACGGTCGATGCCGTGCAATCCCTTTCGGGGGCATACAAGCATGGCTGGGAGACCGAGATCGAGACGGACTATGCGCCGAAGGGTCTCGACGAGAACATCGTGCGCCTGATCTCGGAAAAGAACGGCGAGCCGGAATGGATGACCGAATGGCGGCTTGAGGCCTTTCGCAGATGGCTCGAAATGGATGAGCCGGAATGGGCCATGGTCGACTACCCGGCAATCGACTTCCAGGACCAGTATTACTATGCCAAGCCGAAATCCATGGCGGAGAAGCCGAAGTCGCTCGACGAGGTCGATCCGAAGCTCCTAGAGACCTACGAGAAGCTCGGCATTCCGCTGAAAGAGCAGATGGTTCTTGCCGGAGTGGATGGTGCGGCGAATTCGCCCTACGAAGGCCGCAAGGTCGCAGTGGACGCCGTTTTTGACAGCGTGTCGGTTGGCACGACCTTCCAGGCTGAACTCGAGAAGGCGGGCGTCATCTTCTGCGCGATTTCGGAAGCCGTCAGGAAGCATCCTGACTTGGTCAGGAAATATCTTGGCAGCGTCGTGCCGCAGTCGGACAACTTCTACGCGACGCTCAATTCGGCCGTGTACTCGGACGGATCCTTTGTCTACGTTCCTGAAGGCGTTCGCTGCCCGATGGAGCTCAGCACCTATTTCCGGATCAATGCCGAGAATACCGGCCAGTTCGAACGCACGCTGATCATCGCCGACAAGGGGTCCTACGTTTCCTATCTCGAAGGATGCACGGCGCCGCAGCGGGACACGAACCAGCTGCATGCCGCCGTGGTCGAACTGGTCGCGCTCGAGGATGCCGAGATCAAATATTCCACGGTGCAGAACTGGTATCCGGGCGACGAGAAGGGCAAGGGCGGCATCTACAATTTCGTGACCAAGCGGGCCGATTGCCGGGGAGATCGCTCGAAGGTGATGTGGACGCAGGTCGAGACAGGAAGCGCCGTCACGTGGAAGTACCCGTCCTGCATTCTCAGGGGCAACGAAAGCCAGGGCGAATTCTATTCGATCGCCATCACGAACAACCGGCAGCAGGCCGATACGGGCACCAAGATGGTGCATCTCGGCAAGAACACGAAGTCGAGGATCGTCTCCAAGGGGATCAGTGCCGGGCGGGCGCAGAACACCTATCGCGGGCTGGTTTCGATGCATCCCAGGGCCAGCGATTCCCGGAACTACACCCAGTGCGATTCGCTCCTGATCGGCGGCAAGTGCGGGGCGCATACCGTTCCCTATATCGAAGTGAAGAACAACTCATCCCGTGTCGAGCACGAGGCGACGACGTCGAAGGTCGACGAGGACCAGCTCTTCTATTGCCGGCAGCGCGGCATGGACGAGGAAGAGGCCGTCGCGCTCGTAGTCAACGGCTTCTGCAAGGACGTGCTCCAGGCGCTTCCCATGGAGTTTGCGATGGAGGCACAGCAGCTGGTGGCGATTTCGCTGGAAGGAAGCGTCGGATGAACGCTTCGTTGTCGTTCACGTCCGGTGTGTTTCGCGCCGACTTCGCTCGTTGGTGCATTGCAGGGCAAGGCAGTGTGCTCGGGATGGAATTTCGGGCATGAACTGGCGGTTTTTCGCTTGCATTGGCGTCTTCAGCTTCGCTCTCGTCACCGTGCTCCATCATGGTGGCTGGATGCCGGCCAGGAGCGGTTCCTGGCCGCTCGTCCTGGCAATGAGCGCGGCGGCGGGCGCGATTTTCGGAACCTGCTGGCATCTTCTCGTGCCGAAGGAAACATGGAGGAGGAATAGGTGATCCGCACAATGCTCCTCACGGCAGCCCTTACAGGTCTCTTCTGTTCGGTGTTTGCGGTGTTCGTCCACTTCATGACGAGTGCACTGGGGCTCTTCGCCCTGGTCTTCGTCAGCTTCACGAGCGGCTTTCTTGGCAGCTTCTTCGCGCAGTCCGTGCTTGGTCGCGTCTGGGAAAGGGGGTCGGTGATGTCTCGCGTTGTCAAGCCGAAGACTTCGGCGGGAGCGGCCAATAGATGACAGTGCCGCCGCGTCCGAAACGCTCACGGGTCGCAGAATCATTTGAGTGCAGGTCACGAGAGCGTTCCCGCACGTCAGTTTCATGGGGAAGACATGCTGAAAATTAACGATCTTCACGTCAGGCTCGAGGAAGAGGACAAGGCGATCCTCATGGGCGTTGATCTGGACGTGACCGCCGGGTCCGTGCACGCGATCATGGGGCCGAACGGCTCGGGAAAGTCGACGCTCGCCTATGTCCTGTCCGGACGGGAAGGCTACGAGGTCACGCGCGGGGGCGTTGCCCTTGAGGGCCAGGACCTGCTCGAACTCGAACCCGAGGAACGTGCTGCAGCGGGCCTGTTCCTGGCATTCCAGTATCCGGTCGAGATCCCCGGAGTGGGCAACATGACGTTTCTCCGAACCGCGCTCAATGCACAGCGCAAGGCGTGCGGCGAAGATGAAGTGAGCGCGGCTGATTTCCTCAAGCTCATCCGCGACAGGGCGAAGTCTCTTAAGATCGACCCGGAAATGCTGAAGCGCCCTGTCAATGTCGGGTTTTCCGGCGGAGAAAAGAAGCGCAACGAGATCCTCCAGATGGCAGTTCTCGAACCGAAGATGTGCGTGCTGGACGAGACGGATTCGGGTCTTGACGTGGATGCGATGCGCCTGGTGGCTGACGGTGTCAACGCCCTTCGCGGCGAGGGCCGAGCATTCCTCGTCATCACGCACTACCAGCGCCTGCTGAACCACATTGAACCTGACGTGGTTCACATCATGGCAGACGGCAGGATCGTGAAGACTGGAGGGCCCGACCTTGCGCTTGAAGTCGAGACGAACGGGTATGCCGACATTCTTCAGGAGGTTGCCTGATGGGCCTGCCCGCTCGCAGACAGGAAGATACTGAAGCCAGGATTGCCCATCTCGAAGTGCCCGACGGCGCGGCATGGGCTACAGAGATGCGCAAGCAGGCCGTTTCCAGGTACCTGGCAATGGGGCTTCCCGGACGTCGCGACGAATACTGGCGATTCACGCGACCGGATGACCTGAACACGTCGCAAGCCCCTCATGCGGCCGTGGTCGACCTCAAGGAAGCACCGGCATTTGGAGAGGTCGATCGACTGAGAATCGTGTTCCGGGACGGTGTCTTCGATGCCGAGGCGTCGGACGACCTCTCGTGCGAGGGCCTGGAAATCGAAAGGCTCCAATCAGCGGCGTCGCACGACATACACTGGCTGAAGGACGTCTACGGAGTGCTGGAAGCGCGGGGCCAGAAGCCCGTGGCGCGCCCGTTTGCGGCGCTCAACACGGCATTCGCCACCGACGGCATCGTGATCAGGGCAACTGACAGGGTTTCCAGGCCGGTCAACCTGACCTACCTGCATGAGAACCCTGACAGCGACGCGATTCTGCATTTCGCGATCAAGGTCGAAAGCGGGGCCGACCTGACAGTCCTCGAAAACGGCCCGGCGGCGGCGCGCTTCAACAAGTGCATGGAAGTCGATGTCGCCGACGGCGGCGCGTTCCATCATGTTCGCGCGCAAGGTCGCGATCATGAGCGTCGCGCGGTCACGCACATGTTCGCGCGCCTTGGAAAGGAAAGCGCCTTCAAGTCGTTCACGCTGACTGCGAACGGCGTCCTGACCCGCAACGAGTCGTTCATCGAACTCGTTGGCGACAATGCTGTCGCCCACATCGCGGGCGCGGCCGTCGGGGACGGCGATTTCCATCACGACGACACCGTGTTTGTTGTCCACGACGCTGTCGGATGCGAGAGCCGCCAGGTCTTCAAGAAGGTGTTGCGCAACGGTGCTGTTGGCGCCTTCCAGGGAAAGATCCTGGTGAAGGAGGGAGCGCAGAAGACCGACGGGTACCAGATAAGCCAGTCGCTGCTACTTGACGAGGACGCACAGTTTCTGGCGAAGCCAGAACTCGAAATATATGCCGACGACGTGGCTTGTTCCCACGGCTCGACGTCGGGGGCGATCGACGAGGACGCACTGTTCTACCTGCAGTCACGAGGCATTCCGAGGTCCGACGCGCAGGATCTTCTGGTCCTCGCCTTTCTTGCGGAGGCGATCGAGGAAATCGAAAGCGAAGACATCGCCGAGGACATTTCCGGGCGGCTCAAGGGTTGGCTGCAGCGTCGCCGCAGATGAGCGTTGTTCTGGATATCTTGAGAACCTACCGGGCTCCCAGGTCCGTTCAGGTCAGGCGAATGCAAGGATTTCGCAGCGAGGGCAGCTTGCTTGCCATGGCCCTGACGGCCTGTGGCCTTATTTTCGTGGCACAATTGCCCAGGCTTGCGCACGAGAGCTGGTCGGATTCGGCTGTCGGGCTTGATGCGCTGCTGGCGGGCGCTTTCTTTGCCTGGCTGGTCGCCATGCCGCTTGTTCTCTACGCAATTGCGCTGCTGGTACATATCGTGCTGCGCCTGGTTCGGTGGCCCGCGACTGGCTACGCGTGTCGGGCTGCGCTGTTTTGGGCGCTGCTCGCCTCGACACCGGCCTGGCTTCTGTCCGGAATTGCCGCGGGCCTTGCCCCTAGGCTGACGTTTGGTGCAATGAGCCTTGTTGCCTTCGCGCTATTCTGCGCATTTCTATGGGCCGGAATGCTGGCCATGAAGCAAGCGCACGTGGAGGAAGCGTGACACTCGGGGAACGACTTCTAGGCATTGCGCTGAACATGCTTCGCGAACCGCGGTCGTCCGCGGCTGAACTCTTTCGGATTGCCGTGCCGCGCGATGCCGTGTGGATGTCTTTCGTCTTGGTCGTCGTGCTCTACGTCATTGCCGTCGAACGGTTTCTGCCGATGGCGGAAGCGTTGGTGATGCCCGTGCCGACACTGCCACCTCTGTTGCGTGCAGTCTTGGAACTCTGCAGCGAATTGTTCCTGGTCTGGGTGCTGTGGAAGATTGGCGGGGTATTTGGCGGGCATGGCAGGTTCGAACAAGTGCTCCTGGTGTTTGTTTTCGTCTGGTTGTACTTCACTGCGGGTGTCGTGCTCCTGCCGATTTTGGCGGCGTTTTCGTTCACGTTGACCGGGCTGATCGGAATCGTGTTCTTCATTCACTGGGTCTGGCTGTTTGTTTCGGTGATGGCCGAGGCCCACGGGTTCAAGTCCCTTTGGACATCATTTGTGCTGTTCGTGATGTCCTGGATTGCACTGTTTCTCTTCTCGTTCCTCGTTTCGCCCATCGTGATCGGCCTTGTCGGGATGGGCGGCAATGTATGATGTCGAGAGAATTCGCCGCGACTTCCCAATCCTCGGACGGGAAGTGAACGGCCAGCCGCTTGTCTATCTTGACAACGGTGCGTCAGCACAGAAGCCGCAGGTCGTGATTGATGCGGTCATGCGTGCATATTCGCATGAATACTCCAACGTCCACAGGGGCCTGCACTATCTCTCCAACCTTGCGACCGAAAAGTACGAGGCGGTGCGCGGCACCATTGCACGGTTTCTGAATGCCGGCGCAGCCGAAGAGATTGTCATGAACTCGGGCACGACCGAAGGCATAAACACGGTGGCGTATGCCTGGGCGATGCCCCGCATGGAAGCGGGCGATGAAATCGTCCTGTCGGTTATGGAGCATCATGCCAACATTGTGCCTTGGCACTTCCTGCGCGAGCGGCAGGGGGTCGTCCTCAAGTGGGTCGATGTGGACGAAACAGGTGCATTGCCGCCCGAAAGGGTACTTGACGCGATCGGGCCAAGGACGAGGCTGATTGCGGTCACGCACCTGTCGAACGTCCTGGGAACCAGGGTCGATGTGAAGTCCATCTGTCGCGGTGCGCAGGAAAAAGGTGTTCCGGTGCTGGTCGATGGGAGCCAGGGCGCGGTTCACATGCCGGTCGACGTTCAAGACATCGGGTGTGACTTCTACGCGATCACGGGGCACAAGCTTTATGGCCCGTCCGGCTCGGGAGCGGTCTACATTCGGAAGGAGCGCCAGGCGGAGATGCGGCCCTTCATGGGCGGCGGTGACATGATCCGGGACGTGAAAAAGGATGAAATAACCTGGGCGGACCCGCCGATGAAGTTCGAAGCCGGCACGCCGGGAATCGTTCAGCAAATAGGCCTTGGTGTTGCCCTCGACTATCTCATGGACCTCGGCTTGGAGAACGTGGCCCGGCATGAGGCCCGGCTTTGCGATTATGTGCGGTCGAGGATCGATGGGCTCAACTGGTTGAATGTACAGGGGACGACACCAGACAAGGCCGCAATATTCTCGTTCACGCTCAACG
This sequence comes from Silicimonas sp., assembly GCA_022819605.1. GTDB lineage: Bacteria > Pseudomonadota > Alphaproteobacteria > Rhodobacterales > Rhodobacteraceae > JAJEFO01. The sequence goes on along the minus strand of JAJEGW010000006.1, from coordinate 10,471 downwards.
GTGCGGCCCACGCTCACGACATCTCCACGGTCCTTGACAAGAAAGGTGTTGCGGTTCGTGCCGGTCACCATTGCGCTGCGCCGCTGATGGAGCGTTACGGGATCACTGCGTCAGCGCGGGCGAGTTTCGGCCTGTACAACACCGAGGCCGAGGTTGACGCATTGGTTGACGCACTGGAACTCTGCCAGGATCTTTTCGGGTGACGGAGCCGTCTCTAGGAAGGGTCGTTCGCGCAGGGATGCACTTGCGAAGTGGCGGCAACCGTACTATCAGGTCGCATTGGCACCCGTAGCTCAGCTGGATAGAGCGCTGCCCTCCGAAGGCAGAGGCCAGAGGTTCGAATCCTCTCGGGTGCGCCATCTCTATTATCAATTTCGGCAAGATGGAGATGCGTGATCTTCTCTCGGATATCCGCAGCCGAATTTTGGAAGAAATGCAGCGGGAAACGCCGTGATCCCGCGTGTTTGCAGCAATGATGCGACAAGCGGAGCAGCGTTTGCCGCATGCGGCAAATCCTCATGCGATCTGCTCAATTTTGGTTGTCCATTCGTGGGTACAATGGGTGCACTACCTAGGCCGATCCTGGCCGCTGCATGAACAGGAAGAAAATTCCGGTGAGGATCAGGCAACTGCCGAGCACCTGGCTCCAGGAAATTTGTTCCTTCAGGAAAAGGAACGAAAACAGTAGCGCGATGACGATCGTACCGCTCACAATTGTAGGAATCGCAATGCTCGCATCCATCGACTTCACCCCTCCAACACCGCCAAAAAGGTAGAGATAGCCTATCTCCGCACCTCCGATGCATAGCCCGGCAATTGCAGCCCAGACATAGGACCCCGGGGACAGGGAAAGCACCTGCCCGCCTCGAACCGCCAGTACCGCAAGAAACACGATCGATGTGGAAAGCGCCGCGACTTGAAGGCACATCGTGGCGAGAATGGTTGTTGTGGCACCGGAAGGAACGTGCCCCCCGGACAGCTTCAAGAACAGGTTGTAGCCCGCGTAAAGAAATGTAACCGCGGCAAGTAGTGTGATGCCAGCCATCGATCCCTCCCTTTCCCACTCTGAAATGGCGAATTTGGCCCAGTCAGGCGGCAGATGCACGAATTCGGGTGATTTGCTCCCCCACCGCCACTAGCACTTCGTCAAGCGCGCGGACAGCGCCCGTTTGCACTTGTTCCATGGCCTGCTCCTGCGTCTGTCAGCGAAGATTCTCGACCATGATCAATTCGGTCGGTATCGTGCCGGGAGATGGCACCTTGCCTTCGAAGTGGTGAACAAGTGAATCGACAGCAGTGTGCGCCGCGCGCTCCATGTCTTGATGCACGACGACGTCGAATATTCCTGAGAGGAGGCCATTTCGGGTCAATGGCGTCAGGTTGAAGGCACAGTAGACGATCTGGTTCTGCCGCCCTGATTCAAGAAGAGCCTTCTCAATTCCTCTGTTGCCGCCGCCGATGCAGCAAATGCCGCGCAGGTTGTCGCAGTCTTTCAGGAGATCACGCGCCATGACGTAGATGCGGTGCGGGTCGTCACCGCTGGAGAATGTCGCAAGGATCCCGAGGTGATGAAAGCTGTCACGTATGACGCTGCGGAATCCGGCCTCTCGTTCCTCGTGGCTGCGATAAAGCTCGCCACCGGCGAACAACGCCAGGTCGCCTGAATCGCTGCATAGACGTCCCGTCAGAAGACCGGCGGCCCTTCCCGCCGCACGATTGTCGAGACCCACGTAGGCCAGCCGGTCCGATGCCGGGAGATCGGTGAGTATGCAGACGACGGGCACTCCCGCGTTGGCAAGACGGGCGATGGCGTCGCGCACCAGCGGATGGTCAAGAGGTTGAACAATCACGCCGTCCGTACCTCGCTCCAGGCAATCGTCAAGGGTGCGGCGCAGAGCTTCGGGGACCATTCGTTTCGAAAAAGTTCGACGGTAACTGAAGCCGACCCGTTCGCAATAGGTCTTCAGTTCGGACGAAAGGACATCGTTTGCAAACCCGGCGCCTTCAGCGAGGACGACATCTATCGTCAGGCCCGCAGGCACCGATGGAATGACCCTTGGACGAGCGGTCGATGCGCCAAGGCGATCCATGGCATCGAGCACCTTCTTGATCGTTTTCGTGCGCACGTCAGGCCGGCCGTTGAGAACGCGATCCACCGTGGCTGTGCTTACTCCAGCCTGCAAGGCGATGTCGATGACACGCGGTTTCCGTTGATTTTCTGATGTACTCATTCGAGTTTTGATGCCTCATTGACGCGAACCAATCAAGTTTCTGGTTTTCCGCCGCCAAGAGAAGCAATCCCATGCTGTCACCAAGTGCATTCCTGTTCAGAGTGGCATTAGATCGGCTAGCCTTTGCCGGGAGGGGGATTCGATTGCTCGAAACCAGTAATCGCGAAGCTGCGCTTGCCGGGCTTGCACGCAGGCTGGGCGAAGCTTGGCTCGGCTGTTCGCGGATTGCAGAATTGCGGGATGCGGAAATTCCGACAAACCGGACGGAAGCCTATTTCGTGGCCGACCGAATGGCGAGGCGGATCGATGACGAGATATCTGGCTGGAAAGTCGGGGCGACGAGCGCGCGAATGCGCGAGCTGGATGGACACAGCGACGTCATTCCTGGCCGGATCTTCAGATCGGTCACATGGGAAGGTGACGAGGTTACCTTGCCGATCGAGCGATTTCCAGGAGCACGAGCCGAGGCTGAGTTCGCGTTTCGCGTGACTGCAGACGTTACTCCCGCTGAAATCGAGGACCCCGATCGAATGGCCGAAATTGCGGTGCTGCATCCGGCGGTCGAGATTATCGGAAATCGCTTCCTGGCCAAGGACCTGGATGCCGAACAGAATTCGCTGATGACCGTGGCGGACAATGGCGGTGGCATTGGATTTGTTTTCGGCACACCGGTCGAGAACTGGCGAGGGCTGGATCTGTTGAACCATGAAGTTCGCGTAAGCGTGGATGGCGGCGCACCGTCGGACAATTTTCTTGGCAGCATGCGCGGGCCGCCCCTGCAGGCGCTCTGCGATCTGGCAAACCACTTGACCGGGCGGGGATTTCAGCTGTTGGCGGGCGATTTTGTCTCGACCGGCGCTGCCTGCGTGCCTCAGCCGGTTTTCAAGGGCAGTCGCGTTGAAGCGGATTTCGGAACGCTTGGAAGAATCAATGTGAGGTTCGACTGAGGATGACTGGCATTAAACCAAGCGTCGTGGTTGTGGGTGCCGGCGGCATGGGGGCGCTATTCGGCTCTATCCTGCAGGAAGGCGGCTTGCCCGTGACCATGATTGACACCAATGCGGAACATGTGGCGGCGATGCGGGAAGGCGGTCTGAGGATCAGCGGCTTCGGCGGAGATCGGACCGTGTCGGTCGAGGTATTTGAAGATGCATCAGGAATCGATCACGCGGACATCATTCTGTTTCAATGCAAGTCCCACGGAACTCGCGCCGGAGCCGAAGGCGTCAAGCATCTGGTCAGGAACGGCGCGGTTTGCGTGAGCTTCCAGAACGGTCTTGGAAACGAGGAGGTCATCGGCGGGGTCGTGGGTGCAGAGAACGTCCTTGGCGGGCTGACGGCCATGGCCGCAGTCATGGAGGGACCTGGCCATATCCGCGATTTCAGCCGGGTGCCTTCGCATGTGGGTGAAATCGGAGGCGGCAAGAGCGAAAGGGCGGCAAGAGTCGCGCGTGCATTGACCCAAGCCGGCCTTGAGACCCATGTGTCGGAGGACGTAATCCGCGACATCTGGAAGAAGCTCCTGGGCAATGTCGCCATGAGCGCGGCCTCGGGTGCGACCGACATGACGTCGGTCGAAGTGCTGTCGGTCCCGGAACTCAACGCGACGGCCTTTCGGGCGCTGGATGAAGCCTTGGCCGTGGCGGAGGCAGTGGGCATCGAGCTTGACCGTGACGAGACGGTCCGGGGGTTGAAGATGATCACCGAGCCGGGCGGGACCGGCGACAACAAGTCATCGCTATGCGTCGATCTTCTGAACTGCCGGCCAACCGAGGTGGATTTCATCTATGGCGCAGTGATTGATTTGGGGCACAGGAATGATGTTCCGACGCCCACGCTCGAAACGCTGGCGGCGATCGTTAAGGGGCTCGAAGCCCGCAATCGGAAAGGGTTGGACGATGTTTGACGGAAAGGCCGCCTTTGTCAGCGGTGGATCAAGAGGGATCGGGCTGGCCATTGCCCGCAATCTCGCCGAGGGCGGTTGCAACGTCTTCCTGGCAGCATCAAATGGCGACCGGCTGAGTGTTGCTGCGGACGGGCTTTCCCAGGCCGGGCGGGGCGAGGTTGGATATTGTGCCGCGGATCTTCGCACGCTTGAGGGGTGCAACGAAGCGGCCCGCGCTGCGCTCGACAAGTTCCGGCGGTGCGACATTCTGGTCAACGCCGCCGGCGCAACCAAGGGCGGCATCTTTCCAGACCAGCCGGACGAGGAAATGCTGGACGGCTTCGCGCTCAAGTTTCACGGCGCGGTGCGGCTTTGCCGAACTCTGTGGCCCGCGCTAAAGGAGGCGAAGGGGACAGTGATCAATATCGTTGGCGGTTTTGCCCGAACGCCCGCCGCCGATTTCATGGTGGGCGGTGCGGTCAACGCCGCACTTGCCAACTTTTCCAAGGCGCTGGCGGACAAGGGGCTGCAGGATGACGTGAACGTGAACTGGATACATCCGGGTCTGACGGTCACCGAAAGGCTGGAGGGCATTTTCGCCGACCGTGCTGCACAGCAGGGCAAGACTCGCGATCAGGTCGAGGCAGATTCGATCGCCTCAGAAGGCATCCGCAGGCTTGGCGAGCCGACGGATGTGGCGGCATTGGCGGCATTCCTTTGCTCGCCTGCAGCCCGCCATATTCATGGAACCGGAATTGCCTGCGACGGCGGCGGGGCAAAAGGATACTATTGATGGATTTCGGCCTCAGCGACGAGCAGCGGCTGCTGATTGGCACCGTCCGGCGATTTGTCGATGACGAACTGCGCCCGCTGGAACGGCTGGTTGAGGATTCGGGACATTTGGAGCCCGAGCTGGCTGAGGCGATCCAGGCAAAGTCCCGCACGATCGGGCTCTACGCCATGAACATGCCGGAAGAGCTGGGCGGCGGCGGTCTGTCGACGATGGACTGGATGCTTGTCGAAGAGGAGTTCGGGCGTACTACCGATATCCTGATCCGTCGCGCTTTTGGCAATGTCTACGACATCCTGCTGGCTGGAACGGAGGCCCAGAGGGAACGCTGGCTGATTCCCGCGATCCGCGGTGACCGGACGTTTTCCATTGCCTTTACGGAAGCGGAAGCCGGGTCCGACGCGGCGGCCATCCGAACGCGAGCAACGCCCACAGACGACGGCTGGTCATTGACGGGTCAAAAGCAGTTCATCTCGGATGCGCACCATTCAGACTTCTACGTGTTGACGGCCGTGACCGATCCCCGTGCCGGAGCAAGGGGCATATCGACTTTCATTGTCGACCGCGACTTGCCGGGAGTGACGCTTGGATCGGACGTGCCGATGATGGGGCTGCGTGGCACGACCCACGCCGAACTGACGTTCGAGAACGTCCATCTCGGACCGGAACACTTGCTGGGCGAAGAAGGTGGCGGCCTGAAACTGGCGCTCGGCACGCTCGGGCGAGTTCGTTTGGCGCAGGTCGGTGCACGGGCCGTCGGCAAGGCGGCGATGCTTCTGGAAATGGCCGTCGAGCACGCCCGGTCACGTCACCAGTTCGGGCAGCCAATCGGCGGCTTTCAATTTGTCGGTCAGATGCTTGCCGACAGTGCGGTCGAGATCAATGCGGCGCGGCTGGCGCTTTGGCAGGCGGCCTGGATGCTGGATCAGGGTAAGTCGGCCAGAACGCAGATTTCGGCCGTGAAGCTGCAGACATCGAAACGCTCGGCCGCGTGGCCGACCGGGCGTTGCAGATCTTCGGTGGCTCTGGCTACAGCAAGGAATTGGCAGTCGAGCGCCATTACCGCGACGCCCGGGTCTATCGCATCTTCGACGGCACCTCGGAAATTCATCGCAATGTCATCGCGCGCAATCTCCTTGCCGGCGACGACGGTTACAAGATCCCGGCGTGAACCATGAAGACCAAGTTCGCTGACATCTCCCAGGTCGCTGCCCTGATCCCGGATGGCGCCACCGTGGGATTGATCGGCGGCGGCGGCGGGCTGGTCGAGGCAAGCCTGTTGCACGCCTCGGTCGAAAAGCGCTTTTTGGATGAAGGCCACCCTCGCGACCTGACAGTCGTTCACGCATTGGGCATCGGCGACCGGGGCGAAAGAGGATTGAACAGGTTCGCCCATCCCGGAATGGCAAAACGCGTCATCGGCGGACATTGGGTCTGGTCGCCGCGCTTGCAAGAGATGGCCCGCAGCGGCCAGATCGAGGCCTATGTGATGCCGTCCGGCGTGACCATGCAGCTGATGCGCGAAATCGCCGCCAAGCGACCCGGGCTCATAACCCACGTGGGCCTCGGCACTTTCGTCGACCCCCGACTGGATGGCGGCAAGATGAACTCGGTTACCACGGAAGATCTGGTCGAGCGGATCGAGATCGACGGCAAGACATTCCTGCGCTACCTGCCTTATCCGATTGATGTCGCACTGTTGAAGGGCTCGATCGCCGACGAGGACGGCAACATCAGCCTCGACCAGGAACCGGCAAACGTCGATATCTATGCCATGGCGGCGGCGGCCCGGAGTTCTGGCGGCAAGGTGATATTCCAGGTGCGCGAAAGAGTGCCTCGCAACACCCTGGGCGCGCGCTCCGTGCGAATACCTTCAGCGTTGGTTGACGTCATTGTCGTCGATCCCGACCAGCGTCAGGGCTATGATCTTGTCTACGACCCTGCCATTTCGGGAGAGCGGCGCGCCGACGAGCCGCCGCCGCCCGCACCCGCCTTTTCCGTCCGTCAGATCATTGCGCGGCGCGCCCATGAAGAATTGCGCGACGGTGCCGTGATCAACTACGGATTTGGCATTCCCGATGAGGTCGCAAGCATTGTCGCCAGCCGCGGCGAGCAGGACCGTTACTATCAGACCATCGAACACGGCACATATGGCGGCACGCTTCTGACCGGCACCCTGTTCGGCTATGCCCGCAACCCGAGCTGCATGATCGATGGTCCGGCACAATTCGACTTCTATTCGGGCGGCGGGCTGGACATCGCGTTTTTGGGATTTGGCGAAATTGACTCCGCCGGAAACGTCAATGTCTCGAAACTGGGTGGCCTGACCGTTGGTCCTGGCGGATTTGTCGACATCGCACAGAACGCACGCAAGGTGGTCTTCTGCGGCACATTCGATGCAAAGGGTGCAAAGATCACCTCCGGCGATGGCAGGCTGCGGATCGAATGCCAGGGAGAGGTTCGCAAAATGGTGAATCTTGTAGAACAGATCACCTTCTCGGGCGCGCAGGCACTGTCGCAGGAGCAGGCTATCCTCTACGTTACAGAGCGCTGCGTCTTCGAACTTCGCCCTGATGGACTGCACCTGATCGAGATTGCTCCCGGAGTCGATATTGAACGTGATGTAATTGAAAACATGGGATTTTCGCCGATCATAAGCGAATCCCCACGCCTGATGAAAAGCGACTATTTCCTTGATGACGCGCGGACGGACGCCCATGCCTGAACGCATTGCATTGATCGGCGCTGGCGTCATTGGCAAACGGCACCTGACTGCGATGGCGAAAGTCGAGTCCGTCGAATTGGCAGCAATAGCGGATCCGCATGCCAGCGCGGCGGAGATTGCGACCGAGTACGGCGTTCCACACTATTCAAGCGCCAATAAAATGTTGAGTGCGGTTGCTCCGTCTGGTGTCATCATCGCGACGCCAACCGAGCATCACTTCGAACCGGCGCTGGCCGCGCTTGATGCAGGCTGTCATCTCTTGGTCGAAAAGCCGATTGCAGCGACCGTTGCCGAGGCGGAAGAGATGACTCGCGCATCGGAGGCGCGAGGCTTGTGCGTTTTGGTGGGACACCACAGACGCTACTATCCGCACGTGGCCAGGGCCCGGGAAATGGTGCGCGGCGGTTCGCTGGGTCAACTTGTCACGGTGTCCGGCCAGTGGAGCGTACGGAAGCCGGAATCCTATTATGCCCCGGATTGGCGGAGGCGCTCGCCGGCCGGACCTGTGTTGACGAACCTGATCCATGAAATCGACTATCTGCGCTACATTGTGGGAGAGATTCGGTCGGTGACCGGGTTGGCGGGAAATTCGGTGCAGGGTTTTGAGAAAGAGGATGCAGCAGCATTCGCGCTTCAGTTTGAGAACGGGTCGCTTGGTGCCTTTGTCATGTCCGATCAGGCGGATTCGCCCTGGGCCTGGGAATTGGCCACCGGCGAAAACCCGGCGTTTCCGCACAGCGGACAAAACTGCATCACGTTCTCGGGCACCCGGGGTGCCTTGGAGTTTCCGAACCTGCGACACTGGACATCGGATGGCGAACCGGAAAGCTGGATCACTCCCAAGAGGGTCCACGACATCTCGCTTGAACTTGGCGATGCCTTTGTCCGCCAGATCGAGCATTTTTCCGAGGTCGTTGCGGGCCGCGCGAACCCGATCATTTCGGCTGCTGATTCCACCGGAACCTTGAGAGCCACGCTTGCGGTGCTGGAATCCGCGAGGTGCGGAAGTCGGATCGACATCTGCGGCCCCGAGCGCAAGAATTGAGGGAAAGAATGTCAGAGTTTCATGTCGAAGTCGGTGCCAAGGTGAGCTTTTCCAAGACGGTGTCGGAAAGCGACGTCTACATGTTTGCCGGGATCACCGGTGACTTTTCGCCCAACCATGTCAACAAGGCCTATATGGAAAAGTCCCGTTATGGCCGATTGATGGCCCACGGGGCGCTGATGGTGGGCTTCATGTCGACCGTGTCCACAATGGCCATCGCGCACACCCGCATGTCGGAAGAAACGCCTGTTTCGCTTGGATACGATCGTATCCGTTTCCTCAAGCCCGTGTTTCTGGGCGACACCATAACGGTCGAGTACGAATTCACCGCCATCGACATTGAACGCAGACGGTCCACGGCCGATATCCGGATCACAAATCAGGACGGTGACCTGACCACCGTCGGCCAGCACATTCTGAAGTGGGTCCCGAATGACTAAGGTGCCGGCATGAGCCTGGATCTGACAGGAAAGACGGCAATCGTCACGGGAGCGGCACGCGGAATCGGGCTCGCGATAAGTCAGAGGTTCAGCGAACTCGGGGCGGTCGTGTCCGGATGGGACATTGAAAGCGCAGCCGCCGGGGGCGACCCTGCATTTTTCCATTTGGCGGACGTGGATGTGACGAATGAGGATTCGGTCGCGTCGGGATTCAGCGCTTCGCTTGAAGCGCTGGGGCATGTCGACATTCTGGTCGCCAATGCGGGGATCAACGGCCCGACCAAGCCGGCTTGGGAATACGCACTGGACGAATGGCAGGCGGTTCTCGACGTCGACCTGACCGGCGTTTTTCTTTCAGCCCGCGTGGTCCTGCCCCACATGCGCGGCCGTGGAGCCGGGCGGATCATTGCAATTTCGTCTGTGGCCGGGAAAGAGGGCAACCCGGGCGCCTGCGCGTACGGTGCGGCCAAGTCCGGCGTGATCGGATACGTCAAGGGGCTCGCCCGGGAGCTGCTGCCCTCGGACATTACGGTCAATTGCGTTGCGCCGGTGATGACGGAAACCGATCTATTGCAGGGCATGAGTTCGGACTACATCGCCGACAAGCGTGGCCGAATTCCCATGGACAGGTTTTGTACACCCCGTGAAGTCGCCGACATGACCGCCTGGATCGCCAGCCCGCTTTGTTCGTTCACTACCGGACAGGTGTTTGACGTCACTGGCGGACGTGCCACCTACTGATGACGGGGGTTCCGCTCGATAGATTGTGCATTCATCAGGTCACCTTGATGCAATGCGGATTTGCGGACGGTCTGGAGTGCCTGGCTCGCCACGGCGTGCCCATGACTGCGATCTGGCACGAAAAGCTGGAAGAGACCGGTGTGGCGGCCGCGCGACGGCTCTTGGCGGACACGCAGGTCGAGGCAATTGCGCTTTGCGTTGGCGGAACCATGGCGATTGGCGACGCGGCGGAGCGTGCGTCCCAGATCGAGCTGACCCTCCGGCGGATCGAGTTCTGCGCGGAACTGGGCATCGAGAGCCTGCTGATGCTGACTGGTGGCCTTGGACCGGGAGAGACCGATCTCATGGCCGCCCGTCTGAACGCGCTGGAAGGATTTGACAGCGTTGTGCCCGAAGCCCGGGCGGCGGGTGTTCGCCTCGTTCTGGAACCGCTGCATCCGATGGTCTGCCAATGGCATTTCCTTAAGGATTCGTCGTCATTTCCTTAAGGAGTCGTGCCTTTCCGTTGCAGGCGGCCCCTGCCTTTTCGGGGTTTTTCGGCCTTCAGGCTGCGGCCTTGCGCCTTCGGTGCCACTTGCTGACCGGCTTCATCGATTTCCGCGGATAGGACCGTC
>JAJEGW010000200.1 GCA_022819605.1 Silicimonas sp. | reverse complement strand
GAGCAGCTTGGGTCGCGACGACAGCGCCGATATCGGTGTATCGGTGCCCATCGAGCCGACGGCTTCCTGTCCGGTGAGGGCCATCGGGGACATCAGGAACTTGAGGTCTTCCTGGGTGTAGCCAAAGGCCTGCTGGCGATCGAGGAGCGTCAGACGGTCGGGCTGCGCGATCGGGACGTTGGTTGTCGGCAGGTCCTCCAGCACGATCTGGGTGCGGTCGAGCCATTCCTGGTAGGGCTGGGCTGCGGACAGTTGCGCCTTGATGTCGTCATCGTCGACGATGCAGCCCTGTTCCAGGTCGATCAGCAACATCTTGCCCGGTTGCAGGCGCCACTTCTTGACAATGCGGCTTTCGTCGATCGGAAGGACGCCGACTTCTGAACTCATCACCACCAGGTCGTCATCCGTGATGACGTAGCGCGCGGGCCGCAACCCGTTGCGGTCCAGGGTCGCGCCGATCTGGCGTCCGTCTGTAAATGCCACGGCGGCCGGACCGTCCCACGGCTCCATCAGCGCTGCATGATATTCGTAAAACGCACGGCGGCGGTCGTCCATCAGCGGATTGCCGGTCCAGGCCTCCGGGATCAGCATCATCATCGCGTGGGCCAGCGAATAGCCAGACCGTACCAGCAGTTCCAGGGCGTTGTCGAAGCTCGCCGAGTCCGACTGGCCCTCGGTGATCAGCGGCCACAGCTTGTCGAGATCGTCGCTCAGGAGTTCCGACTTCATGAGATGCCGGCGTGCCGCCATCCAGTTGATGTTTCCGCGCAGCGTGTTGATCTCGCCGTTGTGGCAGATCATCCGGTAGGGGTGGGCCAGCCGCCACGACGGAAAAGTGTTGGTGGAAAAGCGCTGGTGAACCAAGGCGAGCGCGGAGACCATCCTCTCGTCGTGGAGGTCCAGATAGTACTCGCCTACCTGATGCGCGAGCAGCATCCCCTTGTAGATGAGCGTGCGCGACGAGAGGGACGCGATGTAGAAGTCGTCGCAAGCCTCGCCCAATGCGTCGACCCGGTGTTCCGCCTGCTTGCGAATGACGAACAGCTTGCGCTCGAACGCATTCTGGTCGGCGCAGTTGTCGCCTCGGCCAACTATGACCTGGCGAACGAAGGGTTCGGTCGGAACGACGCTTTCACCCAGCCCCGAATTGTCGACCGGCACGTCGCGCCAGCCGATCACGTGCTGTCCTTCCGACTCGACCAGTTGCTCGACGACGCGAACGCAGTCCGCCCGCGGCCCTTCGGCCCGCGGCAGGAACAGCATTCCGACGGCATAGTCGCCCGGCGGAGGAATGTTGAGACCGATTTCGCCGCAGACGGCGCGCAGATGGGCATCCGGCGTCTGAACGAGGATGCCTGCCCCGTCGCCGGCCAGCGGGTCGGCGCCCACCGCGCCGCGATGGGTAAGATTCTTGAGAATCTGCAGGCCCTGATCGATGATCCCGTGGCTCTTGCGGTTCCCGATGTTCGCCACGAAACCGATCCCGCACGCGTCATGCTCGTTGCGCGGGTCGTAGAGCCCCTGCTGCCGGGGCAATCCCTTGTGCCTGTGCCGAGCGGATTCGGTCATGGGTGGCCATATTCTCCCTAGTTCTAGGCGGGACCGGGATTGCCTGGCCCAAGCATTGTGACGGCATGCAGCGCTAGACAGTTCACTTGGACCCAACACCGGCCAACTCCCGATATTACTTGCACCGTTCATGGAAAGTCAAACTGATCACCGTTGGCTGCCGGTCGGAAGGGTGCAGGGATCTGTAGAATCAAGTCTGCTGCAAGGGATCCTGAGCGCGTCGGCGCCTGCGGCGACCGGTCGAAGCGTCGGCGCCTCTGCTTCCACCCGTATTGAAGCTGACATCCGGAAGATCCGGCAGGTGCGGAAACAGGTCAGAGGCATGCGGTATCGCGTTTGCCGCCACGAAATGCTCCTGGAATCTCGGCTCGATCGCCGTTTCAACCTTTTGGACGCGAAGCACCTCGGCTTCGATCTTGGCGCGGGCCGAAATGTCACACAGCGCGATCCGCGCGCCCGTTCCTGCGGCATTCCCGACCGACCTCACCTTTGCGGGATCGCAATCGGGAATCATGCCGAGGACCATGGCGTGCCTTGGCGAGACATGTGACCCGAACGCGCCCGCAAGCGCGATGCGGTCCACGCTTTCGACATCGAGTTCATCCATCAGCAGGCGTGCGCCCGCGTAGAGTGCGGACTTTGCCAACTGGATGGCACGGATGTCTCCCTGGGTGACTGTAATGAGGGGGCCGCCATCGTCACGTGCATCCCAGATGACGTAGGCGTGCGTGCGGCCGTCGGGATTGCAGAGGTCCGATCCGGTCTGTTCCGCCGAGCCTATCAGCCCCGAAGCGTCGAGCAGTCCTGCCATGCGCATTTCCGCGACAGCCTCGATGATTCCTGACCCGCAGATTCCGGTGACGCCGGTCACGGCCGTTGCCTCGGCAAAGCCGGCCTCGTCCGACCAGAGATCCGAGCCGATCACCTGGAATCGGGGCTTTTTCGTCTTCGGGTCGATCTCGACGCGCTCGATTGCGCCGGGGGCTGCGCGCTGCCCGGAGGATATCTGCGCGCCTTCGAACGCCGGACCGGTGGGCGACGAGCATGCAAGGACCCGATCCTTGTTTCCCAGCAAGATCTCGGCATTGGTGCCGACGTCGCAAATGAGGACCAGGTCTTCCGACTTGTAGGGCTCCTCCGAAAGGGCAACGGCCGCGCAGTCCGCGCCGACATGTCCCGCAATGCAGGGCAGCACGTATGCATTGGCGGAGGGGTTTATGGATGTCAGGCCGAGGTTGGCGGCATGCATGTTCACGGCGTCCGAAGTGGCCAGGGCAAAGGGTGCCTGGCCGAGCTCCACCGGATCGATGCCCAGGAGAAGATGGTGCATCACGGGATTGCAGACCACCACGGCCTCCACGATCTGGCGCAGCGGAATGTCCGTTTCGCCGGACAGCTCGATGGCGAGCTCGCCGATGGCTTCGCGCACGGCCCGGGTCATTTCGACGTCGCCGCCCGGGTTCATCATCGCGTATGAGACGCGGCTCATCAGATCCTCACCGAAGCGGATCTGGGGGTTCATCACGCCGGACGATGCAAGGACGAGGCCGTCGCGAAGGTCACAGAGATGTGCGGAGATCGTCGTGGAGCCGAGGTCGATCGCGAGCCCGTAGAGTCGTCCCTCGAAGAACCCGGGCCATATGTCGAGAAGCACCGGGGCGCCGCCGCGATGATCGCGCCAGACCGCGACGGTGACCTTCCAGCCGCCGTCGCGAAGGGCAGGCTGCAGCGACGCCAGGAATGCCGGACTCGCCTCTGAATCCGAGATGTCCCAGTCGCGCTTGAGCGCTTCGCAGAGCCGTTGCAGGTCGCCCGTGGGTTCGTGCATGTCGGGCTCGCGCACTTCCACGTAACGGAGCTGCGTTGCCGGATCCATCGTGATCTGGCGTCGGGTTGCGGCCTTGCGGACGACCTGCCTGTGGACCTGGCTCCCTGGAGGCACGTCGATGACCACGTCGCCTTGAATGCATGCCTGGCAGCCGAGGCGACGGCCTTCCTTCAGCCCACGTTTCTCGTCATACCTTGCCTCGACCGCGTTCCATTCGGACAGCGCACTTTCGGCGACGGTGACACCGTGCTTGGGGAACTTCCCGAAGCCTGGCGTGACCTGGCACTTGGAACAGATCCCGCGCCCGCCACAGACCGAGTCAAGGTCGACCCCGAGTTGCCGCGCAGCTGCCAGAACCGGAGTTCCGGTCGGAATGTGCCCGCGCTTGCCCGATGGGGTGAAAATCACGAGTGCCGTCTTGTCGCCCATTGAGGTACCTGTCCTGCCTTGGGCAGCATAGCAATATGAATTACGAGAGAAAGCCAAGCAGTCTTGCAAGCGCCTGGCGGCATTCGCGAACCGTCGTCGCTCCTGATCGTGTCGCCGTGCCCGGGAAACGGGATGATCGACACCGGCCTGCGTTCCGGTCCGCGCATGGTGCCATCAGGCTCTGTTTGACATCAGGCCCTCCGGCGGCGGCGGCCTTCGCGTCGGCCGCGGCCGTTCTCCCCGCTTGCAACAGGCTTGTTCATCCTGATCCAAGTGCTGCCAGAAGGATCGTTGTTGTTCAGGAAGTCGGCCGCCCGGATGGACAGGATCTCGTCCGAGGGGACCACGGTCGTCGGGGAAAGCCCGAGAAGCGGGGCCAGCCGGGCTGCGCTGAGCCCCTCCGGAATGGTGATTCCCAGTTCCGTCAGCCTTGCAACCCGATCCTGAACAAGGTTCTCCGAAGGCTCCATCCCAAGAAGCGGGCGCAAGGTGCGCAGGTCGACCTCCGGTGGCGCCGTGACGCCCAAGGCCTTCAGGGCGTCGAGGCGTTCGCCGACAGCCTTGAGCGTGCGCGGCATTGCTACCGGGTTCATGATCGCGCTGGTCATGCCGTGCGAGGCAGCCATCGCCAGGAACGCATTGTTTATGCCGTGCCGGTTCGGCAGTCCGAACGAGATGTTCGACGCGCCGCAGGTGGTGTTGACGCCCAATTCCAGGCGCAGACGTCGCACGAGCGCAAAGACCTGCTTGCCTGCGGTCCCCATTGCGCCGATCGGCATCACGAGCGGGTCGACCACGATGTCCTCCGCCGGGATGCCGAAATCGGCCGCTCGCTCGACGATTTTCCTTGCAACCTCGAATCGCACGTCCGGATCTTCGGAAATCCCCGTGTCGTCATTCGAGATGGCGACCACCGGAACGTTGTACTTCTTGACGAGCGGCAGGACCATTTCCAGGCGTTCCTCCTCGCCGGTCACGGAGTTCAGCAGGGGACGCCCTTCGGCTGTTTCGAGCCCAGCCTCCAGCGCGCCGGGCACGGAACTGTCTATGCAAAGCGGCACCTCGACAAGGCCTTGCACCAGCTCGACCATCTTCTGCATCAGCGGCGGTTCTGTCTCGTTCGGATTGGGGTTCGAGTTGTAGACGACGCCCGCGTTCACATCGAGCACCTGCGCGCCGCACGCGACCTGCTCGACCGCATCCTTCTCCACGGTCGAGAAGTTGCCCGCCTCAAGTTCGGCGGCGAGAATCTTGCGCCCGGTCGGATTGATGCGTTCGCCGATCACGCAGAAGGGCTCATCGAAGCCGATGACAACGGTCTTGGATTTCGATTGGAGGACGGTACGTGCCATGGCTTCGGACTTTCAGGAACTGTGAATTCGTCAGGCAGTCAGGATCGCCGGTTCAATCGCGCTTCGCGTCCGTGCCCACGTGGCGGCGGACTTGATGCCGCCTAGCGGAAAGAGGTGCAAGCAGGAAATTGCGGACTCCGGTGCGACTGCCTTGTGCCGGGCAAGGGCCTTCACCACCTCGTCCGGTTCGAAGGGAAGGAGCAGCTTGCCGACGTCTCTCGCGCGTCGCTGGAGTACCTTGAGCGACGGGCCGACTCCGCAGGCAATCGCGAACTTGATGAGCGTCTGCAGCTTTGCGGGCCCGGCTATTCCGACATGGACCGGCAGGTCGATGTCCGCGTCCCGAAGGCCGTTCGCCCATTCAATGATCGGTCCGGCCTCAAAGGCGAACTGCGTGACCAGCGCCATTTTGGCGTCGGTACGCTCTTTGAATGCAGCCTTCCAGTGCATTGCCGCGTCCACGTTCCTGGTGCTGCCATCGGGATCGATGTCCCTGTTGCCTTCAGGATGGCCAGCGACATGCAGATGCTTGAAGCCAGCCCTGTCGAAGGCACCGGATTCCAGGAGCTGCATTGAACTGTCGAAACTGCCGGCAGGGGACGCGGGGCTGCCGGCGAGGATCAGGGCATCCTCGATTCCGGCTTCGTCCTGGTAACGCGCAACCCAGTCTTCGAGCGTCGCCTTGTCCTTGATGATCCGCGCCGGAAAGTGCGGCATGACGCGGAAGCCGTCGGAAGAAAGGCGCCTTGCGGTCGCCACCATGTCTTCAATGGCCGTGCCGTCGATATGCGCAATGTAGACACGGGTTCCGGTCGGCAGGATCGCCCGGAAATCGTCGATCTTCTCCGCCGTGCGGGGCATGACTTCGATCGAAAAGCCGTTCAGGAACTCCGCGACCTGCGGGTCAACCGGCTCGGCACGTTCGGGCCTGGCGCGCAACCTCATCAACGCCATCAGGCTCCCTCCGGGCTAGCGGTTGCCGGAGCCCATCCGTCGTTGTCAATCAGGGACGCCAGCCGTTCGCGATCATACTCGCGCTCGATGCGCGCCGCCTCGGCCTTCGCGATCTCTTCGGCCGCGCCGTCGCGGTCGCCTTCGACGGCCTTCCGCCACTCGGACAGGTAGGCGTCGCTGTCCCGGGCACCGACCTTCATGGCGGCACGGTCGATCGCCTGTTCGAAGCGCTCGGGCAAGGCGGCCTTGGCCCCGCGCCGGCCTTTGCCGACGATGACCTGCGCGGGCATGTCCCGCCAGTAGACGATGGTGACCTCTGCCATTCGGCACTCCTCTATCCGCGCGTCTCTTACCGCCGCTTCGCTGCGACCAAAAGGCGAATATCGACTTCTTGCGACGGCTTCGCGACCTCCGTCATGGCGTGCGGCCAGTGGGCTGCCGGCTCTTCGCGGATGCCATGGCCACTGCTTGCCAAGCCTGAAACGCAGCTATAGGGTGCGCGCGAAATCGGGCGGGGCGCGCATTGCGCCTCGAATCAATGACAAGGACACACATCCAATGTTCGTGACACCAGCCTTTGCCCAGGCCGCCGGTGGAGGCGGAAACGCGCTGCTGATGCAGTTGCCCTTCTTCATTCTGATCTTCGCAATCTTCTACCTGCTGCTGATCCGCCCGCAGCGAAAGAAGATGAAGGAACATCAGGCCATGGTCGAGGCGCTGCGCCGCGGCGATCAGGTCATCACCCAAGGCGGTGTCGTCGGCAAGGTGACCAAGGTGCGCGAGGACGGTGAAGTCGAGATCGAGATTGCCGAGGGCGTGAACGTTCGCGTGATCAGGAACACGATACAGACTGTTTTGTCAAAGACGGAACCGGCGAACTAGGGGCGCAGATGCTGCAAATCGCGCTCTGGAAGCGGGTTCTGATTCTTGCAGTTTGCGCGTCGGGCCTGCTGTTTTCCTTTCCGAACGGGTTCTATTCCCGAGTCGAGACCCACAACGATGCCGTTGCCGCCATCGAAACCTTCGGCTCGACCTCCGAGCGCGAGGCGCAGGCAGCAATCTGGCCCTCGTTCCTGCCTTCGACGCTGATCAACCTGGGCCTTGACCTGAGAGGCGGGGCGCACCTGCTGGCCGAGGTGCATGTCGAGGACGTCTACGCCGATCGCATGGACGTCTACTGGCCGGAGATTCGCCAGGCCCTCGTTGAACTGCGCGATCAGGTCGGATTCGTGGAGCGCGTGGACACGGCGCCACGCGGCACGTTGCAGGTTCGCATCCAGCGCTCCGAGGCGATCGAGGCGGCTCTTCAGGCGGTGCGCGATCTGGCGCAGCCGGTCGTGAGCCTGACCGCAGGGATCGGCGCGACCGACATCGTCGCGTCGGGGCAGGGTGACGTCGTCACCGTCGAGCTTTCGCCAGAGGAAAAGGCGGCCACTGACAACAGGACCGTGCAGCAGGCGCTCGAGATCATTCGGCGTCGGATCGACGAAGTCGGCACGCGGGAGCCGTCGATCCAGAGGCAGGGCGAGAACCGGATCCTGATCCAGGTGCCGGGCGTCGGATCAGCCGCCGAGCTCAAGGCTCTCATCGGCACGACCGCGCGTCTGACATTCCATCCGGTCGTCAGTTCCACGGCGGATTCGGAGGCCATTGCGGGGCCCGGCAACATCCTGGTGCCGCACCTGGACCGCGAAGGGGAGTACTACATCGTCGAGCGTGCAGCCGTTCTGTCGGGCGAGGATCTCGTGGATGCGCAGCCCGCGTTCGACCAGAACGGGCTGCCGTCGGTAACGTTCCGGTTCAATCCCGCGGGCGCACGGATATTCGGCCAGTACACGAGCGACAATGTCGGCGCCCTGTTCGCCACGGTGCTTGACGGGGAGGTCATAACGGCTCCGCAAATTCGTGAACCCATAACCGGCGGTTCCGGCCAGATCACGGGCAACTTCACGGTCGAGAGCTCGACGGAACTCGCCATACTCCTGCGGGCCGGCGCACTTCCTGCCGAGTTGACGTTCCTTGAAGAGCGGACGGTCAGCCCCGGGCTGGGCCAGGACAGCATCGATGCCGGGCGCATCGCCTGCATCGTGGCATTCGCTGCCGTGATCGTCTTCATGGCCCTGTCCTATGGCCTGTTCGGCATCTTTGCCGACGTGGCGCTCATCCTGAATGTCGCGCTGCTCCTTGGCGTCCTTTCGGTTTTCGGAGCGACGCTCACGCTGCCGGGCATCGCGGGAATCGTCCTCACGATCGGCATGGCGGTTGACGCAAACGTGCTGGTCTTCGAGCGAATCCGGGAGGAACTCAGGACCGCGAAGGGGCCAAGCCGCGCCATAGAGCTTGGCTACCAAAGGGCGCTGTCCGCCATCATCGACGCCAACGTCACGACGGGAATGACGGCGGTGATTCTCTTCGCGCTCGGTTCGGGCCCGGTGAAGGGCTTTGCCGTCACACTGATGTGCGGCATCGCCACGTCCGTCTTCACGGCGATTTTCGTGACGCGCCTCCTGATCGTGATGTGGTTCGAGCGGCGGCGTCCGCGGACCATCGAGGTTTGATGCCATGCGCCTGAAACTTGTTCCCAAAGAGACGAACTTTGATTTCTTCCGCTACCGGACCGTCACGATGGGCGCCTCGATCGCGGCGGTCGTTGCATCGATCATCCTGTGGCTGGTGGTGGGCCTCAACTTCGGCATTGATTTCCGGGGCGGGACGACGATCAGGACCGAGGCGGTTCAGCAGGTCGACGTCGGTGCTTACCGGCAGGCTGTTTCCGCGCTGGATCTCGGCGAGGTGTCCGTCATCGAGGTCTTTGATCCGAATTTCCGCGAAGACCAGAACGTCACCCTGATCCGCATCCAGGCCCAGGAGGGGCAGGAAAGCATAACGGGTGCCATCATCATCGACGTTGAGGCGGCCCTGAAGGACGTGGACTCGTCCATCGAGTTCACGTCCGTCGATTCCGTGGGACCCAAGGTCTCGGGCGAGCTCGTACAGACGGCGATTCTGGCCGTGGCCTCCGCGCTGGCCGCAATTCTGATCTACATCTGGCTCCGGTTCGAGTGGCAATTCTCCATCGGCGCCGTCGCGGCGCTGTTCCATGACGTGATTCTGACCATTGGCGTTTTCAGCCTTCTTCAGATTCGCTTCGACCTGTCGACCATCGCCGCGCTCCTGACCATCGTGGGATACTCGATCAACGACACGGTGGTGATATTCGACCGGCTGCGCGAGAATCTTCGGAAGTACAAGAAGACGCCCTTGCAGGACGTCATGAACACGTCGGTAAACGAGACACTGAGCCGTACGTTGATGACGAGCGGGACGACGTTGCTGGCGCTGGTCGCATTGCTGGTCTTCGGCGGCGACGTCATCCGGGGCTTCGTGTTCGCGATCACCTGGGGCGTGATCGTCGGCACCTATTCCTCGGTCTACGTGGCCAAGAACGTTGTCCTGATGCTGGGCGTGAAGCGCGACTGGTCGAAGCCGTCCGATGGCGGCGGTGCGGGCACCCAGTTTGCAAACGTGGATGCTTGAGCCGTTCACGATTGCCCTCCAGGCGGACGGGTTGTGGCTCCTGGGGCTGGGCGCGGTCTTGGCTGGCATCGTTAGGGGCTTTACGGGCTTTGGCACCGCGATGGTCTACCTGCCGGTCGCGGCGCAGGTGCTCAGCCCGTTCGAGGCGCTCACCTCAATGATCGTGATGGACCTCGTGGCACCGCTCATTCATGTGCCGCGCGCCCTCAGGGACGGGCATCCTCCGGACGTTCTGCGCCTGGCCTGCGGTGCGTTCATTGCCGTGCCTCTTGGCGTGCTTGTCCTCGCCATGGTTGAGCCCGAAGTGTTTCGCTGGGGCGTTTCGGTCGTGGCCCTGGGACTTCTTGTCCTCCTCGTTGCCGGTGTCCGGTACAGGGGGAAGCCGACGTCGGCCATGATCTACGGCACCGGCCTGATCGGCGGGTTCACCGGCGGTTCCGTCGGGCTGCCGGGGCCGCCCGTGATCATCCTGTACATGGCCTCCACACTGCCGGCGGCGGCGGTGCGCGCAAACAGCACCCTGTACCTGATACTGGCGGAACTGGCCCTTCTGGCCGTATTCCATTGGAACGGATATCTTTCGGTTCCGGCACTTGCGCTCGGAGGGATCCTGATCTTGCCCTACGTCCTCGGCAACTGGAGCGGAGCAATGCTGTTTCAGCCGAACGCCGAGCGCGTCTACCGAAACATCGCCTACCTTGTCATTGCAGGATCGGCGATCATGGGTCTGCCTGTATGGGACTGAGGAGAGGCCGATGCGCATCACCGAAATCGCCTACACGGAAGCCCTGCCGGTCGACGGGTACGGACCGGGGTTCTTTCGCATCGGCGGCGAGGCCCATGACGCGCCGCTGGCGATTCTGCCGTCCGGCATAACGGCATGGGCCGGTCTCGACGATTGCGACTCGCTCCTTGGCGCGGCTGGTCAGATCGATGTCCTCCTGGTCGGGACGGGGCCGGAGCTGGCAAGGCTCCCGGATGAATTCGCCGACCGGTTTGCGGCGGCGAACATTGGCGTGGAGGCGATGGCATCGCCGCAGGCGTGCCGCACCTACAACATCCTATTGGGCGAAGGTCGTCGCGTTGGCCTGGCGCTTCTTCCGGTCTGAGAGTCTCCATGGAACCCCCGGGTAGGCATCGACTGCAGGCTCATCGACCCGACGGTACCCGCCGACGGAGGTCTTCGAAGGCGACCGGTGCACGTGCAGAATTGGACGCTGACCGGTTGCAGGTCAAATGACGGCCCCGTTACTGACCCTGACCGGACTTCATTGCAGCCGGGGAGGCGTCCCCGTCCTGGAAGGCGTCTCGCTCACGTTGCGTCCGGGCGAGGCGGTCGTGGTCAGGGGGCCGAACGGGTCGGGCAAGACAACACTTCTCAGGACCATTGCCGGATTGCAGCCGGCGACCGGAGGCGGGATGGTGCGCGACGGCGACGCGATCGCTTACCTGCCGCATGCCAACGGCGTGAAAGGCACGTTGAGCGCAGCCGAGAACCTCGCTTTCTGGGCCGGACTTCATGGCGTTGACGGAGTGGATGCTGCACTCGATGCGCTTGCTTTGGGCAAATTGCGAAACCGGCGCGCGCAGACATTGTCTGCCGGGCAGCAGCGCCGGCTTGCATTGGCACGGCTCCTGGTGACCGGTCGGCCGTTCTGGCTGCTGGACGAGCCCACGGACTCGCTCGACGAGGCGTCCGTGAGGCTCTTTGCGGATCTGGCACGGGCGCATCTCGAATCCGGCGGCGCGGCTCTCATCGCGAGCCATGTTGATCCCGGCCTGGACGCGCGCGTGCTTGATGTCGGCGCCTTCAGGCCGGCGGGCACGGATGCCCGTTTCGCAGACGAGGCGTTCCTGTGATCCGCCTTGTGCTGAGGGACTTGAGGCTTGCCGTTCGCGCAGGCGGCGGCTTCGGGCTGGCGCTGGCCTTCTTCCTGATCGCCTGCGTGCTGGTGCCCTTCGGCGTGGGGCCTGAATCCGGACGTCTCGCGTCCATTGCCCCTGGCATGCTTTGGGTTGGCGCGCTGCTTGCCTGCCTCCTGTCGCTTGACCGGATCTTCGCGACGGATTTCGAGGACGGTTCGCTCGATCTTCTTGCAACCGCGCCGCTTCCGCTTGAGGCTCTTGCGCTGTCCAAGTCCGCAGCTCACTGGCTGACGACCGGTTTGCCGCTGTCCCTCGTGGCCCCGATCCTGGCTCTTCTGCTCAACCTGCCGTCTCAAGCGTATGGCTCATTGGTCCTGAGCCTTCTGGTCGGCACTCCGGCGCTCTCGATGATCGGCACCTTCGGCGCGTCCCTGACGGTTGGGCTGAAACGCGGCGGGCTGCTTCTGTCGCTGCTTGTGCTGCCGCTCTACGTGCCGACCCTGATCTTTGGGGCCGAGGCCGTCAGCCGGGCTGCCGCGGGCCAGGGAAATGTCACTCCACTGCTCCTGCTGGCGCTGGTCACGCTTGGCAGCCTTGCTGTCCTGCCATTTGCGTGTGCCATGGCCCTGCGCGGCAACCTGCGTTGATCAGGACGAGAAAAGGCGAGGATGACCGCATACGCCGTGAATTCCACGACGGCGCATCACGACGCCAAGGTCGCGTGGTCGTGCCGGGCCACGCAGCACTCAGTTGTGGAGTTCTCAGGCTCGGGCGTCGCCCACCAGTTTCCAGAGGCCCGGAATGACGAGTGCGGCAAGCACGAGCTTCAACCCGTCCCCGATCAGGAACGGCCAGAGACCCCATGCCAGGATCGGCTTGTCCCAACCCAGGACATAGCCGAGCCACAGCAAGCCCGGGACGTAGATGATCGCGTTGCCGATCAACAGCGCCACGGCCATCCACTTGATGTCCCTGTCCCATCCTTTGCGGGCAAACCATCCAAGCGCCGTTGCGGCAAGGACGAATCCGACAAGGTAGCCGCCCGTGGTGCCCATCATGTAGGTCAAGCCGTTTGATTCGGCCGAACTGTTGGCAAAGACGTCAAACCCGAATGCGCCCACGACGAGGTATGCCAGGATGGTGGACAGGCCGAGGGCCGGGCCGTAGGCCGTTCCGATTGCCAGGACTGCAAAGGTGCCCATGGTGATCGGGACCGGCCACATCGGAACCTTGAGCTTTGCGGCTATTGTCAGGGCAAGAACGCCTGCGACAACGAGAGCGAGACGCTTGATCCAGATTCCGGTTTCGGTCGTTTCCCAGAATGTGTCAGCGAGAACCGGACGGTCGGCGAGCGTTGTCATGGGCCTGTTCCTTTCTGCAGGATTCCGTTGGCGCGCGCATACCATGTGACACGTTGATCGCGCAAGGCGACGAAGCGCGGGCAGGCGGCGCAGGAGCGCGCGAGAGGGTGGAATCGCGGCCACCAATCAAGTGAGCACGCCCGACCGCCGACCGTGCCACGGCCACTTTGCCATTCGGGCTGACGGATCGGCTTCGAGTGCAGGTGCGAAATTACGCATTCGCTGCGGAACTGCGGATGCAGACATCAATCGGGCAGCCGCCACGCTCGCGGCAAGATCGCGGAAATGAACCCGCATCGCTGGACACGTTCGTCTCTGCCTGCCTCAAACGGGCGCGTAGGTGGAGTTCATGACGTAATCCTTGCGTGGTCCGGTCACGGTCCAGACGCTGCGCCAGATCGGCCATAGGGCAAAGTCGTAGGCGACGTGGTACCGGTCCGGCGGGCAATCGTGGACCGCCTGGGGGTCGACGACCCCGACCGGGATTTCGTGAAACGGTCGCATGTCGGCGAAATGAACCCTCAGCAAAGGTCCGTCCTGATTCCAGACGAGGCGCTGGCGGGCCTCCAGGGATTGGTCATCGATGCGTAGCAGCCCGGACTCTTCCTGGATCAATCGGGAGTCCGAACGGGTGAACACGGCCTTGCCGGAGAAAGAATTCTCGCGACCGTCGGCGTGTCGGATGCGACGCGTCAGCGACCATTGCCCGGCGAGGTCCCAAAGCGATGCAAATTCGGCCGACCCCGTATCAGCACGCAATGCCATTGGACCTCCTTGTCCGTGCAGCCAGCCAGGACGGCCAATAATTGCGATCGTGGCGGAAGCGGCAGGAGCTTTCCCCTGAGCGGCGCCTGGCTTCACGAGACCAGGATTCGGGCGTCCGGCAAGACGTCATTGGCGCAGCATGTCCAGAGCGGGAACGTTACGCAAGCGCCGTGCCCATGCCTGAAGCAGGCCAGCGCTGACGCGCCGATCAATCTCGCGTGATTGGGGCTGTCATGTCTCGGGTCCGGATGCCACGTTCATCTGGAGAATTGGGAGACATTTCGGGAATGGGGAGACGGTCCATGCAATTGATCCGCTTGTTCTGCGTCTTGGTGCTGGCTCTGGGGCTGGGCACGGTCGGGCCTGGCTCGTTTGGCAACGGCTCGGCGAGTGCAAATCCCGCGTTTTGGAAGCACGAGTGGCCGAACACGGACTTCGAGATCACGAGCATCGAGAACTGGCGGGAGATCATGTCGGGGGGACCGCCAAGGGACGGAATCCCGGCACTCAGCGCGCCCGAGTTCATTACGGTAGCCGCAGAGGACAGGATCGGCGACCGGGAGCCAGTGATCTCGGTCGAGATCGACGGTTCCGTGCCGCGAGCCTATCCCATACGCTACCTGACGTGGCACGAGATCGTGAACGACACGGTTGGCGACGTGCCGGTGGCGGTGACGTTCTGCCCGCTGTGCAATTCGGGGCTGACCTTTGACAGGCGCGTTGACGGGCAGGTCCTGACGTTTGGGGTATCAGGCAAACTCAGGAATTCCGACATGGTGATGTTCGACCGCGAGACGGAGAGCTGGTGGCAGCAGGCGATTGGCACGGGCATCGTGGGCGAATTGACCGGAGCCGAGCTCGTGCCGTTGCCGTCATGGATGGAAAGCTGGGCAGAGTTCAAGGCCAGGAACCCGGACGGCTTGGTCATGGACCAGCCAAAATGGCCTCGGATGTACGGACGAAATCCATACGTGTCCTACGATTCCTCGCCGCGCCCGTTTCTATATGGCGGCGAACTCCCGCCTCACGACATTCCGGCGCTTGCGCGCGTGGTTCGGGTCGGCGATCAGGCCTGGCCGTTGAGCCGATTGCGCGAGGAAGGGCAGGTGACCGAGGCGGGCGTGACGATCTCGTGGACGAGCGGACAGGCCTCGGCGCTGGATTCGAGCGACATCGGAGCAGGGAAGGACGTCGGCACGATCCGGGTGCGTGATGCCCAGCTTCGGGACGTTCCGCATGACGTGATGTTCGCGTTTGCCTTTCACGCGTTCTGGCCGGACGGGAAATGGATGCTCGGCGGCTGAACCTGAATGACGCCGTCCTGTGCGTGATTGGCCCAGCCCGAACTCGTGATGTCACGGCCGCTCCGAGGCCCGCCGCGAAGGAACTGCAGGTCGGTATCCGGAACTCAGGTCGGTCCTTTCGGCTATGGGCGCCAGGGCCCGTGCGAGAAGCGGGTGATCGCTTGGAAGCTGCCGGGCTAGCAGCAGCAATCGCGAGAAATGCGCGGCGCCGTTGCCTTGTCCCTTTTGGGCAGGTCCAGCCAACGGTTGATCGCAACCATGAGCCCCGTTTCGGCACGGGCGCGCAAGCATCGCAAGTTCATGCGCTGGGCTGAACGCATGACCTTAGGAGTCGCGCATAAGGGCTTGAAGATTCAACAAGACAGGCTCATCGAGTGAGATCGATTCCGGCCTTGTTGCAGTGTCCGTGCGTTTGTCGTGCTTGTGTCATTCTGACGATTCTGGACGAGGCTCAGAGCCATGGAATCCTGGCCCGCCTCTTTGCCGTTTCTGCACCCTGCCGAGTGCGACAAACTGCCTTTCGCGAGTTTTTTTGCTCGCAAATTCGTGCCTGATGGCGTATGGTCGAGTGGTTATGAGTTTGTCTGAAACGATTTCATCCTCAGACGTTTGTCCAGGCCGGATGCGTCTGTCCAAGCCGGAAGGGCGGGTTTTCCGCCGAAGTTCGTCACGGCATTGCGCGGCCCATGGCGTGCCGCAACCGCATTCAATGCGTGAAGCGAAACGAGGCGTCCGGGCTCGGCGCATCTGCACTGCTTGGGGCGTTGGCCACCCCGACGAGCCGTGAATGCAGCCGTCAGGGCTGGAACGCGTTGCGCTTCAGTCGACGGCATGAATCCCTGCGACCTGGAACATCGTGCCGGGATTTGGCTCGCCGACGCATGCATGCGCACTGCATGACCAGATGGGCGTTGCCGCCGACATGTCGGCTGGCCGTGCCCCGTGCCGATGAAGTTTAGAATCAGCCGCGGATTGCCGTTGGAAACCCAGAATCGGGAGCATTGGAATTATGAGCAGACACATTGGAAAGGAACAGCCGCACGGCCGGTTTCGTGCACTGACCGCAAGGCACCTCGACAGGATTGCGGAACATGGCAGCGTGAGAGGTGAAGACCTGTTTGCGATTCGTGTTGTCAGCAAGGTGCTGCCGTTTCGCACCAACCGATATGTTCTCGAAGAACTGATCGACTGGGACAGGATCCCGGACGATCCGGTCTACCAGCTCGTGTTCCCGCAGAAAGGCATGCTTGCCGACGAGGACTTCCATCGCATTGCAGGCCTGATGGCCCGCAAGGCTCCAGAGCAGGAAATCGACGGTGCAGTCGCCAAGATCCGCGCCCGTCTCAATCCCCATCCTGCCGCGCAGCGTGAACTGAACATACCTGATGGGGCAGACGGGGCATTGGAGGGGCTCCAGCACAAGTACCGCGAGACCGTCCTGTTCTTCCCGAGCAAGGGCCAGACTTGCCATGCCTACTGCACATTCTGCTTTCGCTGGGCTCAGTTCGTCGGCGACAAGGAGATGAAGATCTCGTCAAATGATGCGCAGAGCCTGCACCAGTACCTTGCCTTTCACAGGCATGTTTCCGACCTGCTGGTCACGGGCGGCGATCCGATGGTCATGAAGACCCGGGTGCTCGCACGCTACTTGAGACCGCTCATTGACAATCCAAGGCTTGATCATGTCCGGAACATCCGGATCGGCACCAAGGCACTGACTTTTTGGCCGCACCGTTTCGTCAATGACAAGGATGCCGACGACCTCTTGCGCCTGTTGGAGGACATCGTGCGCTCAGGGCGTCATGTCGCCATCATGGCGCATTTCAACCACTGGCAGGAAATGCGGACCGACGTGGTTCGCGAGGCGATTCGCCGCATCCGCGACACCGGTGCGATCATTCGCAGCCAAGCGCCGCTGCTCAACCATGTCAACAACGATCCGAATGTCTGGGCGCGCATGTGGAGTACTCAGGTCGGCCTTGGCATTATCCCTTACTACATGTTCGTGGAGCGGGACACGGGTGCAAAGTGTTACTTTGAAGTGCCGCTGGTGCGCTGCCACGACGTGTTCAGGCAAGCAGTGCAACAGGTCTCCGGTCTCGGCCGCACGGTTCGCGGCCCAAGCATGAGCGCGACACCCGGAAAGGTCGAGGTGCTCGGTGTTCAGCGACTCGCCGGCGAGAAGGTCTTCATGCTGCGCTTCCTGCAGGGTCGCGATCCTGACTGGGTCGGTCGGCCGTTCTTTGCCAAATTCGATGCGCAGGCAACCTGGCTGGATGAACTCGAACCCGCTTTCGGCGAAAGCGCCTTCTTTTTTGAGGACAGGGCGGCTCCGGTCTTGCAGGCAGTGTGAGAGCCTGAAAGCCGGGAGGAACGCAGACCGCCGTGAAGGCATCAGGAATTGGCGACAGGGTTCTTCGTTCGAAGTCCATGCGCCATTCCATTGTCAACGCGGAGTTGTCCACGGAAAGCCGCATTTCAACAGCTCTTGGAAAACTTCCCGCTCAAGTTCTCGGTGAGTCTCATTTGCGAGTGGCGGAGAGACAGGGATTCGAACCCTGGGTGGGCTTGCACCCACAACGGTTTTCGAGACCGCCCCGTTCGACCGCTCCGGCACCTCTCCACTGGGCTGGAAGGGCCGGATACTTGATAAGGCAATCCGGCGCAAGGCACTTTGGCAAGGTCGAAAGCTGATCTTATTCGCGTTCCGACGTGCGGAACTTTCGTATCCATCTGTCCGGGGTGACGGCGCAGTACTCTGTCATGTCAGTCTCCACCGATGCGAGACCTGGATCGACGGCCAGGAACGCGGTGCCTTGTTGGGTCTGGTCCACGAATTTTGAATCGTGCACATATTTCCGCGCACAGCGCGAATTGTCAGACATGGTTTGGCGACCCACGTGCATTCTTGTATGAAACTCCACAAGACATACGGAAACTCGCTGCCAAGAGGATGCCCGCTCCTAGATTGAAGGGTTGGTCGCGGAGGCGTTGTCGGATTTGGGCGAGATGGTGGCCGACGATGAAGGATGTACAGTCGACGCATGCGCCACGTTCTTCCTCCTTGAGGACGCCAGGCCTCTCGGCTGACACGCGGGGCTCTCTGTTGTGTGCGGGACGTCGCTCCGGTCGCATTGTCCTGCGGGACGATGCCACCGCTCTTTCGCGATTTGCATGCCGCGCGACGGCCGAGGTGACCGGGTTCGGGTCCTGGAGCCGGGTGTGAGCCGCTCGACCGGAAAACCGATCGCGCAAGCAGTCCGGAGATTGGAGTCGCGGCTTGGCGGTTGGGCCATCGAGCGACGGCGCATGATCATCGTCGCTGCCTTGGTGCTGTCAGGGATCGCGGCGAGTGGCACGGCGTTTCTCGAATTCTCTGCCGACAACCGGGTCTACTTCGCCAAGGACAATCCCCAGCTTGTCGCAGCCGAAGCGATGGAGAACACGTACGGCGAGACCCGAAACGTCCTTTTCGCCGTCGTGCCCGAGAACCGCGACGCCACTTCCGCCCTCGCGCTCGAGGCCGCTCTCTGGCTCACTGATCGCGCTTGGCAAATCCCGTTTGCCACCCGTGTCGACTCGCTGACCAACTTCCAGCACAGCACGGCTGACGGGGACGACATTGTGGTTCGCGATCTCGTGGAAGGCGGTGATTTGGGCGATTCCGGGGGGCTGGCACGGATTCGTGCGATCGCACTTGCGGAACCGCTCATGGCGGGGCGCCTGATCGCGCGCGACGGAGGGGTCAGCGGCGTCAACGCCACAGTAGCGCTGCCGGGTGAGGACCAGATGCGCGAGAGTGGTCAGGTAGCCGAGGCTTCCTACGGGCTCGCCGACCAGGTTCGTGCACGGTTCCCCGGTATTGACGTGCGCGTGACCGGCCAAGTGATCTTCAACCAAGCGTTCATGCTGGTGTCTATAAGCGACCTTAAGACACTGGTCCCTGCAAGCTTCGCGGCAATGACGCTTACGCTGCTGTACTTGACCGGGGGGTTGGGGGGAACGTTCGCGATCATGCTCGTGGCCGCGCTCTCGGCAATGGCCTCGGTGGGACTCGGCGGTTGGGTTGGACTGCCGATGACGGCAGCGGCCGCCATCGCGCCGGTCGTCGTGCTCACGGTCGCGATCGCAAGCTGCGTTCATATCTTTTCCAGCCTAGTGCATTCCATGCAACGAGGTGCCTCCGAATCGCTGGCAAAGAAAGGTACCGACGGTGTGCATTCGTTGCCAGGAGATGACGCACTCAAGCGGAACGCAATCGTCGAATCGATGCGGGTCAATCTTCAACCGGTTTTCCTCGCCTGCATGACCACCGCGCTCGGATTTCTGAGCATGAACGCCTCCGAGGTGCCGCCGCTCCGTCACTTGGGCACCTTTGTCGCGTTTGGGGTCGGCGCAGCGTTTTTTCTGTCGGTCACCCTGCTGCCCGCGCTGCTTTCGCTGATGCCGTTCCGGGTGCGCACGATCAAGGATCGCCGCGATGCCGCGATGATCGCGCTAGGAGAGTTCGTGATTCGCCGACGCCGTGTGCTAGGGTGGGGGTTCGGTGCGGTCACGGTGGCGCTTCTCGCCTCGATACCTCGCAACGAGCTGAACGATGTCTTCCTCCACTATTTCGACGAGAGCGTCGAATTGCGCCGCGATGCGGAGTTCACCGTCAAGAACCTCACTGGCCTTTACACCATGGAGTACTCGCTACCCTCGGGTGAGCCGGGAGGCATCAGCGATCCTTCCTATTTGTCGGATGTCGAGGCGTTCGCCGATTGGTACCGGGAACAGCCGGAAACTATCCACGTCAGCGTCATCACCGATACGTTCCGCCAGCTCAACAGGAGCATGCACGGCGACGATCCGGCCGAGTACCGGTTGCCCGCGAGCCGGGAACTGGCTGCTCAATACTTGCTGCTCTACGAATTGTCGCTGCCCTTCGGCCTTGATCTCGACAACCAGATCGCCGTGGACAGGTCGGCAACCCGGATGACGGTGGCGACGCAGACGCTGTCGTCGAACGAGGTGATCGCGCTCGATCGGCGCGCCCTGCAGTGGCTGGCCGACCGTGCGCCGAACATCGTGAGTCCCAAGAGTGCTGGCTTCACCTTGATGTTCGCGCATCTAGGCCGACGCAACATCGTCGCGATGCTAATGGGGACCACGATCGCACTCGTTGGGATTTCCCTCGTCCTGGTGTTTGCTCTCAGATCGCTGCGGCTCGGGCTTGCCAGCCTCGTTCCGAATCTGGTTCCAGGCGCGCTGGGCTTTGGCATCTGGGGATTGACGGTCGGGGAGGTGGGAGTTTCGCTTTCTATGGTGTCCGCCATGACGCTTGGCATAGTGGTCGACGACACGGTGCACTTCCTCAGCAAGTATCAGCGCGCCCGACGTGAGCTTGGATGCGCACCCCCCGACGCGGTGCGCGTCGCATTCCGCAGCGTGGGCCGCGCCTTGCTCACGACCTCTCTCGTGCTCGTGGCCGGCTTCATTGTGGTCAGCCTTTCCAGCTTCGAGCTCAACGCGGGGATGGGCAAGCTCACCGCGCTTGTAATCGCGTTGGCGCTCTTCGCAGATTTCTTCCTGCTCCCCCCGCTGCTCATGAAGATCGACAAGGATTCGGATACGAGCCCGCCCACTCCCGGTGATGCCATCGGAGACGCAACCTGGCGAAAGAACAAGTAGACGGCGCCATCAACTCTCAGAAGATGAGGGCTCAGGGCGTGGCCCTGCCAATGCTTGACGATCGGGAAGTCGGATCTGGTCGTCGAGAATGTCTGGTCCGGTTCGGTGCAAAGGCGATTGCTTTCGGACGGCGCGTGATCGGGGAAAGACATGCGGGGATCCGCAGGGTTCGGGAATGTTCCTCTTGCGCACGCGGCTCTGGTTCGGACCAACGTGCCGGAGGAATCCGACAGCTGGCTTTGAGCGCAGCTTGATGCGGGGACCCGCGACACGAACTTCAGCGACTTGGCACTGCACTGTGAATCGACGCCGCATGTCGGAAGGCACAAACGGCAAAGTCTCCAATGCAAGTCCGACAGTCGCGGGATCCGTTCCTTCCATTTGCTTGCGTTGAAGCATGCCGAAGGAGTTGTGGAAGCGATCGAGTTTCGGAAGTTCTGGGCGCCGCCACCAGTGCCGCCGCACGCAGCGCACCGCGCTGGCGCGCTGTTTCAGGAATTCCGGTTCCGCTCGCCTGCTTGATTTCCGCCGTGGCCTGATCATTCGCACGTGCAATCTCCTTCAACGGCAATTGCCTTGTGCATTTCGAACGAAGGGCTTGACTTGCGGGGCGTCGCCGACGATAAGCCGGGCCTCTGGCGGGCGATGCCCGCCATTGATGTTTGAATGATGCCCTCATCGGGCGCGCAGTTCGAGGCGGCAGAAGCCGAAAACGCCGGTGCGACCGGGGCCGAAGAACGCGGGAAGATGGAAGGAAAGCTGATGTTTGCGGTTCTCAAGACCGGCGGCAAGCAATACCGGGTCAAGGCGGGCGACATGCTCCGGGTGGAGAAACTCGCTGCCGGTGCCGGCGACGTGATTCAATTCAACGAAGTCCTGATGGTGGGAGCGCATGTCGGCACGCCCTTGGTCGAAGGGGCCGCCGTGCAGGCCGAGGTCGTTGACCAGATCAAGGGCGAGAAGGTCATCAACTTTGTTCGCCGTCGCCGCAAGAGTTCCTCGAAGCGCACCATGGGTCATCGCCAGCAACTGACGCTCGTGCGCGTGACGAACATCCTCGCAGAGGGAGCGGGCAAGTCGGGCGTCAAGCCCGCCGTTGGAGCCAGATCCGCCGCAATGGCGGCCGACTCCGCGGCGAAGCCTACGAAAACCGCCAAGAAGGCTGAAGATCAAAAGGGCGGAAAGCAGGCCGCAGCGAAGCCCGAACCAAAGGCCAAGCCCGATCCAAAGGCCAAGGCTGCGCCAAAGGCCAAGGCTGCGCCAAAGACCGAGGGAACGGATGCACCAGCGAAGGCGGCGCAGAAGGACGATCTCAAGAAACTTGCTGGCCTGGGCCCGGCCCTCGAGAAGAAACTGAACGGGGCTGGCAT
This sequence comes from Silicimonas sp., assembly GCA_022819605.1. GTDB lineage: Bacteria > Pseudomonadota > Alphaproteobacteria > Rhodobacterales > Rhodobacteraceae > JAJEFO01. Next base: position 12,311 of record JAJEGW010000200.1, on the reverse strand, counting down.
CACCACATTTGCACAGATTGCTGCATGGAATGCCGATGACGTTGTCGAGATCGACGAAAAGCTGGCCCTCAAGGGCCGAATCGAGCGCGACGACTGGATTGGTCAGGCCAAGGCCCTGACGTCCGGAAAGGAGTAAGCGGGATGGCACACAAGAAGGCAGGCGGATCCAGCCGAAATGGCCGTGATTCAGCCGGACGCCGGCTCGGCGTGAAGAAATTCGGCGGAGAGGCCGTCATTCCGGGGAACATCATCGTGCGCCAGCGCGGCACCAGGTGGTGGCCGGGCGAGGGCGTCGGCATGGGACGGGACCACACGATCTTTGCGACCGTCACCGGCAACGTGGCGTTTCACAGGGGTCTCAAGGGGCGCACGTTCATCTCTGTGCAACCAGAGGCAAGGCCCGCCGAGTAGCCGACGACACAGACAAGGCGTTCAGGGGTCGGCACATGCACCGGCCCCTTTGTTTTTTGAAGTGCCGGTTGCGCCAGTGCGTTGGCAAGCCCATTTGACAAGAGGCTGATCGTTCAATTGGTCGCGGACGATCTGCCTGAGACCAGGGAGGAGCGTCCAGTGAAACTCGAAACGATCGCCAACCAGCCCGTGATTCAGACGGAGCGCCTGATCCTGCGCCCGCTGCGCCGCTCGGACGCGGCCTTCCTGGAACTCTTCGGGGCTGACGCCCGCGTGGCGAGAATGACCCGCAACATTCCGCACCCCCAGCCACCGGGGGGCGCAGAGGCGTTCGTGGAGCGCGCACTGGCCGAAGAAAGGACGGAGGATGTCTGGGCACTGGACGGCAAGCCTTTCGGCCAAGGTGCCGTGCTGGGACTGATCAGTCTCGAGCAGATGGATCGCGAGCAGTCGGAAGTCTCGTACTGGGTCGTGCCCGCGTTCTGGAACTCCGGCCTTGCGACGGAAGCCTTGCAAGCCCTGATCGACGCCAATCCCCACAGCGACAAGACAATGTTTGCCAGCGTGTTCCAGGACAACCCGGCATCGGAAAGGGTGTTGCGCAACACGGGTTTCCAGTATCTCGGCGATGCGGAGACGTTTTCCGTGGCGCGCGGCACGACCGTTCCGACGTGGACCTACTTGAGGCGTCTTGGGTGATGTGGCGCGGCATGGCGCCTCCCGCCGAGGGAGGCGTCTGAGGGATGCGAAATGAAGTTCCTTGATCTCGCAAGGGTGACGATCCGCTCCGGCTCCGGAGGCGCAGGCTGCGTCAGCTTCCGTCGCGAGAAGTACATCGAGTTCGGTGGTCCCGACGGCGGCGACGGCGGCAAGGGCGGCGACGTTTGGGTCGAGGCGGTTGACGGGCTCAACACGCTCATCGACTTTCGCTACCTGCAGCACTTCCATGCGAAGAACGGCCAGCACGGCATGGGACGACAGCGGACGGGACGGAACGGGGCCGACATCGCTCTTCACGTGCCGGTCGGCACGGAGATCCTAGACGAGGACCAGCAAACGGTGCTGGCGGATCTCACGGCGGTCGGTCAGCGTGCATGCCTCGCCAGGGGCGGCAATGGCGGCTTCGGCAACCTCCATTTCAAGAGCTCGGTCAACCAGGCTCCGCGACGGGCTCTTCCCGGCCAGGCAGGGGTCGAGCGCGAGATCTGGCTCAGGCTGAAGCTCATCGCCGATGCCGGGCTTCTTGGGCTTCCGAACGCAGGCAAGTCGACCTTTCTGGCGGCAGCCTCCAATGCACGTCCCAAGATCGCCGACTACCCGTTTACAACGCTTCATCCCAATCTTGGCGTGGTTGCCGTGGACGACGACGGATTTGTCCTAGGTGACATTCCCGGCCTGATAGAGGGCGCTCACGAGGGACGCGGCATCGGCGACCGGTTCCTTGGCCATGTCGAGCGATGTTCGGTGCTGCTGCACCTGGTCGACGGAACCGCCGAAGACGTTGCAAGCGACTGGAGAACCGTTGTCCGTGAACTCGAGGCATACGGTGAGGGACTGGCCGCGAAGCCTCGGATCACCGCGCTCAACAAGGTCGACGCCCTGACGGCAGCTGATCGAGGCGCGAGGCAAGAGGAACTGGAAGCCGTAGCCGGGCCCGTCATGCAGGTTTCCGGCGTGAGTCGCGATGGGATGCAGGATGTGCTTCGTGCGCTCAAGCGCCAGATTGACGAAGGCAAGAGGGTCGCGCAGGACGAGACCGAGGAGCTGTCAGCATGGCATCCCTGAGCGAAGCAAGTCGTGTCGTCGTCAAGGTCGGTTCGGCCCTTCTGGTCGAGGACGGACGACTGCGCGTGCCGTGGCTGAACTCGCTTGCCGAGGATGTCGCTTGGTTGAAGAAGGAAGGCAAGGACGTCGCCCTGGTCTCGTCGGGCGCGATAGCGCTCGGGCGAGCGACCCTTGAGCTTCCTGACGGAGCGCTGCCTCTGGAAAAGAGCCAGGCAGCTGCAGCGGTCGGTCAGATTCGACTTGCGCGCGCCTACGAAGAGGTGCTTGCGCCCTTCGGGATCTCGACGGCACAGGTGCTCGTCACGCTTGAGGACAGTGCCGACAGACGGCGCTACCTGAACAGCCGGGCAACCCTCGAGCAGCTCCTGGGCCTTGGTGCCGTGCCAATCGTGAACGAGAACGACACCGTTGCCACGGACGAGATCCGCTTCGGCGACAATGACCGTCTTGCCGCCCAGATTGCGGTCACGGTTGGGGCCGATGTCCTGGTGCTTCTTTCGGACGTGGACGGGCTTTATTCCGGCAACCCCAAGACCGACGCGGAGGCGCGGCGCATCGATTTCGTCGACAGCATTACGCCCGAGATCGAATCGATGGCAGGTGATGCAGGAACAGGGCTCTCGAAAGGGGGCATGAAGACCAAGATTCTCGCCGCCAAAACGGCCGCTGCGGGCGGGGCTGCCATGGTGATTACGAAAGGATCTGTGTTCAATCCGCTGAAATCCCTCGACAATGGCGCGGCAGCGACATGGTTCGCGGCCGAGACCGATCCCCAATCGGCGCGAAAGCGATGGATTGCGGCCATGAAGCCCAGGGGCCAGTTCCATGTCGATGCCGGTGCCGTGCCCGCGCTTCTTGGCGGAAAGTCCCTCTTGCCGGCGGGCGTCACAGGCGTGTCAGGCACCTTTGGGCGCGGCGAGCCGGTGGTGATCCTTGGGCCGGACGGGTCGCGGCTGGGCGTTGGGCTGACCAGGTACACGTCGGACGAGGCGGACAGGATCAAGGGCGAACGATCCGGCCGCATCGAGGCGATCCTGGGCTATCCGGGGCGAGCGGCCCTTGTTCACCGCGACGACATGGCGACCTGAGCGCTGATTGGACAACTGCATCGGGGACGTGTATCGATTGCCGATGCCGGAAAGGAGCGAGTGATGAAAGACCTAACGGATGTCCAGGAGGTCATGACGGACATTGGCCGACGTGCCCGGGTTGCCGCCATGGAACTTGCCGTTGCGTCGTCCGAGGCAAAGCGGACCGCCATCGAAGGTGCTGCCGATGCCATCTGGAAGCGTCGTGAGGAGATTTTCGCCGCAAATGCGGAAGACATCTCCTACGGTCGCGAGAAGAGTCTTTCTGCTGCCATGATGGATCGGCTTCTGCTGGACGAGGGCCGTATCCAGGGAATCTGCGACAGCCTGCAGGACGTGGCTGCCCAGCCCGATCCGGTGGGCGAGGTCATGGACGAATGGGACAGGCCGAGCGGGCTGCATGTCAGGCGCGTCCGAACGCCGCTCGGTGTTGTCGGCGTCATTTACGAGAGCAGGCCCAACGTCACGTCGGACGCGGCCTCGCTTTGCCTGAAGTCCGGAAATGCAGTGATTCTGCGGAGCGGCTCCGAGAGCTTCCACTCAGCAAGCGCCATTCACGCATGCCTTTTGGACGGCCTAGATGCCGCAGGCCTGCCCCGGGATGCAGTGCAGCGTGTTCCGACCCGCGACCGCGCCGCCGTGTCCGAACTGCTGCGCATGACGGATCATGTCGATGTCATCGTGCCGAGAGGGGGCAAGGGCCTCGTAAGCGTCGTGCAGCAGGAAGCCCGGGTTCCGGTTTTTGCCCACCTCGAAGGGATCGTGCATGTCTATCTCGATGCGGCCGCCGACAAGGAAACCGCTCTTCGCGTGGTGCTGAATGCCAAGACCCGGCGTACCGGCATCTGCGGCGCGGCCGAATGCCTCTTGATTCACAGGAATGCACTCAAGGAGATCGGTCAGCCCGTCATCAAGGCATTGCTGGAAGCCGGAGTGGAAGTCAGGGGAGACGAGGCTGCGCAAGCCGTTGAAGGCGTCGTGCCTGCAACCGCGGAGGACTGGGGCCGCGAGTACTTGGACATGAAGATGGCCGCGAAGGTCGTTGAGTCGATTGACCTCGCCATTGAGCACATCCGCACCCATGGCTCTTCGCACACGGATTGCATCATCACTGCGGATGACGGTGCAACGGAGAAATTCTTCCGAAATCTCGACAGCGCGATTCTCATGCAGAACGCGTCAACCCAGTTTGCGGACGGAGGCGAGTTCGGAATGGGTGCAGAGATCGGAATTGCCACCGGCAAGCTCCACGCGCGCGGTCCTGTCGGTGCCGTCCAGCTTACCAGCTTCAAGTACCTGGTGACTGCAGAGGGTGCAGTCAGGAGCTGACCTCCATGCCTCGCGTGTCAGCGCGATGCCGGGCAACCGGATGGAGTCGGCAATGCCGGTCGCGTCCTGCCAGGCAATCGTCCGTGATGATCAAGGCTGAAACAGTCCGGGGATTGCGGGCGAGCAGCGAAGTCAAAGCGGCCCGAAGCTTGCGCGCAGGTGCAGCCAAGGCGAGCGCATATCCAGTCCCAGGCGATTCTTGTGCGCGCAAAGGAATGTGGTATCGTCCCGGCCTGACATGGAAGGGCTGCGCACGCCGAAAGTTCAAAGTGCCATGACAGACGTTTCGTTCCTGCTGACCCCCGGCAATCTCGTCCGGCACCCCCAGCGCCCGGATTGGGGGACCGGCCAGGTGCAGTCCAGCATCAACGGACGCGTCACCGTGAATTTCCCAGAAGAGGGAAAGGTCGTCATCGACAGCAGCCGGGTCGAGCTGATCCCGGTTTTTCACTCCGAATGATGGCAGGAACTGTCTCCACGGACTTTCCGGCGCTCGGTTGTTCAGTGGTGCCGGCCCGGCCTTGTGCGCTTCCGCAGCTTCTTTCGACGCGGACAACCGGCAGCGCGAAACGCCCATCTGTCCATGGAACTTGAAGCGGCACATCTGACGCTGCGCCTTGCCACGACGGAAGAAGATCGTCTGGCGGCCGAGCGCCTGCGCTACGAAGTGTTCGTCGAGGAACTGGGCGGTGACGGCGACATGGTCGATCATGAAGGCCGGTTCGAGAGGGACCATTTCGATCCGGATTTCGATCACCTGATCCTGGTGGACGGCAACCGGGACCGCGCGGCCCTCGATCACGTGGTGGGGGTCTACCGCCTGCTGCCGGGAGGCCTTCGGGACAGGTTCTATTCCGAGGACGAGTACGACGTCTCCCTGCTCGTCGAAAGCGGCAGGAAGCTTCTTGAGCTTGGCCGCTCATGCGTGCGCCAAGGGTACCGGGGCGGCATTGCGCTGCACCTCCTTTGGACTGGCCTTGCGGATTATGTGCGCGAACGGGACATTGAGATTCTCTTCGGCGTCGCGAGTCTCCATGGCACCGACATCGACGCGCTTGCCGTACCATTGTCGCACCTGCACCACTCGCACCTGGCGCCGCCCGAACTCAGGGTGCGTGCGTGGGAGGACGTCTACCAGCCAATGGACTTGCTCGCACCGGAAGAGATCGACAGGGTTGCCGCAATGCGAGCCACGCCGGCATTGATCAAGTCCTACCTGAAGCTCGGCGGATTCGTCGGGGACGGCGCCTTCGTGGATCACAAGTTCAACACGACAGACATATGCCTGGTGATCGATATCGAACTGATGAAACCTGCTGCGCGCATCCGCTACTCGAAGGGCTCCGGAGCATGAACAGCCCGACCTGGCGTTCCGAGGAGGCACCTGAAGTGTTCAGGCCCGGCCTTCTTGGCTGGATCCTCGTCGCTTTCAGAGGGGTAGCTCTGGGTGGGCTGGTATTCGGCTGTTTCGGAATCCTGCTGCTGGTCAGGCTGTTCGAGCGTCCGTTCTTTGGCAGTCGTCGGCCCTGGACGCCGCAGATTGTCGTCTTCGTCTGCCGCAACGCGTTTCGCGTTCTCGGGATGCGCCTGGAGATCAACGGTTCACCGGTGAACCGACCGGGCGTGATCGTGTCGAATCACAGTTCGTGGCTGGACATCTTCACGCTCAATGCGGCGGGACCGCTCTATTTTGTCTCAAAGGCCGAAGTGGCCAGCTGGCCCGGAATCGGATGGCTGGCGCGCGGCACGGGAACCGTCTTCGTCCAGCGGGAGAGGCGGGAGGCCGGGAACCAGAAGTCGGCATTCGAAGAGCGCCTCGCGGCCGGGCACCGGATCCTGTTCTTTCCGGAGGGCACGTCCAGCGATGGCCGGCGCGTCCTGCCGTTCAAGTCGACGCTCTTCGCCGCTCTCTTCTCGAATCGCCTGCCGGAACTCTGGGTCCAGCCAGTCACCGTCGTCTATCACGCACCGGAAGGTGCCGACCCGCGCTATTACGGATGGTGGGGCAACATGGAATTCGGCTCTCATGTCGTGAAGACGCTCGGGACACGTCGCCATGGAAGGGTCGAGGTGACGTGGCACGAGCCGCTGCGTGTCGCGGACTTCGCGGAACGAAAGGCGCTCGCGGCAAAGGCTGAAGCGCGGGTGCGCTCGGCGCATCCCCAGGGATCAGCCGAGGGCGCGGACGAATCCGGCTAGGGCCTTGGCAGGATCTTCCTGCCGCCAGATTTCCTCTCCGATGCCGAAGAAGTCGGTGGCCGGGGCGAGGCTTGCAGCAAGGCCGGTGTCGAGATTGCCTTCCGCCACGACAGGCAGCTCGATCATCTCGGACCACCAGGCAAAGAGATCGCGTTCTGCCAACGTGCCGTCACCAAGCGCCGACGCGCCGACGGGCCCGAAGGCCACGTAGTTGGCGCCGGCCTCGGCTGCATTCATTCCGTCATGACGAGAGGCGTGGCAGTAGGTTCCGACGATGGCGTCCTTGCCCAGCGCACTGCGTGCCTTCCTGACTGATCGTGCCCCGTCGACGAGATGGATGCCGTCAAGCCCAAGATCTCGGGCGAGGGCAAGATGTGATTCGATGACTATGGCCACGTCGCGCGCATGTGCCGCCTCTCGCAATGCGTCGGCTGCGCGCGACAGCCGGATTTCGTCCCGCGTCGCCATGGAGAGCCGCAGACAGGCGACCTCATGCGCGTCCATGATGGCGGCCAGCTGGTCCCGAAACGACGGGAGATCAAACTCCGGCGGAGTCAACAAGTAAATCTGCGGCTTGTCCGATCCGGCCATCCGGCGTCTCCAGGGGTTCGCGCACGAGCCTATAGCCGCTTGCCGCCTGCGTGGGAAGGCGGGCGACCCTCTCTCGTGCCGTGTCAAGGCCCAAGCCTGCTTTGCGCGCGCGCCGCAACACCCGTCAAGCTGCAACTGGTCTTTGCTGTCGGCTTGTGCCTGCGTCAGAGGCGTCCTATTTGCGCAATCGTGAACCAACCCCGCTTTGTCCTTGTAGAGCCCCAGATGGGCGAGAACATCGGTGCCGCTGCGCGCGCGATGTGGAATTTCGGTCTGGAACGCATGGTGGTCGTCGCGCCGAGGGACGGCTGGCCGAACCCCAGGGCGATTGCCATGGCAACCGGTGCTGGCCGGCTTCTCGACGACGCGAGGCTGGTCGGGTCAGTTTCCGAAGCGGTCGCCGCCTCGACATTCGTGTATGCGACCACTGCGCGCAGCCGGGAACTCAAGAAAGATGTCCTTACGCCGCAGGTCGCGATGCAGGATGCGGCGGCCAGGATCGCAGGAGGGCAGGACGTGGCCGTGCTGTTCGGACCGGAGCGCGCCGGCCTCCAGAACGACGATGTCGCGCGGGCAAACGCGATCGTTTCGGTTCCAGTGAACCCGGAGTTCCCTTCCCTCAACCTTGCGCAATGCGTGCTTCTGACTGCATACGAATGGCATCGAGCAGCATGCAGCGTTCCGCACCGGGAGCGCGATTCCTCGGATCCCTTGCCAGCCTCGCATGCGGAAGTAGAACATCTGGCATCCCATTACGAGGACTGTCTCCAGGATGCCGGTTTCTTCTTCCCTCCCGAGAAGGCCACAGGGATGAAGCAGGTGCTCCGGAATCTCTGGTCGCGCATGCCGCTCACGTCGGCCGACGTCCAGGTACTTCACGGAATCCTGCGCCAGATGGTTCGCTGGAAGGAGCGCGGCGACTGACTGGACGGGTTGGGGGTGCCGATTTACATATCGCGCGAGGCAAGAGGATTGAGATGAGCAGGAAACGCAGCATTTTCGAGGAAGTCGACGAAGGCACGAAACGGGCTGCCGCGCCCGCAGGCGGCGTCATAGACGGCGCCAGGAAGGGAGCCAGGCGCGCCATTCGCATCTGGCTGTCAGCGCTTGGCGTTCTGGTTGTGTTGATCATCGTCGTGGGCGGGCTGACGCGGCTGACCGACAGCGGGCTTTCGATCACGGAATGGCAGCCGATTTCCGGTGCCCTTCCTCCCATGAGCGCCGAAGCTTGGGAGGCCGAATTCGAAAAATACCGGCAGCTTCCCGAGTACCAGCTTCAGAACGAAGGCATGACCCTTGCCGAATTCAGGACCATTTACTGGTGGGAGTGGGGGCATCGGCAGCTTGGTCGCGTCACGGGCCTCGTCTGGGCCGTCGGATTCCTGTTCTTTATTGCTGCGCGCCGCATTCCTGCCGGCTGGACAGGACGATTGCTGCTGCCCGGTGTTCTTGGCGGCGTTCAGGGCGCGATAGGGTGGTGGATGGTTTCGTCCGGCCTTTCCGGCGACGTGCTGGACGTCGCTTCCTACAGGCTTGCCTTGCATCTCGGCCTGGCCTTCGTGATTCTCGGCATCATTGCGTGGCAAGTGATGCTTCTCGGGCGGAGCGAGGCCGGACTCCTGCAAGCGAGGCGGATGCGCGAGGCACCGCTCTTGTCGGCTGCCACGGGTCTGATGCACCTTGCGTTCCTGCAGATACTGCTCGGGGCGCTCGTGGCGGGAATCGACGCGGGCCGCACGTTCAATGACTGGCCGGGCATGGCAGGGCAGTTTTTCCCGCCTGCCGCCTTTGACCTCGAACCCGCATGGCGGAACTTCATGGAGAATGCCGGGCTGGTGCAGTTCATGCACAGAATTGCAGGCTATTTGCTGCTGGCCCTTGGCATCGCATTCTGGCTGCGAGCCCGAAGATCGGGCAACAGGGCGACCCGCGGGGCGTTCGCGGCGGTTCTCGCAATGCTGGTCCTTCAGCTGCTGCTTGGGATCGTGACCGTGCTCTACGTTGCCCCGCTTGAACTGGCGATCCTGCACCAGCTTGGCGCGGTGCTGCTGTTCTTCCTGATACTTCGCGCACGGTTCCTGGCGAGCTATCCGCTCGATCAATCTGTGAGGGATGTGGGATGAGTGCATATGACGAACTGATGGCGTTTCAACGCGAGACCGAAGCGTTGGGTCAGATCATGGGACGGCTGTCCTGGGACCAGGAAACCGTCATGCCGTCCGGTGCAGGCGAGCAGAGAGCGGAGGAAGTCGCCGCCCTCGAAGGCGTCCTGCACCGTCGGCGCACCGAATCCCGCATCGGAGACTGGCTTGAAGCGGCGCGCCCGGAAGACGAAGTGCAATGTCGGCAGGTCGAGTTGATTCGCCGAAGCTACGAACGCAACCTGCGCGTTCCCGAGGCGCTTTCTGCGGCGCTCGCGCGAACCGGATCGATTTCGCGGCGCGTATGGGCCGAGGCGCGGCGGACGGACGACTTTGGCCTGTTCGCGCCGATGCTTGGCGAGGTCGTGGCGCTGGTGCGCGAGAAGGCGGCGGCGCTTGCCGACGGCGGCAATCTCTATGACGCCCTGCTCGATGGGTTCGAACCAGAGATGACCGAGGTTGAGCTTGACGGGATGTTCGGCGCGCTGCGCCCGCGCCTCGTGAACTTGCGCAATCGCATCAAGGGCTCGGAGCGAAGGGTTCCGGAACTCGATCACGATTTTGACGAATCAGGCCAGCTCCGGCTTTCGGCCGAGCTTGCAGAGGTGTTCGGCTATGACAGGACGCGCGGCCGCATAGACAAGGCGGTGCATCCATTTTCCTCCGGATCCGGCCTTGACGTACGAATCACGACGCGGACGGATGCGAGGGATCCGTTCAATTGCATCTATTCGACGATCCACGAAGCCGGCCATGCCTGCTACGAGCAGGGAATCGATCGGGCCTATCTCCTGACGCCGCTCGGTGACGGCGTGTCAACGGGCGTGCACGAAAGCCAGAGCCGCATCTACGAGAACCAGATCGGCCGCAGCAGGGAATTCACCGGCTGGCTCTTCCGGAGAATGCGGGACATTTTCGGGGACTTCGGCATCGCGGACGAGGAATCGTTTTTCGCCACGGTCAACAGGTTTTCTTCCGGATTCATCCGGACAGAGGCGGACGAGGTCGATTACAATCTCCACGTGCTGCTCCGGTTTGACCTGGAGCGCGACCTGGTCAACGGGCGGCTCGAGGCCAGTGATGTCAACGAAGCATGGAACGAGAGATTCCAGGCGGACTTCGGGGTCAGCGTCGACAAGCCGTCCAATGGCGTTCTGCAGGACGTGCACTGGTCCGAGGGCCTCATGGGCTATTTCCCGACCTACACGCTGGGCAACGTCTATGCGGGCTGTCTGCACGCTGCCATGAAGCGCGAGGTGTCCGGATTGGGCGAAGCGTTGGCAGAGGGCGCGACAGAGCCCGCCCGCCTCTGGCTCGGCGAGTGCATCCACCGATTTGGCGGCCTGTTGAAGCCCCGCGAACTTATGGAGCGTGCGATTGGGGAAGCGCCCTCGGAAGCCCCTTTACTCGATTATCTCGATGCGAAGTTCGGCGAGATCTACTGCACGTAGAGTGACTTGGCCGGACGGGGCAGCTGGCTTGATGCGGACATCAGACTCCGGTTCTGGTCCAGCCCCATGCTTCCCTTGATTTCGTGAACTCGCGGAGATCTTCGAGGCCGGTCCGGATCAGGCTGCCAAGCGGGGTTTCGCCCTCCGCGTCAGCGGGCTTGATGTAGCTGCAGCAGAGGCCTCGAGTTCCGTCAACCATCTCCGGATGCCCATCCTGGAAAATCTCGGTCCACATCGCTGAACACTGGGTGCACGCGATTGCTGGCGGGCGTGCATCGGCGAAGATGCAGCATGGCCCTGATCGGCTGTCATCGGGAAGAAAGGTAAGCTCAGTCGCTCAACCGCCCGTGTGGCTCATGTGACGGCTGACCTGTCCGTCCGCACGCTGGCGCGAATAATCGAAGTCATGGCCCTTTGGCTTGCGCCCGATGGCTGCCCGAATCGCGTCATCCAGCAGCCCGTCGCTCTCCGAGGCCCGAAGAGGAGCTCGGAGGTCCGCCATGTCCTCCTGTCCGAGGCACATGTAGAGTTCGCCGGTGCACGTCAGTCGCACCCGGTTGCACGATTCGCAGAAGTTGTGCGTCAGGGGTGTGATGAAGCCCACTTGCTGGCCAGTCTCCTCGACGCGCACGTATCGTGCGGGCCCTCCAGTCCGGTGGGCCAGGTCGACAAGCGTGTAGTGCTCTTCGAGACGGCTGCGCAGATCCTTCAGGCTCCAGTACTGGCCAACGCGGTCTTCGCCGCCGAGGTCGCCCATGGGCATGACCTCGATGAAGGTCAGGTCCATGTCACGTGAAGCGCACCATTCCGCTAGCCGAAAGAGCTCGTCTTCATTGAATCCCTTGAGCGCAACCGTATTGATCTTGACGCGCAGCCCGGCATTCTGCGCCGCATCAATGCCGTTCAGCACCTGGGGCAGGCGACCCCAGCGAGTGACGCGGGCGAACTTCTCCTCGTCCAGCGTGTCAAGCGAGACGTTTATTCGCCTCACTCCGGCATCGACAAGGTCATCCGCAAACCGTGCGAGCTGGCTGCCGTTGGTCGTGACGGTCAGTTCCTTGAGGGCGCCCCGCTCCACGTGTCTGGTCATGGCGCGGAAGAACGTAAGAATATCGCGCCTGACAAGAGGTTCGCCGCCGGTGATCCTGAGCTTTTTGACGCCCAGTCGAATGAACGCCGAGCACATCCGGTCCAGCTCTTCCAGAGTCAGCAGATCCCGCTTCGGCAGGAAGGTCATGTGTTCCGACATGCAATACACGCAACGGAAATCGCAGCGGTCAGTGACCGAAACGCGCAAATACGTGATTGCGCGCTGA
>JAJEGW010000177.1 GCA_022819605.1 Silicimonas sp. | reverse complement strand
GGGGATGTGTCCCGCTGGGCGGAACCTCAAATGGTGCGGTTCGCGGCAGGTCTCGTCCTGATGCTGGCGATCGGACTGGTGCCGATCTGGTTCTGGCGATCGGTTTCCGGGCTTGCATACGTCTGCGCTCTCGTCCTTCTGATCATGGTGGAGTTCTTTGGAACCGTCGGTATGGGTGCCCAGCGCTGGATCGATCTCGGGTTCATCCAATTCCAGCCGTCGGAAATGATGAAGATCGCGCTCGTGATGAGCCTCGCGGCCTATTACGACTGGCTGCCGCTATCCAGCGTGTCGCGGCCACAATGGGTCCTGGTGCCGCTGGTCCTGATTCTCATTCCGGCGGCGATCATCTTCCGGCAGCCGGACCTAGGCACGACGGTGCTATTGGTCGCGGGCAGCGGAATCGTCATGTTCTGCGCCGGCGTGAGCTGGTGGTACTTCCTGGGCGTGATTGGCGCGGCGGCGGGCATGGTGTTCACGGTCTTCCTGTCGCGCGGCACGGATTGGCAAATCCTGCAAGACTACCAGTATCGCCGCATCAGCATATTTCTTGATCCTTCGAGCGATCCGCTTGGGGCGGGCTATCACATAACGCAGTCCAAGATTGCGTTGGGTTCCGGCGGGTGGGCCGGAAAGGGCTTCATGCAAGGCACGCAGTCACGCCTGAACTTCCTGCCGGAGAAACATACCGACTTCATATTCACGACGCTTGCCGAAGAGTTCGGCTTCGTCGGCGGGTTCTCCCTGCTCTTGCTCTATGGCTTGATCATTTTCGTGTGCGTCCTGTCGGCGCTCGGGAACAAGAATCGCTTTGGGGCGCTTCTTACGCTGGGCGTGTCGGCGACACTGTTCCTGCATGTCCTGGTGAACATCTCGATGGTGGTCGGACTTGCCCCGGTGGTGGGTGTCCCACTTCCGCTTGTTTCCTACGGCGGATCGGTCCTGCTGGTCCTGATGGTCGCCTTCGGTCTCGTGCAGTCTGCGCACGTCTACAGGTGGCGCAATTGATAAGGGTGCTGATTTCCGGGCAGCCCGAGGACTGGGATGACTTTGGTGATCTCTTGCCAGCCGCTCTGTTGGATGCAGGAATCGAGGCCGAGTTCATTCAAGAGCGCATGCCGAGATCGCCCGAAACCATTGACTACATCGTCTATGCGCCGTGGAGCGACATGAAGGATTTCTCGCCGTTCAAAGGCGCCAAGGCGGTCTTGAATCTCTGGGCGGGCGTGGAAAACGTGGTCACCAACGAGACCTTGACAGCGCCGCTCGCACGCATGGTGGATCCCGGGCTGACCGCCGGAATGGTTGAATGGTGTGTTGCTCACACACTGCGGCATCATCTCGGCATCGACCGCGACATTTGCCGCCGCGACGCGGACTGGGACCCTTGCGTGCCGCTGCTTGCGCATGAACGACCGTTGACGATCCTAGGGCTTGGCGTGCTTGGCCGCGCCGTAGGCGGGGCGCTTTCGGGTCTGGGCTTTCCCGTAACCGGCTGGAGCAGGAGCGGGAAGGACGTGCCGGGCATGACGTGCCTGTCGGGAGAAAATGGTCTCGTCGAGGCGCTTCGCACCGCCGAGTTGCTGATTCTCCTCCTGCCGCTCACGCCCGCGACCGAGGAACTCATGAACTCTGAACGGTTCGCCCTCCTGCCGAAGGGGGCCATACTGATCAATCCGGGACGCGGCCCGCTGATCGACGATGACGCGCTGCTCGCCGCGCTTGACACTGGCCACATTGCGCATGCCACGCTTGACGTCTTTCGCGAAGAACCTCTTCCGAGTGACCATCCTTTCTGGGCTCATCCGGGAGTTACCGTGACACCGCATATTGCGTCCGCCACGCGGCCGGAAACAGCGGTCGGGGTCATCGTGGAGAACATTCGCCGTGGTGAGGCAGGTGAGCCGTTGCTGCATCTTGTCGATCGGCGCAGTGGATATTGACCTTTCGTCTCGGACAAATCGCGCATGCATGACCGCTCCTGGGATGGCGTCAGGCCGTTCGAGGAAACATGGGTTCGGGCCAGCGTCGAGACCTGCGTTGCCGAGGAGTGCTCATCAAACGAGCGCTTCTTGCACGCGGGACTTGAGTTCGGGCAGGAGCTCCGTCTCAAACCAGGGATTGGAGTTGAGCCAGCCCGTGTTCCGCCAGGAGGGGTGGGGCAGGGGAAACGCATCCGGACGCCGAGACTTCCAGTCGCGGACGGTGTCTGTCACCTTCGCGTTCCGCGGGAGACCGAGATGCCAGGCATGTGCGTGACCGCCAACGAGCAGCGTCAACCGAACGGCCGGCAGCCTGTCGAGCACGCGAGCCCTCCATGTCTCCGCGCAGATGGCGGGCGGCGGCAGGTCGCTGCCGCTGGCGCTGTAGCCGGGAAAGCAGAATGCCATCGGCACAATGGCGACGCGCGAAGTGTCATAGAAGGTCACTTCGTCGACACCCATCCATTTGCGGAGGCGATCGCCGGACCTGTCCTTGAAGGGACTGCCGATCTCGTGCACCTGCCGACCGGGCGCCTGCCCGGCGACAAGAAGGCGGGCGGTGGATTCGAACCAGACAACGGGGCGCGGCCGATGCCCCGTGGCCGTTGCCGCGAAGCGCGCGGTGCAGAGGTTGCATGCGCCGAGACGTTTCTTGAGATCGGAAAGGCCGTAGTCCATGTGTCCACCGGTGAAGATCCTGTCATCCAGGTCGTCCAGTGTGAACAAGTTCATTGCCAACCGCAATTATTTCTATATTTCTAGAAATATGAAAATGAATGTACCCGAATCGACGCTGGACTTGGATCAGGCCGCCTCGAGCTTCGCGGCACTGGGCTCGGAGCAGCGCCTGTCCGTGCTCAGGGTTCTCGTGCGTGCCGGGCCTGAAGGGTTGTCCATTGGAGAACTGGGAGAGAGGTCAGGAGTGACGGGATCCACCCTGACCCATCACATGAAATTCCTCGCAGCGGCGGGCCTTGTGCGGCAGATGCGGGAGGGGCGCAGGATCATCTGCGTCGGTGCCGCCTATGAGCGCATGCAGGAACTCTCGAAGTTTCTGTTGAACGAGTGCTGTGCAGACGCGGCTGACGGAGGGGCCGGACATCATGGCTGACCTGACCGCATCGCTGGTTGGAAGGGTGAGGATCGACCGGATCTGGCTTCTGGTCCTGGCGCTGCCGCTAATCGTTGCGTTCATCGATCCGTTGCAGGCGAAGGAAACAGTGAGATTCGCGATCGGCGCATTTTCCCAAACGGGCATATTCATCCTGTTCGCAGTTCTGGCAGTAGGATTTTTGAAGGCGACTGGTGCGGAAGCCTTGCTTGTGAGAGCATTCGAAGGGCGCGAGGTGCGGATGATCGTGCTGGCGGCGCTTCTGGGAGGACTGTCACCCTTCTGTTCCTGCGAAGTGATCCCCTTCATCGCCGCCCTTCTGGCGATCGGCGCACCGCTGTCCGCCGTGATGGCGTTCTGGCTTTCCTCTCCCTTGATGGACCCGGCGATGTTCCTGATAACGGCCGGAACGCTCGGCATGCCCTTTGCTGTCGCGAAGACCGTCAGCGCTGTAGGCATGGGCCTTCTAGGCGGGATGATCGTCCGCGTCTTCTTCCAGTCTCCGGTCTTTGCCGACCCCTTGAGGCCGCAGCCCGAGGCAAAGGGATGCGGATGCGCTCCGTCGCCGTTCAAGGGCACGCCCGAATGGCGCTTCTGGCGCGAACGACAGCGCCGAGAGACCTTCCGCGGCGCCATCGTTGAAAACGCGCTCTTTCTCGGCAAGTGGCTGATGCTTGCCTACATGGTCGAAGCGCTGATGCTAGCATATGTGCCAGCGGAAATGATTGCGGGCGTTTTGGGCGGCGAGGGCGTGGTTCCGGTCCTTCTGGGAGCCATCGTAGGCGCGCCGGCCTACCTGAACGGCTACGCTGCCGTGCCGCTGGTGGATGCACTTCTGGCACAGGGAATGGCACCAGGAGCGGCCATGTCTTTCGTGCTGGCCGGAGGCGTGAGCTCCATTCCTGCCGCCATTGCCGTCTGGGCGCTTGTCAAGCCAAGGGTTTTTGCCGGCTATCTCGGAATTGCGCTTCTGGGCGCGCTGATCGCGGGACTTGCCTGGGGCATGATCGCCTGAACGTCGGCATTGGCTGATCGGCTTGCCCCGTCTGACCGCCCGCCAGGCCTCAGGCAGTTCGGGCATGCATGACCTGTAGGCAGCCGTCATTGCGAGGTGCGATGGAATTGCGGGTCCTCGGCTTGCCCAGCACGGGATGGCAGTTTATTTCGGCCTGAATGCTTGAAGGAGCGTCGGGATGTATCGAGTCTGGAACTTCGTCACCAACTATTCGCTGCTGCTGATCATCGGGGCGTTGATCGCGCTCGTCTGGGCGAATGCTAATCCCGGAACCTACAAGCTGCTGGTCGAGTATCCGCTCTGGTTCAATGACTGGGTGGGCGTGGATGCAGCCTATTGGCTGAAGGCATACGGCAAGTACTTCGGATACTACGATGTCAGTGACTTTCCGAATCCTGATGCCGCAAGGGTCCTGAGCTTCCACTTCCTCGTGAACGACGTGCTGATGGCCTTTTTCTTCGCGATTGCGGCGAAGGAGGTCTGGGAGGCGATCATACTGGAGAACGGCTCGCTTCGGGGCAGAAAGGCGGCAACGCCGCTCGTCGCGACCGCGGGAGGGATGATCGGTCCAATCGTCGTGTATCTTGGGCTCGCGGCATATCTTGGCTCGGACACGTACGACGCGGTGGCGAATGGCTGGGCGATACCGACGGCCACGGACATCGCCTTCAGCTATCTTGTGGGTCGGCTCGTGTTCGGGGCCGGGCATCCGGCAGTCCGCTTCTTGCTGCTTCTTGCAATTGCCGATGATGCTTGCGGCTTGATCATCCTCGCCGTCTTCTACCCTTCCGGCGAGCTGGCGCCAGAGTGGTTCCTGTTGTCGGTCTTTGCGGCAATCGCCGTCTACGTGCTCTTCAACTGGCTGCCTCGCTGGCTGGATCGGGAGGACCCGCTGCGTCGCAAGTCGACCTGGGTGCGCAAGAAACTGTCGTTTTGGCCCTATCTCGTGGCAGGAGCCATGAGTTGGTACGGGTTCCAGGAAAGCGGTCTGCATCCCGCGCTAGGCCTGCTACCCATCGTGCCGACACTTCCACATGCCGACCGCGCATTCGGCATTTTTGCCGAGGCGGAGCAGTACCTGACGGATCTGCTGAACCACTGCGAGCACTTGCTGAAGCATCCCGTCGAGGTCATTCTGTTCTTCTTTGGCCTGCTGAACGCGGGTGTCGAGTTCTCTGCCAT
>JAJEGW010000109.1 GCA_022819605.1 Silicimonas sp. | reverse complement strand
TTTTCCGGCAATGAAGCACGGGATCCCGCGCATGCCAAGGAAAATCTTCCCTTATGCGGGCGCGGACGCTGCGAACAGGTCAGTCCGCCCCGGGGAAGACCGAGAGGCCGGGGCCGATGTCGAGCGACGTGACGAGCGCAGAGCCCATGCCGCCCAGGAGCGAGAGGATTCCCGCCGCCGCCAGGAGCGCGGCGGCAAGCAGCATGAGGGGCAGGAGCCGGGCCAGGACGTCCTGCAGGACGGGCCGTTCGCGACGGTCCGCCATGGCCGCCCACGGGTTGGAGAACGCGGCGGCCGGGCGTTCGGGCATTTCGCCGTGCGTAGCGTTTCGGATCGCCGTCAGGTCCCTTCGGAGCCTGCCGAGCGCCCTGACGTCCCGGATGTCGCCGACGGCCGCGTCGGAGCGCAGCGCCGTCGCCAGCCTGTCGTGGGGGCTTTCAAGGGTCGCGCGGGCGGCGCGGCGGAGATCCGCCCCGCCGGAGGATCGTCCGGAGTCCTGCATTTTCCTGCCTCGTGCCTGCCCCCAGGCCGTCCCGTTCCGGACATGAAGCACGGGATCCGGCGGATGCCAAGGGGATTCTTCCCGGGCGTGGCCGCCCCGCGCCATGATGAGCGGGGACTGCCGTCTTGCGGTCCTGGCCTTCAGGTCGCCACGCCCGGATCACTCTGCACCAGGCGTGACCGCGTGGACGGATACGACGTCGACCGCCGTCACGAACGCGCCCAGGAGCATGAGCAGGACGGCCGTTGCCGCAAGGGAGGCGAGCAGCAGGAGGAGGGGCTGGAACCGGGTCATGGCCTCCCGCACCGGCCGGTCGTGCCGGTCCGCGTAGTCAGCCCAGGGATTGGCGAACATGGCACCCTGCCGATCGCGGATCCTGCGGTCCCCAGCGTCCCGGATGCCGAGGCGTGCGATCTGGCCGGCACGGAATCTTGCCATGCCTTCCCGGACCTCGGTGAACGCTCCGGTCGGGCGGCTGCCGCGCCCCGACATGCCAGCGTCCGGTTCCTCAACGGCGTCCTTCGCGTTCCCGTCCGGCTTCATCGCGGCGGCATCCATGGCGGCTTCGGTTTCCTCCATCGCTCCCCTCTATGCCGGTCCCGGCTTCGATGCATAGGCCTGAAGGCCTGAGCTTCATTAAGCCGCCCTGCCCGGCGAAGGGCGCGACCGGCGGCGGACCCGGCGTGACGGACCCGCTTCGGCTTCGGTCAGTGGTTCCGCGCTTCGCACCGTTCCAGTTCCATGAAGGTGCGCAGGCCCGTTGCCTCGTCCTCCACGAACGTCTCGCCCGTCAGGGCGAGGTCTTGCATGCGGTCAAGCCGGAACGTGCGGAAATCCTGCCGGAGCTCGCACCACGCGGAGAGCATCCAGCCATCCGGCAGGTTCCAGATCACGAGAGGGCGCACGCGACGCCCGGTTCGTTTTCCTTTACCGTCCCGATAGTCGAACTGCGCGATCCGCCGCTGACGGATCGCCCGGCGGAGCAAGGCCAGATTCGGCATTGCGCCCGTTCTGCCGGCAAGACTGAAGTACGGCGCGTCGGCGAGCTTGCGTTCCTCCGGCCGAGGCATCCCGGCCTGGATTTTCGCGCGCGCTTCGCGAGCCGCTTCCGCCAGCGCCGGATCGCCCGCTCTTTCCACGAACGAAAGGCCCAGGGCAAGTGCATCGACTTGGTCATTGGTAAACGTCACGTTGGGCAGGTCAAAGCCAGGTCGCAGCAGGTAGCCGACTCCTGCCTCGCCATCAATCGGCAGTCCGGAGGCCTGCAGGTGCGCGATGTCGCGATAGATCGTGCTGACGCTGACTTCAAGACGCTCGGCAAGGTCGCAGGCCCGGCTGACGCCGCGGGTCCGCATCTCGTTGACAAGCCTGAACAGTCTTTCCGCACGCCTCATCGGTTCCGCTCACGACCGGGACTTCGAGGGCGGCAGGGAACGACAAATCACGTTCCGTGTCCATGGCATGGATCGGGCGACGCCCGATGACCGCGGTCATGGAGCCGCTCCGCGTCTCCCGGGATGCTTGACGGCATGCGAGGAAAGTTGCTGGAGCCTTCCGAAACTCCCTGCAACTGCGGTCAGTCGGCGGCCGTGGCCTCCAGCTCGAACATCAGCGGAGGCAACGCGAGCCGGGCAACGCCCAGAAGGGTCATCGGAGGAGCAGCCCCGGCAAGCCCGAATCGTGACCCCAGGACGTCGAAGTGCCTCATGGCTTCGTCCACGTCGGTGGTGTAGGCGTTGAGCCGGACAACGTTTGCAAGACCCATGCCGGCAGCGTTCAGGACGGCTTCCAGGTTGTCCAGGGCAAGCGCGATCTGATTGCGCATGTCTCCTTGGTGCTGCGGGTTCCCGTCAGCGTCGACGGAGGTCTGGCCTGCGCAATTCAGGTGCCGGCTTGCCCCGGCGATCAGTTCGGCCTGGTTGTAGCCGAGGTTCAGCGACCACGGCCAGGGATTCACGGCAGTTCTCTTCATGGGCCTTGCGTCCTCGCTTGCAGTTCAGGGACCACCAGTGAAGCACAGGCCTCCTGTCACCGTGGTGGCAGGAGTGATCGGGCCATGGATCGATTTCTCTAGGACCTCTTGCAGATGGACCTTCATTGGTCCATCATTCCGAAACCGATTTATCTCCTTGCTTGATGACCCCATGAGCTACCAACTGTGCAGGAATCCAAACGATGAAGCTGTTTGTAATCGGGGATAGTCTCTCGCAGGGCTTTATGTCTCTGGCTGCAGCGAGAACAGATTTGTCCTATCCATCCTTGATCGCGAAGTCGATGCAAATCAAGGACTGGCGAATTCCTAATTGGCCGAAGGGCGGATTGCCGATCAACGTGGAACTCCTGCTCCGTGAAATTGAGAATCTCTGCGGCCCGGAGTTGGAACTGTTGGAGTGGCCAAAGGCCTTGCAGAAAATGGGGCGTATATTCGATGCGACCGAAGACTACTATGAAAGAGGACCAGGAGCGCCTGATGAACCTGACCCCAGCGGTTTCGATTACTTTCACAACATTGCCGTTCGCGGGTTCGATGTGGCTGATGCGTGGCTGATAGACGCTAATTTATGCCATCAAAAAATTGATGAGGAAACAAGGTGGCTTTTCAACGATGGCATATATGCGTTGCCAAGTGCAAGCCTGTACAGAACTGCCTTGAATGTGCTTAATCCATCTCGAGATCCGAAACTAAACAAAATGACAGCGCTCGGCTGGCTGAAGCGCCATCATGCAGCTATGCATGAATCGAAAGGAGTTGAAAACCTGATACTTTGGCTTGGATCCAATAATGTATTGGGAACGATAATTGATCTTGAGATTAATTCCACGAACGATCCGACCCAAAACTACAATAGCTGCTTATCACACTCACGGCGGCTTGACTTCAACCTCTGGAGTCCAGAGCATTTTGATGAAGATTTCTCGGAGTTGATGTCTAGAGTGGATACAATCATGAATAAAAATATGGATTCCGACTGGCAGGTTTTTGTCGGAAACGTGCCGGCGGTGACCATTGCACCTCTCGCAAAGGGGGTTGGGAATTGCGTTCGTCGTACAGACCCATTTGGGGTCGTTCCCCATGCCAGATATTTCAAGTACTACACATACTTTATGTTTGAAGAAGATTATGCACGTACTTCAGAACGAAAGCTCACCCGCGAACAAGTTTATTCCATAGATAAGTGCATTGCTTCCTACAACGACTCTATTCGTGACCGACTCGACGCTCTAAACGATGGACTTGGAAAAAAGAGATATCACTATGTGGACGTTAACAAAGCGTTAGTGCAGGCGGCGTACAAGAGAAACTGCGAGGAGCCGCCCTATGAATTTCCACCAGAACTCAGAAAACGTAATCCGATGGTCGATACGAGATTTTATCATGCCACTTCAAGGAGGCGAATTACGCAGGGCGGAATATTCAGTTTAGACGGCATCCATCCAAGTGCAATCGGCCAGGGTCTAATTGCTCACGAGTTCCTTAAGGTGATAAACGATGTGCGCAACGTGAAATATGCAGTTGACTGGGATGCCGTTTACCATAGCGACGATCTCTACATGCGCCCGCTCCAAATAATGCCTTGGCTGCGAAGGCAGGACGAGTTGGCAAGCCTTTTTCTTGAAGTCAACAGCATATTCGGACGTTGACGACGAGTGTTCAATGTGGATTTAGTTTCAATTTGGCGTCC
Source organism: Silicimonas sp. (assembly GCA_022819605.1). GTDB lineage: Bacteria > Pseudomonadota > Alphaproteobacteria > Rhodobacterales > Rhodobacteraceae > JAJEFO01. The sequence goes on along the minus strand of JAJEGW010000109.1, from coordinate 366 downwards.
ACAGTGTTCGCGCGTTGGAATGGTGTGGGATTGGAAACCAAGATGTAGAAACCAAGGACGTGGCGGTGGTCTTCAGGGCGGTTTCGTGTGCTCCCGGAGGCCGATGGGTGAGGCCGCAACGTCTTCCTCAAATTGGCATTCTAGAGTAGGACGAGAAAGCGTGAACATCATTTCTGGCGGGCGGCCCGGGCTACGCGGAGTTCCCGCCGCAAAGCGCCAGAACCTTCAGGCCCGCAATCTGGATGTCATCTGCCTGGCTGAATCCTCGGCATGGGCCGGAATCTCCTGAAGCTGCGGAACGCCCGGCAGACGGCGCGCTCCGCCCGGTCCAGGCGACGGCATCGGCGTGGAATCGCATGGGAATCC
>JAJEGW010000114.1 GCA_022819605.1 Silicimonas sp. | reverse complement strand
CCAGGCCTGGTGGCGGCGGTCCCCGCACAGGAATGAACCGGGGAGGCGGCGGCATGCAAGCGACAGGTTTTCCACAGGATTCCGCCTGCAACTTATCCACAGCCACCTCCTCTGTTCACTTCTGATTCTCCGATCATACGAAGGCGATGCCTAGTTTTTGGCAGGCCATATTGCGCCGCATAGCCAAAGAACACCTACGGAATTCCAAATTCGCCCGATTCCCTACGGTTCGCGCTGTATTCGTAGGGGATATCGTCTCAACGCACATCATGCTTGATGGAATTTACGAAGGGCGTGAACTGGATGCTCTGGCCCGCGAGGTATTTCAGCGCTTGCCCCGTGAGTCCACGGCGCTTGATATAGGAGCCAACATTGGCAACCATACGGTTTACTTCACAAGACACTTTAGCAGGGTCATCGCCTTTGAGCCGAACCCAATGGTCGCCGCCCTTCTCAGAGTCAATACGGCAGAATTTGGAAACGCAATTAACGTCTTGCAAATTGGATTGTCTGATGCACCGGCCAAATTGAATTTCAAAGTTAATGAACACAATCTTGGTGCATCAAGGATCACCGATGAAGATTCTAATTCCGTGATCGAAGTGGACAAGCTCGACAATCTAGTAGCAGACTTGAAGCTTGATGACGTCAGCTTCGTCAAAATTGACGTTGAGGGACATGAAGACCGAGTTATTGCAGGCGCCTTCGAATTCCTGTCGTCTGCGCAGCCTATCATCGCTTTGGAAGGATTTTACAGAGCTGACCCTCAAATGGGACAACGTGTTTCAAGACTCTTGGATAGCCTAGGATACCAGCACTTCTACCGACTGTCCGATTGCCGCACTGGCGAAAGGCGTTCCTTATATTCTGTGACGCCGAAGTTCCTAAAGCGTCATCGACAGCTATCGCTTGAACAAATCGATGGATTGATCGGCGAAAGCCACAACCTTGTGATCACCTCGATCGACGCAATCCATGAAGCAAGCAGCCCTAAATTCGCTGCACGAGCCAGTTCAAACGACGCGTAGGAAGCGTAGCGCATTGTTTTCGTGTCCCGTTCTACTCGGAATTACGACGTTAGGCGGTGCGAACCCGTTCGTTGACAGAAAGTGTTGCGGGGTTGGCCCCGGTTACGAAAACTGAGGCAGAACGACGGCGACCGAAGCTACCTTCTGAAGCAGTCTCAGGGAAAAGGTTCAGTGCGGCAGTCTTGGACGTAGGCATGCAGGGGCAACCTGAACTGCTGGAACGACGGGCTCTTAGGGCACCAAACAATTTGGTCAGGATACATGCTAAGCTCTCAAAAAACGCTAAGACTTTCGAACAAATGTTCAGAATGGATCTCCTGAAGTAACATGATTCTTCAGACAATTCTCGTTTGCAATGAGCAGGACGCACCAATCGGCGAAAGCGGTCGAGGCTGAAGCCACACGCTGACGACGGAAACCTCTCGTCAGTTGCAAAGGGGGCGGTTTCCAACTCTTGAAATTAAGGCCTGATACTCTCTGCCAAGACCCTCAGTGCTTGCACCGTGAGAGAGGAATTGCGGCTCCCGCTTTCAAGATTCGTTACACGTCGCCCAGCGCACCTCCCAATCTTCTAAACAGTTCCGTCGCGAAAGAGGATGCCTTGACCTCCTTTTGGCGAACCGACAAACCAAAGCCAGTCACTGACAATCATCCGCGATGTGTCCACTTGCATGTGCGATGTCGCCCTACAGGAGTTAGAATAATCGGCAAAGTCTTGGAACTGCGTCGCAAGGGCACGGTGATTTGGTACGACTCAACTGCCATTGAAACTATGGAACCGCGGCTCTTCGAATTCGATTGGCTTCGCGCAAAGAGTCACCTTCGAGGCAGTTCACAAGGGCGCGGCAACGCGCACTACCTGCACTTTGCTGGTCGCGATTTGGTCTTGCGACCATTCCACCGCGGCGGTCTTATCGGCAAGTTCAACCGCGACCGCTATTTCTACGCGCGGGTCGGAGACAGCAGGGCAATGCGAGAGTTTATGTTGCTTAATTGGATGCGTACGCAAGGTCTGCCGGTGCCATGGCCAGTTGCTGCCCGTCACCGCGCCTCCGGCTTGTTTTACCGTGCCGATCTGATCACCGAGCGCATCCCGAATGCACGTCCGCTAGCCGAGGTATTACTGGAGTGCGCCATACAGGAGCATAGTTGGTCCAGAATTGGCACCGTCATAAGGCAAATGCATTCCTTGGGCGTGTATCATGCAGACCTCAATTGCCGAAATGTCCTACTGGATGCCAGCGAACGAGTTTGGCTCATCGACTTCGACAAATGCAAAAGACGTGTACCGGGCGGGTGGATGCAGCGCAACCTTGCCCGTCTCAAACGGTCGTTGGTCAAAACGAGGCGCGAGAATTCGGATCTCAACTGGGCCGAGCAAAACTGGGCCGAGTTTCTATCTGGCTACGCCCAGTCATCCAGTCTGCAGACGAAGAAAAATTGCTCAAACAAGACCAAACCGGAAAATTTGAGGAACGCACCTTGAAGAGAACGCTGATGTGCATGAAATGGGGCAAGGCGTATGCGCCGGACTACGTCAACGTTCTTGCTTCGGCGGTCCGAAAAAATCTGTCTGGAGAATATCGCTTCGTCTGTTTCACCGACGACACAAGTGGGATTTCGTCCGATATCGAGACCCTGCCCATCCCGGAGATGGGACTATCCCTCGACAACTTTCGCTTCGGTGCCTGGCCAAAAATTTCGCTATTCAAGCCAGAACTCTATGACCTTTCCGGCCGTGCGCTCTTCGTCGACCTCGACTCCATGATCTGCGGCAATCTCGCACCGATGTTTGATCATCCAGGCACACTTGTGATGATCGAGGAATGGTCCCGCCCTATCGACCGGTTGAAGTTCAACCCACCGATACGCGGAGCGTCTGGAGTGATCGCTTTCGAGATCGGAACGCTTGGCCACATTTTTGATGAACTGGTTGCACGGCCCGAACACTGGACTGCGACAATACGAAACGATCAGCGGTTCATGTGGAAACAGCAGGACGAGATAACTTTCTGGCCGAGACCTTGGGTCACTTCCTTCAAGCGCCACCTTCTGTACCCGCCGATTGCGAACAGGGTGTTGCCGCCGCGAACGCCGCCCCAAGACACCCGTATCCTTGCCTTTCACGGTCGACCGCGTCCAGCTGAACTGGTACCTGACCGCCGTCAGATTTGGGGCGATTTCTGGCGCGCAGGGCGCGGCGCCGTTCCTTGGTTGCGCGAGTACTGGCTATCCAATGGTGGGCGCGAAACGGTCGAAGCGATCGGACCGTTGCGCGATTGGCGAGGACGTCCGATCGATTGATTGCACGGATTCGCGCAGCGTGGCAAATTGCGAGTCGAATGAGGTTGCTTATCGGCAGAAGAGAATGGTCAGGTGCAATTGGGATTCGCGGATCGCGTTGATGCTTCGCGTGACGGGTAAGATGCACTTTTGGACTGGCGGTGATCTTGTCCGTCATAGTCTGGATGCGTGACGACAATTAATGATGATCTTGGGGATTTCATGTGACGCACATCGTTTATGGAATTGACAACAAATACCTGCCTTGCCTGCTTGTATCAATGTTCACGGCACTGAAGGAAGTGAATGGGCCAGCTAAAGTGACTGTATTCACTTCAGGACCGGAATTCGACACGTCATCTATTCACGTCTTGGCCAAAACTTTCGGAAGCGCGACAGTAAGAGTTCGGCGGTTCGATGCAGATGCCCTTATGGCCTACGAAAAAACCGAACCGGCTGCCCGATTTCCAGCCGCAAGCATGCTGCCACTGTTTCTCCCATGGCTGGTCGAAGGCAAGTGCCTGTTTGTCGATGCGGACACATTGATCCTACATGACATAGCACAGCTGTTTGAAACTGACCTGAACGGCTGCCTGATTGGCGCTTGCAGATCTTACTCTCACGCTCTTTCAATTCGAAGAGCCTTCGATAGGAGGTTCTTTCCTCCTCAAATTTACAAAAGAAGAAGAGAGAAGTTTAAAGAAAAGGCAGAAAGACTCGGTTATTCAGATGTTCGATCTCTAGAGAAAAATTTCTTTTCGTCTGGCATTATGTTGTTTGATACAGATTCCATTCGAATAATGGACACAAATCACACTCTTTCAAGTGTAAAAAAATTAGAACATCTTTGGGTCAATGGCCTTGTTCTACCTGACATGGACCGCCTAAACCAGTTTTTCAAGGATAGAGTTCACTATTTCGACCAAAGGTGGGACGTTCCGAGAGACGTCTCGTCATTGAATAGGCTTTATGCGCCACCAGATCTTTGGCGTGAAATAGTGGCCGCAGTTGAAGATCCCGGCATCCTGCACTTTTCCAGCATCTATATGCGGAAACCATGGAAACGCCCGTGGTATGCCGGTTCTCGCTACCGATTGTATCGACGAGCTTGCCAAGAAGTCCACATGCAGACGGGAATCGACGTAGCAACCATGTTCGATGCACGTGAGTGAAGCGTCATCACATGAAGTTTTTGGCGGTGTTCGCGAATGACTCCGCTTTCGGACAATCTGACGTATACGAACTGGACCTTGCGCTACTGCCAAGGGATGCCCTTGAAAATGCATTGGCTTTGAGCGTCACGGGAACTCGTCTGGTGGCAAGCCTTCCTTGAGACAGTTGGAGACCTCATGAACTTCGGTCGTGGGTCATGGAGACAGTGGAACATGTAGACAATTGGCATCTTGCCGCCAGCAACGTATGTCATCGTCATCTGCCCGCCCTCTGCGGGTTTCCTTCGGCTATTCGCTGGCCCAAGGCACCGATAGCCCGCGTTGAATATGAGGGAGTGAGAGCCGTTGTTTTCCTTGAGTGAAATCGAAGCCGCGCACAGGCTCGTGACACCCGCAGTGCCCCCCACCCCGCAATACGCCTGGCCGCAACTGGGAACACGGGCAGGTGCCGAAGTCTGGGTCAAGCACGAGAATCACACACCAACCGGTTCCTTCAAGGTGCGCGGCGCATGCACTTTCGTTGACTGGCTAGTCCGCACCCAACCAGAAAGCCCGGGGATCATCACGGCAACTCGCGGCAACCATGGACAAGGCCAGGCACGCGCCGCTACGGCCGCCGGCCGTCGTGCCGTGATCTACATGCCGCACGGCAACTCGATCGAAAAGAACGCCGCCATGAAGTCCTTCGGTGCCGAACTCGTGGAATACGGCCACGATTTCGACGAGGCCAAGGAAGAGGTGCTCAGGGTCGCCGAAAAAGAAGGGCTGACCTTTGTGCCGCCCTTTCACACGGAACTTGTCCGTGGAGTCTCGACATATGCCTACGAACTTCTGACTGCCGTCCCCGATCTTGACACGCTCTACGTTCCGGTTGGCTGCGGCTCCGGAATTTGCGGCTGCATCGCCGCTCGAGACGCTCTTGGGCGCGACACGCAGATCGTCGGCGTCGTCAGCGAACACGCCCAAACTGTCAAGCTCTCGGTCGAAGCCGGGCATCCAGTGGAAACCAACTCCGCCCGCACCTTCGCCGACGGGATGGCGGTTCGTGTTCCCGTGGAAGAGGCGCTCGCGATCTATGGTGCAGGTGCAGAGCGCATCGTCACTGTCAGCGAAGCCCAGGTCGCCGAAGCTATTCGCATCTACTACCGAGACATCCACAATCTCGCGGAAGGCGCAGGCGCGGCGTCGCTGGCTGCGTTGCTCAACGAAAGGGATCAGATGGCAGGCCGCAAGGTCGCGGTCATCCTGACCGGCGGAAACATTGACACAGACTGGTTTCTGACGGTCATGTCGGGAGGCGTCCCGGTTCCGTAGCACAGACGCATTGTAAGCTCCTATCGCCGGCACATTCATGCGGCCTTGGACCAGACCGGACGTGATTCTACGGCTGCACCAACCTTGGTGCCCATTGAAGGCGCGGCAAAATGCGCGGCGCCCCAGAGGGCGCGGCGCAGAATTCCCGAAGGGCTGGCCGACTATTCCTCGTCGCCGTCTTGCTCTTCCGCCTCTTCGCCTTCGACCTCTTCGCCCTCGAACTCTTCGTCTTCCTCTTCTTCGTCAGCGACACTGGCAAGTCCGGACGGCGCGGAAATGTTGGCAATCACGAAATCCCGGTCGATCGTTGGCTTGGTGCCCTCCGGCAACGTCACGCTGGAGATCGTCACCGTGTCGCCAATCTCGAGCCCTTCGACATCGATCGTGATGCTCTCGGGGATATCGTCGGCGGTCACGATCAGTTCGACCTCGGGCCGCACCATCACCAGAAGGCCGCCTTGCTTGATGCCCGGACAGTTGTCCTGACCCACGGCGTCGACTGCTATGAAGAGGTTGATCTTGGACGTTCGCTTGAGGCGCATGAAATCGACATGGGTCGGAAGATCCCGGACCACATCGCGCTGCACGCCGCGACAGATGACGCGGACATCGTCCTGGCCATCAACCTTGAGGTTGAAGAGCGTCGAAAGAAAGCGACCCTCCTTCAACCTCTTGAAGAGCATGTTGTAGGGAATGTTGACAGGCAGCGGATCGATGCCGCCACCGTAGACAATGCCTGGCACGAGGCCCTCTCTGCGAGCCTGACGGGCGGCCCCCTTGCCTGTCCCCGTCCGCACCAAGGCATGAAGATCAGGGTTCTGACCAGCCATGGGTATTCTCCGATTTGCAACGCAGGGCAGCCTCCAAGGGTGTCCGCCCCACAAGAAGCGGCGCGTATAGCGAGTAATCGAATGGGTGTGAAGTAGTTTTTTCCTGAGGCACGACGCTTGTCGAAGCCACCGGCAAGATGATGAAAAAGCACGAATTGCCGCAAGAACGTCATGCCCGACGCTGTTCGGCGCGTTCAGGTCCGACTTTCCATCCTTTCCTGGATTCACCTTGAGGCAGGACGGACGCGTTGCTGCCAGGAGCAAACAAGGAAATTCAGGCCGTGGCGACATCCAGCCATGAAGGAATTCGCCCACTCCAAGACCGCGCGGACAGCGCCCATGCGCGCGTCTCGAAACCGGGCGATGCGTGTTCGTGGCAAAGTTGAATCGTTCTGCGAGGCCCTGCCTCTCGCAAGCAAACAACGAGAGTCCCCTTCGACGAAAGGAATCCATATTGCTGCCTAGAGTCGGCGTTTGGCGCATCGCCCGGTGCGATGGCGTGGCGCTTGACATCCTGGATGCCAAGTCGCTCGGGAATGTCGCCGGAGAGTTGCAGGCGAACGGAATGCCGACCGTATCGACTGGCGAGTTGGTCCGCTTCAATGCGTCCGAAGTGGACATGTCCGGGCTCCGGAGCGCAGCCGAAGCTGCGGGGCGCACTGGGGCCGGAGGCGAAGAATTGACCCACGGCACCATCATTGATCAGCTGCCAGACAGAGCATCGCCACTCAAGGTCTGACGCATTCAATGTCGTGATGCAGAGGGGAATTGCCGACTTCGAAACGCGGGCGATCATGCAGACTCCGGGCAAGGAAGGCGCCAGCAGTTGGCCAGGCGGCGATTTGGCAGGGAAGAGTCTACTGAGGTGCCCGACTCGGCGATGGGGCGGGGCGCATGTCTGAACCTGGAGTCGCCCCCTTCTTCCCTGCTGGACACTGGCATGTACATGCCGAATCCTGTAGAGGCCATCGGAATGCCACATCAGAATCCTTGGAGGATGCTTCGATGAGGACAGCCCTTGCGACGCTCGCCTTGACGGCCATGCTCGCCACGTTCCAGGCCCGTGCCGGTGAACTGGCTCCAGCCCCGCAGTTCCTTGCCACGTATGACCGAAGCTTCATCGAGCGTTCCGGCGCCCAGACATTCGAAGAGATGCTTGACACCGGCATACTGCGCTACTTCTTCACCGGAGGTCGCGCGTGGCTCGTCATGGTGAACGGACATCCCTATTCCACCACTGCAAACAGTCTTGACATGATTCCGCTTTCGGCGGTCGAGCGCATAGAGGTCCTGCGCGGCGAAAGCCTGGGAACGGTCGGCGGCCATTCGGCAATGATGGGCGCATTCAACTTGGTGCTCCGCAGGGACCTGGACGGCTTCGACATCCGCACTGTTGCCCGTCTGCCGGGAAAGTCAGGCGGCGACGCCCGCCAAGGCAGCGTCTGGTGGGGCGGCGCGCTCGGCCAGGAAGGACACGTGACCCTGGGCATCGACGTCCTGAACCGCCAGGAGATCGTCGGCAGCGCCCGGGAGCACAGCCGGTCGGAATGGATCCCGGGTGGCGACTTCGCCGACGCGAAGAACGTGAGCGTGAGCGGCAATACTGTCTTCGTCTTCGATCGGAGCGAGAAGAAGCTCCGGTCCCTGGCGCTGGGGCCGTGCGACCCAGCGCTGGGCTACACCGGTCCGCTTCGCAATCCGTCGGGAATCCGTTCGGGAGACACCGGCTGCGGCTACGCCTACGGCAATGCCTGGTGGGACAGCGAAAGCGCCGGACGGACAAGCGCGATCCTGAACCTCGACCACCCGCTGGGAGAGAACGCGGAATTTCGCCTGGACGCAATCGCATCGCGATCGCGCTGGGCGTTCCGCTACGCGCCGTCCGTTGACGTGTTCTCCATTGTCCCGGACGCGGACCTGCTGGACGCGATCAACGACGCGGCAGGCGATGCCGAACCTGCGTTCGAGGCGACGCAAGAGGACATCTTCGCGGTCGGGCACCGGTTCATCGGCCATGGCTTCCGGGACTGGGATGCGCGCGGCACGGAATTCGAGGTTTCGGCGACCGTCGAGGGACGTCTTGCCGAAGGCCTGGGCTATGAAGCAAGCGTCAACGCGTGGAGTTTCGACGGTTCGGTGACCGGAAACACGTTCGTGGATGCGCAAAGAATTGGCCAGGAGATCACTGAAGGGCGGTACAATCTCGCAGACCCGCTGTCGACGGATCCGGACCATCTGGAGGCCATCGACCGGAGCTCCCTGCGCGAGGAAATAGATGCAGGCGCACGCTACCTTGGCGGACGGTTCGCCCTCGAAGGACGGTTTCAGGCCCCGGGCGGGCGGGACGCGTCCTGGACCGCGGGAACCGAAATCGGCACGGTGGAAGCCCATGACATCCTGAAGTTTGTGGATCGTGACGGCGGAGCCCGCGACGTGAACGGCGTCCTGGGATCGGGCGGCACCAGCTACGAGGGCGAGCGGGACGCTGCCGGCGCGTTCACCGAGCTGTCGCTCCCCTTGGCCCGCAAGGTGGACATGCGGGTCGCGGCGCGCGCTGACGAGTACGACGATGTGGGTGCCCTGCATTCCTGGCGCCTGGGCGCCGAATACCGTCCGACGGACATCCTGGCCTTTCGCGGCTCTTGGAGCGCGGGCGACAAGGCGCCGTCCATGAGCCATCTGCATTCCACCGCGTCCCAGGGCCATCCCTATGTCCGGTGCATTCCGGAACCGGGGCCGCCCCCACGCACCTGCGACGCGGCGAACTACCGGCAGGTCACGCGTCTCACGAGCGGCAATCCCGACCTTGATCCGTCACGGCAGGAGAAGCTCTCCCTAGGCGCCGGGATCCGCAAGGAACCGTTCTACTTCGTTGCCGACGGGTACCGCCTGACGACAACGGGCCAGCCGGGGTTAAACCGGGCCACTTGGGCGATGCTGAACTATCCGGAATGCCCGCCCGGCGGCGGCGGCAACTGCATCGAGCGGATGGCGGGCGACATCACCATTCATGACAGCTTTGCAAATGTCGTCGACTCCGAGGTCTCAGGCATCAACACTAGGTTCGGCGCACGAAGGGACACCGATTGGGGCTTTCTGGCCATGCGCGGCCTGTGGCGCTATGTCCTCGACAGCGAGGCAACCGTCGCGAACGATACGAAACCCTTGCAGTTGCCGCGCAATGCGATTCGCATCGTGACATCCGTCGGGCGAGACGACGTGACGGGCTACTGGGCATTCAACTATCGCGATCGGATCCAGAACAGCCAGGGCGACGGGCATTTCGGTTCCTGGACCGGCCACGACCTGACCCTGGACTGGAAGTCGCCGTTCGGGATGGAAGGCAAGCGTTTGACCGCCGGCGTCTACAACGTGACTGACGCGAAGCTCTCCGAGAACACCGCGCACCCTTCCCGTACCGACGGACCGCGCGCGGCCGGCTGGGGCCGCACTTTCTTCGTGACATTCAACATGCGGTTCTGAAGGACTCTGTCGGTGTCGATGCACTCTGGTGCCAGGAGTCCCGTCGTGGATTCCGGGGTTCAGCCGCTCCGTATGGCAGGCAGGCGGTGCGTTCGATGAAGCCCGCAATGTCAGTGTCGGCGGAAATGCCGCTTGGGTTGCTCAACTTGACGAAGACCGGAAGTTCAAGGGCAAGGAATTTGTCCCGCTGGGAGATTGCGATCCGGCGAAGGCCCATGCCGATCTGCTCCGGATTCCGCCGAGCGCCATGGCTGACGGCGATGAAAGTTGCGGTTTCGCACGTGCCGACGTCGCATGGAAATCGCATGGAACACTTCCGACTTCGAGCAACGGACCGTGATTGCGCGCTTAGATCAAGTGCTCGACGACCGGAGCGGCCTTCATCCGTGTGCAAGCATTGGCCGTACGAAGGGAAATTTCGAAGCGGACCTTCCGTCGGCACATTCCGATTCGGTCCAGCCCCACGCGTTCTGGACGAAATCAAAGACACTGCCGACTCCGCGATCACGGATAGTGACGATCGATTCGCCATCAAGCATCAATTTTTCGGCCACGGACGCCATGACCGACGATGGGGTTGCAACGAGGACGACACCGCAGCATGCGATGACGGACAATCTTGGACACGAAGTGATCATTTCCGCCTACCATCTGGACGGCTCCCATTTGGTAACACCCTTGTCCACGCCAACAGGATCAAGGATGAAATCGAAGACGGAAGCTGCGAAGTCGTGAACCCGTCCGAGTCCGCCGACCCGAATGCGCTTCGGTGGGCCATTGTGCGCACCCGTCTGCAGAAGGCGGACTTCTCCGAGGACTCCCCTGGAGCTCGGCTGGCGCTGGATGGACGGTCGTTCGCAATTGGCGACCGCAGTGTGGTATGGACCGCCAGACACGACATGGGCACGGCCGATTCGCATTCCTGCCTGCGCTTCCGCAGCAACGGCGGCATGGCCCACGAAAAGACCAGGGTGCTCGGATCGGAAGGAGTCAGCTCTGCCTGGAAACGCCCGACCGACATGATGCTGAATCCACCCCGATCCGGCAGCGCGCGTCTTGCGCTGCCAACGGGCAAACTGCCCGCAAACCTCCAAACAGGGAAGAACCCATGAACACAGAAGCCTTCAAGATGACCCGCGATTTCGATGCACCCAAGGACATGGTCTGGCGCGCATGGACCGAAGCCGACTTGGTGCAGCGCTGGTACGGACCAGGCGTCGAAACCGTAATCCACGAATTCGAGGTCAAGCCCGGCGGCCTCTGGCTGAACGAAATGAGGATGGGCGAACGCTCCATGAACCAGCGGATGGAGTTCACGGAGGTGAACCCGACCGACCGGCTGGTCATGCTGATGTCGAATGCGGACGAGAATTGGGAAATCACCGCAAACCCCATGATGCCGGACTGGCCACGCACGCTCCTGACCACGGTGACCCTGGAGGATCGGGACGGAGGAACCCGTCTTACGCTGAGCTGGGACCCGCACGAGGCTACAGACGCGGAAGAGGCCGCCTTTGCCGCCGCTGCATCCGACTTCAACAAGGGCTGGGGCGCCGGAATGAACATAATTGACGAAATCCTCGCCGAGCTCTCCTGACCACACACGCCGCGGCGGACAGACCTCACACCCGGGCGGTCATCAGGAGCGGACGGACGAGACCAGGCAATGCGTCTGGTCGCGGCAAGTCCGGACGATTCGGGGGGCGTTTGTTGGAGCGGCACGGAGGCGACGCCTGACACCGCCCCCGGAATCCTATCCCCGGAGCTCTTGGCACGCTCAGCCAAGTCCGCCGGAAAACCCTTCCGGAACGAGGAGAATCTCCCGGTCCACATCGGCGATGTCTCGACGTCCGCACAACGCCATTGAGACATCCAGTTCCTTCCTTATGACGTCGAGAGCGGCGGTCACGCCAGCCTCGCCCATGGCGCCGAGCCCATAGACGTATGAGCGCCCTACCATGACACCCTTTGCACCAAGAGCCACGGCCTTCAGCACGTCCTGACCACTCCGAACTCCGCCATCAAGCCAGACTTCCGTCCTGTTGCCGACAGCCCGGACGATTGGATCAAGCATCCGGACCGACGAGAGCGCCCCGTCGAGCTGACGTCCGCCGTGGTTCGAGACGATTATGGCATCGGCACCCAGTTCGGCGGCCTTCACTGCGTCCTCCTCGTCGAGGATGCCCTTCAGAATCACCTTGCCGCCCCACATGTCCATCAACTCCTTGATCCGGTCCCAGTTCAGCGACGGATCAAACGCCTCCATGGTCCATGAAGAGAGCGATGACGGGTCGGTCACCCCTTCTGCATGTCCGACGATATTGCCGAATGAACGGCGCTTCGTCCCCAGCATTCCTAGCCCCCAGGACACCTTGGTCATCATGTTCGCGATTGACGAAATCGTTAGCTTCGGCGGGGCCGAAAGTCCGTTCTTGATGTCCTTGTGGCGTTGTCCGAGAACCTGCAGGTCGACCGTGATGACGATCGCGGGACAGCCTGCGGCACGGGCACGCTCCAGGAGGCGCGACATGAAGTCATTGTCCTTCAACGTATAGACCTGGAACCAGAAGGGCTTGTCGGTGTTCGCAGCCACGTCCTCGATTGAACAGATCGACATGGTCGAAAGGCAAAATGGCACGCCAGCCCTTTCGGCCGCGCGCGCCGCCTTAATTTCGCCGTCCGCGCATTGCATGCCCATGAGCCCGACCGGGGCCAGAACCACGGGCATCGCCACATCCTCGCCGATCAATCGGGTCGCGACCGATCGATTTGCCAGGTCGACCGCGATCCGTTGGCGCAGACGGATCTTCCCGAAATCGCTGGTGTTTTCACGAAAGGTCTGCTCGCTCCACGACCCGCTTTCCGTATAGTCATAGAACATCCTCGGCACGCGGCGGCGATACATGCGCTTCAGGTCGGCGATTTCCGTGATGACTGGCATGCCCGCGCACTCCCCCTGAACTTGATTGGCTGTGCTATCAACTCCCGCAATGATCGACAACCATCGCTGTTCCACGACCGCGCTGGTGGACCCGAAGCGTCAAGGGCAGGCGGGCTTCGGAAATCGGGAAGAGGAGCGATGTTCGAGAGGGCCGCCAATGCAGGTGCGAAAGTCCTCGACGGAGTCGATCGGTTTCCCAAATCGCAGGCGCGGCGCCACGCGACCAGACGATATGTTGGGAGACGTTGCCAACGACCCGACCATGCTCGTTGCAGGCCGCGAATTTCGTGCGCCAGGACGCATCGTAGGTCGTTCATCCAAGGGCGCCATGTCCTGATCGTGTAAGACGGCAACGCCAAAGTGCCGAGCGCCTTCACACAGTGCAATGTCCAACCGGCCAAGTTGGATGCCCCCGCAATTTGTCCTTCGGCGGCCCGCTTCCATGTGAACAGATCGGTCTGTCGAACGGTCAGTGAGCGGCATTTCAGGCCCATGCCTCAGAAGCGGCACCGCTGTATTGCTTGCAGCGCCAGACGAAGATCTCTGATCGGAGCCAAGGACTTCAGCCGACATGAATGATCACATTCATACCGACCATTCGCGGCCACCACGGAGGGTGCAAGCATAGAGTCGCGGAGATTCGGGCGATGCAGCCACAGAATCTGGCTCCTTCCGGCCGCCGATGCCTAAAGTCGACCTCAACATTTCTGGCACGATTGACGGACAATCTGGGAACTGAATCAAAGTCGCTCGCTCAGCCAAAAGGAATTCCAAGTTCTGATATCCATCAACCCCAAACCAGCTTTCCGTCAGCGAATGACAAAGTCATTGGCATGCTCGTAGCTTTCCAAATACACAGCGCCGTAACCGACCGGTCACGGCCCTGAGGGGGCTCTTACAATCTGACTTGCGGTTCGGCCAACGGCACCTTGGAGCACCGCATGTTGAAGATCGGCATCATCGACTACAGGGCCGGAAACTCCGAAAGCGTCGCGGCTGCCTTGGGCGCCATCAACGTCCCCTTTGAAATGGTCAACTCTCCCGAGTGCCTCGCCGCCGTGGATGCGATTGTCATGCCCGGCGTAGGATCTGCCGGGGCCACGATGGATTCGTTGGACCAGCTGGGCCTTATTGCGCCAATGACCGAATTCGTGATCGAGAGACGCCGGCCCTATCTGGGGATATGCGTCGGCCTCCAGGTCGTTTTCGCCCGCAGCGAAGAGGGCGGCGCCACCTGCCTTGGCTGGATGTCCGGGAACGTGCGCCGGTTTTGCGAAACCGACGTGCGCGTACCCCAGATCGGCTGGAACGAGGTGCGAAAGACACGAGATCACCCGATTTTCGACGGCATCGAAAGCGGCTGCTACACCTATTTCGTCAATTCGTACCACGCAATCCCCGAAGATGAAGACGTGGTGATCGGCACGATCGACTATGGAGGTCGATCCATTGCCATCATTGGCAAGGACAATGTCTGGGCCACTCAGTTCCACGTCGAGAAAAGCGGTCCTGTCGGCCTGCGAATGCTGAAGAATTTTGCAATTGAAAGCGCGAAATGCTGACCAAGCGGATCATTGCTTGTCTTGACGTCGTCGACGGCATGGTGACCAAGGCGCGAAAATTCCAGAACAACATTGAGATTCGCCCGGCGGTTGATGTCATTTCAGACCTGTACGAGGACGGTATCGACGAAGTCATTTTCTACGACATCAAGGCCAGTGCCGAAAGGCGGGCCATTGATCTGGACACGGTGCGCAAGGTCGCCAGGCGGATCTTCGTCCCGTTCACGGTTGGTGGCGGCATCCGCGACCTTTCGGACATGATGGCGGTTCTTGGTGCCGGCGCGGAAAAGATCAGCATAGACTCTATGGCCGTGCGCAACCCCGAGATCATTTCTCACGGAGCCAAGGAATTCGGTCGTCAATGCATGGTCGTCAGCATGCAGGTCAAGCGGGTCAACAGAAGCGCGGCCATCCCGACCGGATTCGAGATCGCCATCGACGGCGCACGGACATTCACCGGCATGGATGCGCTTGACTGGGCACAGCGCGCGGTTGATCTCGGTGCTGGCGAATTGTGTGTCAACAGCATCGACCGGGACGGCACCCATGCAGGCTTTGACATCGAATTGATGGACATGATCTGCGACTCGGTGAATGTGCCCGTCATCGCCTCTGGCGGCGCGGGAACGACTCGGCATGTGGCAGAAGTGCTGAAGACTGAAGCCTCGGCCGCAATAGTCAGCTCAATGCTGTATTCCCCGCGCCTTCCGCGCAATTTTCCTTGTGCCGAGATCAAGAATTTCCTCATCAAGGAGGGCATTCACGTAAGGCCGGACTCTGAAATCAGTCCAGCGATGAATTGAATCAGCCCGATTTTCCGCATTGCCCGCTTGCGGCAGTCGGCGACCCTGGTTTTCGCGACCATGTCGACAGGAGCGCGACGGCCTGCGCAGTCAAGTGAATGGCTATCACCAGATTGGGAACTTTCGTTGAGCAGGTTGCAAGCCCGATTCCTGCACGGTTCGCCACAAAGTCCATCGAAGCCAAACTTGGATTGAGTCTGCGCTTCGGGCAGCCAAGGCGGGTTGTCCTTCCCTCGGCAAAGGCGCATGTGCAGCCCTGCCGTTCCTGATCCGCAGAAGAGGTGCCAGGCATGCAAGCACGTTCCACCGACAGAGTGACTGTCCAGAAGTTCTCCGGCAGTCTGGATGGCAGGATCGCCGTGCCTTCGAGCAAGAGCATCACCAACAGGGCAATCATGATCGCCCTTGTCAGCGACGGGACGACTACCATCCGCCATCCTCTGCAAAGCGACGATACCCGAGCGGGGATCGAGGCGGCGCGTTCCCTTGGGTGCGGAGTTGAGGAATCCGCCGAGGGCATCACGATTCGGGGAATCGGACGGGAAAGACCTGTTGACGGGACCGAAATCAACGTTCGGTCGGCCGGGACGATTGCCCGTTTCCTGCCCTGCATTCTCGCTCTTGGGGCTTGCGGCAGATGGACCCTGACGGCCAGCGAACAGATGAAGAGCCGCCCGATGAATGGCGTTTTCGACGCGCTTGCAAATCTTGCGCCGAACAGCATCATGCCGCTTGGCCACTCCGGCCACCTGCCTGTCGTGGTGCAAGGGGGGTGCCTGACCGCCTCCGAGACCGAGGTTACCTGCGGCATCTCCAGTCAATATTTGAGCGGCCTTTTGCTGGCGTCGCCTCAGGCGGACAAACCGCTCAGGTTCTTGACGGATGGCCGAGTCGTGCAGCGTCAGTACGTGGATATCACGATCGATTGCATGCGCGCTGCGGGAGCTGACATCGAGGCCGAGCCAGACTTGTCGCAAATTGTGGTACAGCCGACCCTCTACACGGCCCGCGACATTTCGGTGGAGGCTGACGCCTCGACCGCATCCTATTTCTCCGCTCTTCCCGCAGCCCTTGGCGGCGTGATCACGATCCCGAACCTCGCCAAGAGCAGCCTGCAACCAGACATTCGGTTCTTGGAGATACTTCAAGAACTCGGATGCAAGGTCGATTGGTTGGGGGCGGAAGAGGTCAGGATTTCGCGGCCGGTGGATTTGCCGAAGCTTCGCGGCAACCAGCATTTCAATCTGAACGACTGCTCGGACATCGCCTTGACGGTCGCGGCCCTGTCACCTTTTGCTGACGGCCCGATCTCGATTGCCGGAGTGGAGCACATTCGCAACCACGAGTGCGATCGCATTGACGCAATGGCCACTGCCCTGCGTCGCGCCGGGATCGAGGTCGCAGAACGGCCCGACGGATGGACGATCCAGCCAGGCCAGCCGCGGTTCGCCGACCTGGAGACCCGCAATGACCATCGCATGGCCATGGCGCTGTCGGTGCTTGGCCTAGCCGGCAGCGGCGTTCGACTCGATCATCCCGACTGCGTCGGCAAGACCTGTCCCGGGTTCTTCGATCTCATACGTGGCGTCGGCGCAATCGTCACCCGCTCGCCCGCGAAGTAGCGACTTGGATACGGCCATTGGCACACTGTGTCTCAGTCGTCGTGTCCCGGAAAGGCACATCACCTCAATTGCGATTTCCCGAAGATCGAGCTTGCTCGCCTGTTCTCACCAATCGGCCCTTTCGAAACCGGCGGACTCCCTGGCCAGAATTCTGATCTGGTCTTGATGTGCTTCAAGTCATGCCGCCAGGCAGACGTCCGACCGGGATCGCGTGCTGCCGACTGGTCGGGATGAGCCGGCGGCCAAAAACCAGACCGCAGCAATCTGAAACAGTCAACGGGGTCGCTCTCGTGGCCTTTCTGTCCAGAATCCATGACCGAACACAGTCATGCCAGCCATTCAAGGCTACCCAGGAAAGGCACGGGATGAGAGCAAGATCCTTGTCCCCGCTGCCCGGGCCTGCCATTCACCCATCACCCTACACCGTTGCTGCAAGGTGCGGTGCAAAGGCAAGGGACCAGCCAGAATCAGAATCTGTCGTGCCCAATGCAATTTCAAGGTTCCCGGCACCACCTCCTGAACTGCGAGACGCGACTCAGGTGAAATTTCCCTGACACCCACGCAGATTCGGCAAGGCCTCGGTCAGGGCATTCGTCGCTGATCCATCGCCGCAACCTCTGCTTCCCAGTCACTTGCAGTCGCTCCGCGCTCCAGCGCCGCCTCCATCAGTTCCGCCTGGCTCAACGGTATGAGGCCGTCCACAGGCGGGTCGCGATCCAGGTTCGTCGGAAACGCGTAGCCCTCGGCGGAAGCCGCAATGGCGTTCCGGACTTCCCTCCACGTCAACGTACCGGACGCGCGAGCCTCTGCCATCACTGGAAAGAGAGCCACGGACATTGCCGACCGGTTCACGGCCTCGATCGACCGCCCGAACGCAGATCCGATCTGCAGGAGGTTCGCCATCCGTCGGATGTCCTGCGATCGGTTCGTGCCAGCGGCGTGCATGACCGCCGGGTTGAAGAACAGGAGATCGCCTTTCTCAAGCGGCAGTTGCACATGGGCCTTGGCGAAGAATTCTTGAAACTCCTGCCGTCCGAAAGCCACGTATCCCTCGGTGAAGCGCTGCGAATATGGCAGGAGCATCGTCGGGCCGCTCTCCACCGGCATGTCGCAATGCGCGATCGCTCCCTGGAGCGTCAGGCGGGGAGAAAACTCGTGCGCCTGGATCGGATAGGTTGCCAGCTGATCGGCGTTCATGAAGCCCAGATGGTAGTCCCTGTGTGCCGTCTGCGCCGCACCGCCGGGATTCACCCGGTTGACCTGTGCGGTCAGCTGATAGCCCCGCCCCAGCCATGCCCGGGCCGCCAGAGCGATTGCATCCGAGGCGTAGTAGCGCAGGAAATTCTCCGGGCTGGCTCGGCAGTGCTTTTCCGCTGCGTTCCAGACACGGTCATTCGCGCCCGGCTTCGCAAAGTGGTCCCCGCCGCCCGTGCCGCTGGCCCGCTCCTCATCAATGATCCGTTCAAAGATCTCCGTGGCCTCGTCCACGACGCTGGTGTCCGCCATGCCGCCGCGAATGACGATTATGCCAGGGCCGGTGTCAAGGACCGCATTCCATTCGGACATGATGTCGGTAGCTCGGGCGGAATCGACCGCCGCTTCGCGCACGCGCGATCCGTCATAAATCGGCACGTTGCACTCGACCGCTTCTGCCTCGGGCCAGTCACCAAGTTCTGTCGACTCCGACACTTGCGCGCAGAAGCTCCCAAATGACCCGGCCCCTTCGCCGAGCCAAACCCGCTCGCGAAGATCTGCTGCCAATGTCTCTTCGCCCATGGCTCCCCTCCCAGTGCTCGGCGCAATCATATTGGTCGTTCGCAAGCGAACAAGGCGCAACGAGACCGGCGTGACCGGCACCGCCACGATGCGGAAGACGCTGCCGTGTCAGGCGCGGCCGTACGGCCCCAAAAAATCCTGAAATCCTCTTTCGAGCGACCAACCCTTGGGCGCAAGCCGATTTCAGATCCGGCATCGTCACAGTGCGCGGTTCAGCCTGCTCGCCATGTCGCCGTCATGTCATGAGGAGCCTCAGGCCCTTGGTCACGTCAGTCCTGACGGCCACGCGCAGCGCCGCCTCTTCCCTGTTGCGCAGCGCTGCCAGTATCAGGCGATGGCTGTCCGGCGGCCTTCCCTGCCGCATGCGGCCGTACAGCTTGCGCATCGTCGGCCCAAGCTGAAGCCAGACCGTTTCAACCAGCGCAAGCATCGCCGGGGCTTGGGCACGAAGGTAGAGCGTCCGGTGAAATTCCAGGTTCGTGCGAATATAGGCGACGGCATCACCCCTCCTGATCGCCTCTGCAACCGTGCTGTTGATGGTCGTCAGACGTTCGATCAGGGCCAGGTGCGCACGCGGCAGGGCACGAACAGCCAGTTCGGTCTCCAGCAGTCCGCGAAGGGACGCCAATTCCTCAATCCGGTCATTGGCGAGTTCAGGAGTCGAGATGCGTCCCGACACCGACATCGTCAGGGCGCCTTCCGCCACCAAGCGGCGTGCCGCCTCGCGCGCAGGTGTCATCGACGTCCCGAATTCCTGTCCGATGCCCCGCAACGTCAGCGATGTTCCCGGCACCATTTCACCGTGCATGATCCGAGACCTGAGGGTTCGGTAGACCCGCTCGTGGGCGGCAATCGGTGGTTCGCTCGGCCTCGCCTGCATGCGGGATTGTGATCACAACGGTGGTGCCGCGTCAATCACCGGGACGGAACCGAAACCGGTGCAGGCCGGCGCCTTCCCGCCTGAGCCAATTTCGAGGTGCCTGGTATTCGGGACATACATTCCTGACAACGTTCCAGAAAGCGCGCGAGTGATTCATATGCCTGAGATGCGCGACCTCGTGGGCGACGACATAGTCGAGTACGCTTGGTGGCGCCAGAATCAGACGCCACGAGAACATCAGATTGCCCTCTGCGGAGCACGACCCCCAGCGGGAACGCGTGTCCTTGAGCGTCATCTGCCGGAATTCCCTGCCGACTGCACGGGAGTATCGCCTTGCTGAGGTTGCCAGCCGCACGCGTGCAAGCTCCTGCAGAAGCGCCATCACTGCAGGAGCGGCAGAACCTGCGGGGGCCTCGATCCTGCCATCCGCAAGCCTCGCGGTCGACTCAGCCCCAGCCACGACCATGTGCGACTCGCCTTCGACAGGAATCTCCACGCCGACATCAACCAGCATCGGACTCGGTCGTCTTTCAACCACGCTCGCAATCCAATTGGCCTTCTTCTCGGCAAAGTCCTGGGCGGTTCGCAGACTCGTGCCGGCCGGCACCGTCAGTGTTACCCGACCGTCCAGGTTCGATACCCTCAGGCTCAAGCGACGGGCTCGCGAGGACCGCCGAACGATTATGCTGATGTCCGGCGCCGAACTCAGCTTCATGTGCCCCATTGCTCTCTGCCTGTTCGTGGCGTCGCTCGCAGCCTAGCGCTCCGGGCATTCCGCCACCAGTGCCGCGAATCCCTTTGACAGCACCAAGGCATTGTGGCACGTCGCGCGAAATTCCGAAGATCAACCAGGATAGAGGCGGACATGCCCAAGGAAGAATGGGGCACCAAGCGGGTTTGCCCAACCACCGGCAAGAGGTTCTATGACCTCAACAAGGATCCCATCATCAGCCCGTATACCGGCGAACCGATCATCCTTGACGTGGACAAGGCAAAGCGCATTGCGGCCGAGGAGGCTAAGGAAGATACAAAGACGGAAACCGAATTCGACGACGAGAACATCGTGCTTGAAGATGACGAAGACGATTCGGACGTAAGTCTGGAAGACGATGTTCTCGAGGACGATGATGACGACTCGAGTGTCTCGCTCGATGAAATAGCGGACGTGCCGACAGACGACGACGATTCGTGAATTCGCTTGCGTGGCGCGATCCAAGTCATTACCCACGTTGCCGCAGGCGACGTTTCGTCGTTCTTGATGGGGCCATAGCTCAGTTGGGAGAGCGCTTGCATGGCATGCAAGAGGTCAGGGGTTCAAATCCCCTTGGCTCCACCACCATCCAGTAGAGGTTCTGAAATTCAAGCAATGCGCGGAAAGCTGGCCCGACGTTCGTTGGGTCTTGCCTTGCGCGAACCTGTTTCAGAACCTCATGACCGTTTGCAGTATTTCTCCAGTGCCAGCACGGTCTAGGCACGCACATCAATTGGCCCGTCAATCATTCGTCCGTCCAGATTGGTCACCGTACGCCCGTCCCGGCGAGCGTTCTCTGCTGCTTCGACCGTGCGTCGGACGGTTTCCTGTTCCGCGGCAGTTGGGGCAAAGGCTCGGTTCATGACAGCGGCCTGGCCGTGGTGAATCGCGAAACCGCCAGCGGCACCCAACGCGGACCTTGCCAGCAGCAGCTTTGAAGCGCAGCAGGTCTCGACAGTCCGCGATCTTGTCCGGCAGGACCAGCGGCGCTAGCCCGGCGGTTCGCGCCGCCTGTATCACCTGAAAGGCTGCAGGAAGCAGCGACTCGGGAGTTGGAGGAGTGCCCATTTCGTCGCCTAGTCTTCGACCCAAAGTCCCAATCCAGCAGCAGCTGGCGCTGCCTCGGCATTCGCGAGCGCTTCGATCCTGTCACGAAGACCTTCGGCAAGCGGGGTCAGCAGCACGGAGTGTCCGGCCAAGACCGCCGGCCGCGCCGCCTCAACCGGAGGCGCCTTTGGCAGAACGATCCTGGCGCTTGCGGTGTGAAGGGCGAAGTGCTATGACACCGATGTCATGACTTCGATGTCATTTGGCTGCTCTCGCCGGAAGTCTTGCAGGCCTACGGCGTCAAACGGGGGATTGCATTGGCCACGATCTACGATGTCGCGAAGGCGGCAAGCGTTTCGCCAAAAACCGTAAGTCGCGTACTGAACGGTGATGCGCCGGTTGGCAAGGAAACGCGGAAGGCCGTCGAAGCGGCAATGGCTGAACTTGGCTATGTCCCTTCAAACGCGGCCCGAATGATGCGATCCAACCGATCAGGACTGATCGGACTCGTGACCGGCGCACTCAGCCACAAGCTCGAACCGATGGAGCCAACGGGCCTTCCGGATCTCTACATCGTTCAGGGCATCCAGAAAGTCATGGCCGACAGCGGCAAGACGCTGATCATCGCGGATACCGGCGGAACGTCCGCCAAGGTGCCTCAACTGGTGCGCACGTTCCTGCAGCACAGGGTCGAGGCGCTGATCTATGTCGCTGACTACCACCAGCAGGTCACGCTCGACACCGGCGCCGGAAACTGCCCGGTCGTCCTGGTCAACTGTTTCGACGCGGACGGAACGCCGGCAATCCTGCCTGATGACGAGCGATGCCAGTTCGATCTCGTGACCGACCTGATCCGCTCGGGACACGAGCGAATCGCCTATCTCACGCTCGACCCCGCCATGGTGGCCACGGAACTGCGGTCGAGAGGATATCGCGAGGCGCTTGAAGCCGCCGGCGTTCCCTACGACGGCGCATTGGAAGTCATGGCGCGCAAGAACGTCGAGGATGACGATGGCAGGCTGCTTCAGCGCGCACTCGACTCGGTTCTCGCGCTCGACGGGCCGCCAACAGTGATTTGCTGCGGAAACGACGAGATGGCCCTTCGCCTCTACGGGCTGATTCGATCACGCGGGCTTCGCATCCCCGAAGACGTTTCCGTAGCCGGCTTCGACAACTACCGGGCCATCGCCGAAACGCTCTACCCCCCGCTGACCACGGTGGAGCTGCCCTATCTGGCGATGGGTCAAAGAGCGGCAGAGATCGCTCTGGGCATGATCAAGGGCGAAGACGAGCAACTTGCGGGTCCGGAAATGGTTCCGGGACCCGTGCATTGGCGGTCATCCGTGACCGCCCTGAACTCAGTGACGAAACTCAGGAGCAACACAGGGAGTACGTTCTCATGAAACTGAAGACCTTTGGCGCGGCGCTGGCCGCTTCCGCATTTGCAGCAGGAGTGGCCGCCGCGCAGACCACGGTATCTTTATGGTACCATGGTGCCGGCAACGAGGTTGAGTCGAACATCATCAACCAGATCATAGACGACTTCAATTCCAGCCAGTCGGACTGGAACGTTGTCATCGAGAGCTTCCCGCAGGAAAGCTACAACGACTCAGTCGAGGCCGCCGCGCTGGCAGGCAACCTGCCCTGCATCATCGATGTTGACGGTCCCGTCATGCCGCGTTGGGCATGGGCCGGCTACATGCAGCCGCTGCCCATCGACGAGTCAAAGATCGCCGACTTCCTGCCTGGCACCAAGGGCATCTGGAACGACACGCTGTACTCGATCGGACTCTGGGATGCGGCCGTCGCCCTCTATGCCCGCCAGTCGACGCTCGACGAGCTGGGCTTGCGCACGCCCACGCTCGACAATCCCTGGTCACGGGACGAACTGCAGGCCGCGCTTGATGCCGCCAAGGACTCCGGCAAGTACGAATATGCGCTCGACCTCGGCATGGCGTGGAAAGGCGAATGGTTTCCGTATGCCTTCGGTCCGTTCATCCAGAGCTTTGGCGGCGACATGATCGACCGCTCGAACTACACGACGGCCGAGGGTGCGCTGAACGGCGATGCCGCACTTGCCTTCGGCGAGTGGTGGCAGAGCCTCTTTGCCGGCGGATACGCTCCAGGCAACAGCCAGGACGGCGCTGACCGCGACACCGGCTTCATCGAGGGCAGGTACGCCTTCTCGTGGAACGGCAACTGGGCGGCTGTCCCGACGATGGACGGCGGGGTCGAGGACATCGTGTTCCTGCCGGCACCGGATCTCGGGAACGGACCGACCATCGGTGCGGCATCGTGGCAGTTCGGCGTCACCGAGACTTGCGAGCATCCCGACGGGGCGGCTGCTTGGATCGAGCACGCCATTCAGGACAAGTACCTTGCCGCCTTCTCGGACGGCATTGGCCTGATCCCGTCAACGCCGTCGGCGGCGGCCATGACGGCGAACTACGCCCCGGGCGGCCCTCTTGAAGTGTTCTTTGGGCTCTCCAACGCTCAGGCGCTCGTGCGGCCCGTGACACCGGGCTATCCGGTCGTCGCAAAGGTCTTCGAAAAGGCGCTGGCAGACATCGCGGACGGGGCCGACGTTGCGGACACGCTCGATGCCGCCGTCGACGAGATTGATGCAGACATCGAGGCCAACAACGGCTACGGCAACTGATCGTGAGCAGCGGGCGGGCCGCCGGAGGGCGGCCCGC
This sequence comes from Silicimonas sp., assembly GCA_022819605.1. GTDB lineage: Bacteria > Pseudomonadota > Alphaproteobacteria > Rhodobacterales > Rhodobacteraceae > JAJEFO01. Next base: position 2,479 of record JAJEGW010000114.1, on the reverse strand, counting down.
CCGACCCTTTCCCGGGCGCCGCGATGGCATCGAGATTGACACAGCAGAATCGTGCGGGCTGGCTGATGGCCGGACCCGCGTTCCTGCTGATTGCAGCCTTCCTGATCATTCCGTTCTTCATGGCGATCGGATTCTCGTTCACGAACCAGCGGCTTGTCTCCCCGAACCCGACCGAATGGGTCGGAACGGCAAATTACGAGCGTCTCTTCGGCATCGCCGTTCTCACGCTTGAGGCCGAACGCGACGATGACGGCGCAGTCAGGACGAAGGACGGCGAGCCTGTCTTCCCGTCGCTGCGCACGTACACCCGAAACAAGGACGACTACCCCGACTACTATCGCAAGCGCGCATGGTTCAGCTTCGGTCGCGGTGACGACCGGCGCACTTTCGTCCTGGCAACCGACGTTGTCTTCCTGAAGGCCGTGCGCAACACCCTATTCTTCGTGGTCGTCGTCGCGCCGCTCCAGGCGGCAGCGGCGCTGGGCCTGGCGCTGCTCATCAACCGGAAGGTTCGCGGCATCAACATCTTCCGGACGATCTATTTCATGCCCGTCGTGATCTCGATGGTCGTGGTCTCGATGCTCTGGCGGTTCATCTACGACGGGCAGAACGGACTCCTGAACACGGTGCTCGACCTGCTCACCTTCGGCTGGTTCGAGCCTGTCGACTGGCTCGGGCAGACATCCACCGCGCTGCCCTCGATCATGGCGATGTCGATCTGGCAGGGCGTCGGATTTCACATGATCATCTGGCTTTCGGGTCTCCAGACGATCCCTGCATCGCTCTACGAAGCGGCAAGGATCGAGGGCGCTTCGCGCTGGCAGACGTTTCGGTACGTGACGTGGCCGGGCCTCCGCAACACCGCAATCCTGGTGATGATCATCATCACCATGCAGGCATTCACGCTCTATCCGCAGATCGCGGTCATGACCGGGGGCGGCCCGCTTGACAGCACGCAATCCATCGTCTTCCAGATGGTCGAGCGCGGCTACGGAAAGCAGGACATTTCGGGCGGATCGACGATTTCCGTCTTCCTCTTCCTCTTCGTGCTCTCGATTTCGCTTCTTCAGCGCTGGCTGACGCGGGAGAAGTGACATGACTCTTGAACGCAAGACGCGGCTGATCGGACTGTATCTCTTCCTTGGGTTCATCGCCTGCATCTTCGTCCTGCCGATCATCTTCATGGTCATGTCTTCGTTCAAGCCGGACCTGCAGCTTTTGAGCGACAGCTCTTCACTGCGTGCGTTCCTTCCGGTGGGAGACATCGGCGTCGACAACTACCGCGATGCCTTCAGCAGGGCTCCGGTCGGACTCTTCATCTTCAATTCGGTATTCATCACGGCGACGACGCTGGTGCTGTCGCTGTTCCTTGCCTCGATCGCGGCATTCTCGTTCGTGTTCATCGAATGGCGTGGCAAGACGGTGGTTCTGGCGATCATCATCGCGACGTACATCCTGCCATTCGAGACCGTTGCCGTGCCCCTGCTGCTCCTGGTGAACAACCTGCCGTGGCTGAGCACCGAAGGCGTCACCTGGGGCTGGCTCAACTCCTACCAGGTGCAGATCGTGCCCTGGATCATCCGGGCGCTGGAGATTTTCCTTTTCGTCCAGTACTTCCGCGACTTGCCGCGTGATCTCGTGGAGTCCGCCCGCGTTGAGGGCGCAAGCTGGTTTCAGGTCTATCGCCGCGTGGTGATGCCGCTGTCCGGTCCTGTCATCGCGACGGTCGCGATCCTGAAGTTCCTCGAGATGTACAACAACCAGTTCATCTGGCCGATCATGGTCGTGCAGGAAGAGGGCCTGAGGCCGATCATGGTGGGATTGCTCTACTTCTTCCAGCTGAACACGGCGTGGGGCGAGATCATGGCCTATCTCACAATCATCACGGTGCCAGTCCTGGCATTTTACCTGGTTCTGCAGCGCGCGTTCATTGCCTCGATCGCGTCAACAGGCGTGAAGGGTTAGGCATGCTGGCACTTGAAGATCATTGGGTCTGGGACAGCTGGTACCTGCACGACGGCGTCCACTGGCACTGCTGGTTCCTGAAGGCTCCAAAATCGATCGGCGATCCGGAGCTCCGCCACTGGAACGTGACCCAAGGCCATGCCGTCAGCGACGACCTCGTGACTTGGGAGCATCGCGGAACCTCGCTTGCGCCTTCCGAAGGTCCGGCTTGGGACGACAAGACCACCTGGACCGGGTCGACACTGCGTGGCGACGATGGCTCCTGGCACTACTTTTACACCGGAACCTCGGAAGCGGAAGGCGCGCTGATCCAGCGGATCGGTCACGCCGTCGGCGAAGATCTGGAAATCTGGGAGCGGGTGGGCGATGGCCTTTGTCTCGATCTGACAGGCCCGAATGCCGTGCATTACGAGACCGACTGGGTGGGCGCATGGCACGCCCGTGCAATGCGCGACCCCTGGGTCATGCAGGATCCTGACGGCCCGGGGTGGTTGATGTACTTCACCGCGCGTGC